>NZ_CAJXPA010000078.1 GCF_913058035.1 uncultured Paraglaciecola sp. | reverse complement strand
ATACACTACACATATTTATAAAATCATTAGTTTATAATTGGCCCTTTTGTATGTTCGACTAATTCAGGCAATAAGGAATCATTATGCAAGGCATCGAATTACGGACTCGTCTTGACCAATATTATGGCCAAACGAAGTCAGTCATTTTAGACAAACAGCATCCTATTTCAGGATTATTACCGGCCAGTACAGCTGTTACAGTTCATGGTAATTACCAAGACGCTTGGGTTCGAGATAACGTTTATAGTATTTTGGCAGTGTGGGGACTTGCTTTAGCTTATCGTAACTTGGATGACGATGGTGGACGCGGTTTTGAGCTCCAGCAACGAACAGTTAAATTAATGCGCGCTTTATTGCGTTCGATGATGGCACAATCTACTAAAGTAGAAAAGTTTAAAACAACTAGACAGCCAATCGATGCATTGCATGCCAAATACGATACGGCCACTGGCAACTGTGTGGTAGGTGATGATGAATGGGGACATTTACAGGTAGATGCGACGTCAGTATATCTTCTAACACTGGCGCAAATGATTGCATCCGGTTTGGAAATAATCTGGACTGATGAAGAAGTCAGTTTTATCCAAAATTTAGTGTATTACATTGAACGTGCTTATCGCACGCCGGACTTTGGTATTTGGGAACGAGGAGCCAAGAGCAATAGTGGTAACGTCGAGCTCAATGCTAGCTCGCTGGGTATGGCAAAAGCAGCACTAGAAGCATTGTCAGGGTTTAATTTATTTGGAGCCAAAGGTTCGCGCTCAAGCATTATCCATGTTATTCCCGATAATATTGCTCAGTCTAATATTACGTTAACCACTATGCTTCCGCGCGAGTCAAATACCAAAGAAACAGACGCGGCACTGCTGAGCATAATCGGCTATCCGGCTTTTGCAGTAGACGATCAAGCTCTAGCTAATACAGTTCGGAATGACATTATCCAAAAATTACAAGGCAATTACGGTCTGAAACGTTTTTTACGTGATGGCCATCAAACAGCTATTGAAGATGAAGGGCGATTACATTACGAAGAACAAGAACTCAAAGAGTTTGAGCATATCGAATCAGAATGGCCATTGTTTTATACTTATCTTTATTTAGATGCGCTTTTTCGCGATGACAGAGAACAAATAACTGAATACCGAAAACGTCTCGACACAGTGTTAGTCGAGCAAAACGGTCAAAAATTACTTCCTGAGTTATATTTTGTGCCAGAAGAGTCTGTCGAAAAAGAGCGTGAGCAGCCAGGTTCACAAAAACGCATACCTAACGACAACGTTCCACTAGTATGGGCTCAAAGTTTATTCATACTTGGCGGTTTACTAGAGGACGAATTACTTCGACCTGGAGACTTAGATCCTTTAGGACGTCGACATATAAAAGTACCTAAAAAACCTGTTGTACAACTAATATTTCTAGCTGAAGACCAAGCACTTAAGCAAGAACTCGAAAGCTTTGGAGTAAGCACTCAAACCCTAGAAGATATTTCTCCTATACAAGTTTATCGACCCGAAGATATCGCCGCAGTTCATGCCCAGATCGGTCAATGCCATGAACTTGGTTTATCTGGTCGTATTCCTAGGCGACTTAAAAGCTTATCCACTAGTCGTGTTTACATGATGGGCAAACAGCGAGCAGTTTGCCTAACACCTTCTTTCATTCAGCGGGATTTTTTCTTGAGTTATGATATAGAATTTTTAGTCAGCCGCTTTAAGACAGAACTGAGTTACCTGCACCGTAATTGGACTGAAGTAGGCAGGCCAACGATGACAGTTTTACTGACTCACAATTTATTGGATACCGATCGTAATGCCTTTTATGCACTGATGAAACAGATCGCCAGCGGCGAAGTCGAGGGGATCCCAGTTTTACATGGCCTTATGTCTCAGCTAATTAATACCGCCGCTGTTGAACATGTGGAACACTTAAAAGACTTAGTACTTCCTGAGGCACCATTAACTGATTTGTTGTCGCAATCTTGTGTACTAACCTTAGCTGGCGAGCATAAACAACTGTTATCCAGCGAAGAAATAGCCATAGCTTTAGAGACAAATGTAAGCACATTGGAAGCCCGTTTAAATGCAGCAACTAATTTATACGAGCAGATAGCACTGCTGACTAAAATGGTGGAGTTACAATCTATTGATGCCAAAATTCATATCTATAATCAACAGCGAAGTGTGCGTGAGCTAATCGAAGAGGTTTATACGCAGGCGGGTCGTTTACGACTTTGGTCGGTGTTAAGACAAGCCACCGGACTTCAAGGAAAAATTGATGGAGACATTGGCTTAGCTGTTGGGGATCTATTGGTGGCGCAAAAGTTTATTCAGGTAGGTCGTTCTTATCACGATGGCTCATTGATCACGCGCCCTATTAGTGACGAAGAACTGATGCAACGGATTATACAATATTGCCGTGAAGACGTTCGCGACCAAATACTGACTCAAGAAGTCTTACTCTACCTAGGACTATTAATCAAAGCACGCCCCGAATTATTTAGTGAACTTATCACTGTTCGAGCGAGCTTGTTGATCATATTATTAACTAGCCAGATTGCTCGAACACAAAACTGCCACACAGATGAAGCTTACGATATGTTGATGGATATGCCACCCTCAGAGGTTCAATCACGACTAGAAGTGGTGCTTGAAAACTTTCAAAGTTTGGCTGATTTACCACAAAAAATGGAGGTTCTTCATGCACATGGCGACATCAAGCAGCTAAACTGGCAGCAAAATTTAGGCTTAGAACAGCTAGACACCCCTACTGAGGGTTGGCTAGCTTGGCGTCAACATCAAGGGATCATTGACCGTCGTTCATCAGAGTTTTTAGGAAAAGTGTGGAGAATATTGCATCATACCAGTGGACTTGTCATCGGCAATAAAATGGATAAACGTAATCGTATTAATAGCAGTTTAGTATTAAGTGATATGACGGAAGGTGAAAAAGCCTTTGCACTTTTAATCGAGCACATGTTTAACAATATCCATGCAGCTGAATATCGTCAATTAAGTATAGAAACATTAAATGCACTTTCGAGCTTTTTTGAGCAAAACCCCACCCTAATTATTGACGATGCTATTGTTATTGATGTCACTATCGGCCACGCCGTTAATCTAGCATTTATTGAGCAATACCCTGAAAGACAAGACAACTATCAAGAACATAAAAGTCATGCTTGGGAGAGTTTTTATGCACAGTCACCTGCTCGTAGTACCACCTTTATTATTTCAGCGTTAAATCATCTATTAATAATAACAAAAGAAAAACCTTTGACATTTTATGAGTAACTTTGACTCATTACATTTTAAATAAAAATTCAATCACATTAATAACTTAGCACATCACGGTGATATTTTGGAACTAAAAACAGTGGCGAAGTAATCAACATATCTGCGGTCGCCACATTACAGACGACTGGTAAATTCCGTACAGAACAGATCCTTAGCAAAGCTTTAACATCGGGATCATGAGGAGCGGGATTCAGAGGATCCCAGAAAAAGATTAAACAATTTAATTTGAGCTTGGCAATTAATACACCTATTTGTTGGTCACCACCTGGGGGATCACTTTTGAAGTAGTGTATATTTAGAGACAATTCTGTCTTTAGCAAACCTCCCATTGTGCCCGTAGCGACCAAATTATGTTTGCTTCACTCGGCTTGGTGCGCCAAAGACCATTTTACTAAATCTGGTTTTTTATGGTCATGAGCAACCAATGCGATGGTTTTTTGCATCATCTAAAAGGTCTTTTGCTCATTTATAAAACTCAAAATTATTGAAGCATTTATCAGCTTGGCGCTAATAAATATTAAAAACAAACCTTGTTAATCATTTGCTGCGGAATATGCACAGTAGGAACAACGTAATCTAAAGAAATATACTCATCTGGTTGGCGGGCTTGATCAATACTTTCAGGACCTAAGATAATAGTATCGCAGCCCAATTGATTGATAAATGGTGCCTCAGTAGCATAGTTAACACTTTGAAATTTTTTATCCGTAAGTTGTTCAGCCAAATCCAAAACATCTTATTCATCACGGCAAGAAAATGCGAGCGCTGTCGGATACATTAAATCCAAACTTAAACGGTTGGGATATTTTGCAAATACTGGAGCTAACGGTTCTTCAATCATACCAAGGGCTTGATCATCATTTAACTCAGACACAACCCGCATATCGAAGTTGAGCTTACAGTGCTCACATATACGATTTTCTGCATCGCCACCGCTGATGTGTCCTAAATTCATGGTGACATGGGGCACACTAAAGGCAGCATCATGGAACTGGCTTTTTTAATTTACTTTGCAAGTCCATCAATTGACCCATCGCTTGATACATGATCTCAATAGCGTTGACACCCTTATCGGGGTCGCTGGAATGCCCAGTTTTACCTTGAACATTCAAACTTTGTGCAATGTGTCCTTTATGTTTATAGATGGGGATACGTTCAGTAGGCTCACCAATAATCGCCATACTTGACTTAATTAATTGTTACTCAGCAAAAAAACGCGCACTAGCCATTGATGTCTCCTCGTCGGCCGTGTCCAAAATGTACAAAGGCTTTTTCAATTTATTGAGAGGAATGGTTTTTAATGCTTCAAGAATAAATGCAAAAAATCCCTTCATATCACAACTACCTAAACCAAAAAGTTTGCCATCTGCTTGTTTGACTTTAAAGGGATCAGATTGCCAACGACCTTCATCACAGGTCACGGTGTCTGAAGGACCACAAAGCAACAGACCTCCTTCTCCGCTGCCAATTTTGGCTAACATATTAAATTGATTACCAGCACCGGGCACTAGTTGAATAGTTATGGAAAAACCAAGATCACTGAACCAGCCTGATAATATGTCAATTAATGATTTATTCGACATATTCAATTTCTCGTCAAATGCGCTAATCGACGGCGTTTTAATGATGGTTCTGTAGTGTTCTAAGAAAGATAAATTTGGCATAACAATTAGATCAAATAATTATTCACTTTTATTGCATAAATATACAACACATGGCACCATAAGCCAAAATCATAAACGACTGATAAATGAAATATTTACATCAGCGTATTAAATTAACATTTCATTTTGTTTTGGTTAGATATCTTATATGTACTTAAACGTTACAAAAATATTATTCCTGTTTACTTCCCTGCCTAGCTTCGCCAGTATGATATATCGACGACAATCGACTTTCTAGCGTATAGCTCATTCTTTGCTTTAGACTATATGGTTTAATGCAAAGAATGCTTTTTTATTCCCAATTTTCATTTTCTAGCACCCTATTCACATTGAGCTTTTAGAGAAATTTTCCATGATCAAAACCTGTATTATCGGAGCTAGTGGTTATACTGGCGCTGAGTTAGCGTCACTCCTTCACCACCATAATCAATTTGAGTTAGCCGCTTTGTATGTTTCCACTAACAGCAATGATGCAGGAAAATTATTAGGAGATATTCATCCAAAACTTTTCAATACAATTGATTTACCATTGCAGCCTATCGATGAAAATAATTTATCTGCCTTATCAGAATGTTTTGATCTAATATTTTTAGCTACACCACATGAAGCCAGTCACAAATGGATGAATGAGTTATGTGGAGCAAAAAACGGTGCAAAAACCAATAAAAAAGCAGTGATTATGGACCTGTCAGGTGCATTCAGAATAAAAGATAAAAACAAATTCGCAGAGTATTATGGCTTCGAACACCATGCTGAGAAACTATTAGCTCAAGCCGTATACGGTTTAGCTGATTGGCATCAAGAACAAATAAGTAGCGCAGATTTAGTCGCAGTTCCAGGTTGTTATCCAACAGCTTCTTTGACCGCTCTAAAACCGTTGCAACAAAATAATTTAATTAACACTGCGCATTTTCCAATTATAAACGCTGTATCGGGTGTATCAGGGGCAGGCAGAAAAGCGTCATTGAATAGCAGTTTCGCTGAAGTTAGTTTACATGCATACGGGGTACTGGGACATAGACATCAACCTGAAATTACTGACTATTTAGGAACAGATGTGATTTTCACTCCACATTTGGGTAATTTTAAGCGCGGTATTTTAGCGACAATTACAGTAAAAATAGCAACTGATGTAACTGAGCAACAGATTACCGATGCTTATCAACAAGCATATCGAGGCAATCTTATTGTAAGGCTCAGAAATAGCTGGCCTAAAATAGATGATGTAGTCGGCACACCTTACTGTGACCTTTTCTGGAAGTTTGACAAAAAAACTGGCTATCTTGTTGTAGTCAGTGCCATTGACAATCTATTAAAAGGCGCGGCATCTCAAGCAATACAATGTGCAAACTTGCGCTTTGGCTTTGAATCACACAAAGGGTTAGTAAGCTAACGATGAGTAATAAATATACTAACAAAGAAAATCATAAAAACTCATTAGTGATTAAAGTGGGCGGCGCGTTTATGCAAGATAAAGAGGCGGCTCTGGCATTATTAGGCACCATGGGCGAGCTACAAAAAACTTATTTTATAGTTTTAGTCCATGGCGGTGGTGCGATGGTAGAGGAGTTGCTTAGCGCGCTTAATATTACCAGCCAAAAAATTGATGGTTTGCGTGTCACCCCTAGAGAACATATGCCGTTCATCACTGGTGCACTTGCAGGCACCGCTAATAAGCAGTTATGTGGATTAGCCATGCGAGCGGGTCTAAACCCAGTTGGGTTGAGTTTGTTAGATGGAAAAATATGTCATGCAAGCGTTATGCGTAAAGAACTGGGAGCCGTAGGTACAGTCAAACCCGGCGATGCAACTTTATTAAGAGCATTGGCTGCAACACACATGTTACCTATCATCAGTTCTATTGGTGCAGACAATAATGGTAACTTACTCAATGTTAATGCTGACCAAGCCGCCACAGTGATTGCCCAGTTATTAGATGCTCAGCTACTGCTTTTATCAGATGTGCCTGGTGTGCTAGATGCTAACAAAAACTTAATTGAACACTTAAACAATGAGCAAATTGAAATACTCATCGCGCAAAACGTTATACGTGACGGCATGATAGTCAAAGTTCAAGCCGCATTAAATGCAGCAAATAGCTTAGGTCGTAGTGTCACTATTGCCAGTTGGAAAAATGCAGAAAAATTGCTTGGTTTGTTGCAACACCGAACAATAGGCAGCAAAATCGCTCCTCAAATAAATACACCTAGTTACAAGGCTTCATTATGAAAAAGGATCTTCTTTCATTTAAAGATTGGACCTCAGAACAATTATACAATTTATTAGTTTTAGCTAAAACCATCAAAAATAATCCTGATGGTTATCGCACGGCCTTAGATGGTCTTTCAATTGTTGCCTTATTTGAAAAACCTTCCCTACGAACTCGTGTAAGTTTTGACATTGGTATCAATAGGCTAGGTGGTCATATGGTTTACCTAGACACTCAATCAAATAAATTAGCCGGTCGTGAAGACGTTAAAGATATGGGCGCTAACCTAGCCTGTTGGGCAAATGCTATAGTGGCTCGAGTTTTTGCACATAGCACTCTAGAAGAATTAGCTGAATCATCTAAAGTACCCGTTATCAATGCTTTGTGTGATATGTATCACCCCTGCCAAGCAATAGCTGATTACCTCACTATCAGCGAATATTACGACGACTTGAGTAAAGTGAAGTTAGCCTATATTGGTGATGGTAATAATGTCACACATTCGCTGATGTTGGTGGGTGTAGCACTTGGTTGTGAAGTCGTTGTCATCACACCAGAAGGTTATGAAGTTGACGAAAATATTATAAAACTAACCCACGCTCGTGCCCAGCAGTATGGCGGTAAGCTAACCGTTAGCACTGACATTAACGCTGCAAATGGTTCACATATTTTATATACAGACACTTGGCTTTCTATGGGTGACGAAACTCCATTAGCTGATATCAAAGATACCTTTGCTGGTTACGAGATTAACGAAGCATTAATGGAAAAAACTGGTGCTGAATACGTATTACATTGTCAACCAGCACACAGGGATTTAGAAATTAGCAGCAGTTTGATCGATAGCGATGCATCATTATTAATGCAACAAGCTGAAAATCGTATGCATGGACAAAATGCTATTTTGGTACAATTGTTAGCAAGCGGCTTCAAACCAAGAAATTAGGAAAACAGCTTCAAGTCAGTCGCCGTTTAATTAGAGCAATAGTACAAAAATAACAATTCAGTAATGTGTTAACTATTAACACTTTATTGAAAGAAATTAATTAGTGCAGCAATGTGTTAGTTCGTGGCTATTACGAAACTCGCAGCTGCTTTTGAACAGGAAATATCATGGCCATTAAATCAAATAAAGAATTTAAAAAAGTAGTTTTGGCGTATTCGGGTGGACTAGATACATCAGCTATCATCCCTTGGTTAATAGAAACCTATAACTGTGAAGTTATCGCTTTTGCAGCTGATGTTGGTCAAGGCGACGAAGAGTTAGTTGGGCTCCGTGAAAAAGCGCTCGCCACTGGCGCAAGCGAGTGTTATATCGTTGACTTAAAAGAAGAATTTGTCGCCGACTATATATACCCAACTATTACCACTGGCGCAGTATACGAAGGTGAGTATTTACTAGGGACGTCCATGGCTCGTCCTATTATTGCTAAAGCGCAAGTAGAAATTGCTCTTAAGGTGGGTGCGGATGCGCTTTGTCATGGTTGTACTGGTAAAGGTAATGACCAAGTCCGTTTTGAAAGCACTTTTGCTGCTCTTGCTCCAGAATTATCAGTGATAGCCCCTTGGCGTGAATGGGACATGGTATCTCGAGAAGATTTACTTGATTATCTAGCCGAACGTAACATTGAATGCACCGCTTCTTTGACAAAAATTTATAGTCGAGATGCCAACGCTTGGCATATATCTCATGAAGGTGGTGAGTTAGAAGATCCATGGTGTGAACCTACTAAAGGGATCTGGACATTGACAGTAGATCCAGAAGACGCTCCAGATAAACCAGAACGTATTCAACTTAGCTTTGAAGAAGGAAAATTAACCAAAGTTAATGGCGAAAAATTATCACCTTATGGCGTACTGATGAAGTTAAACGAAATGGCTGCCGCTCATGGTGTTGGCCGTATCGACATCGTTGAAAATCGTTTAGTGGGTATGAAGTCTCGTGGGTGTTACGAAACGCCTGGCGGCACGGTCATGATGAAAGCTTATAAAGCCTTAGAGTGTTTGGTATTAGACAAAGCATCACTTAAATACCGTGAGCAAATCGGTCTTGAGTATTCACATGTTATGTATGATGGCCGTTGGTTCACAGCCTTAAACGATTCACTTTTAGCTGGCGCAGCAAGTTTTGCACACAAAGTCACGGGCGAAATAGTGATTAAACTATATAAAGGGCAAGCTACTGTTACCCAAAGAAAATCTCCAAACAGTTTGTATTCTGAAGACTTCGCCACATTTGGTGCAGATGATGTTTACGACCAAGGCCACGCCGAAGGTTTTATTCGTCTTTACAGCTTATCTAGTCGTATCGAAGCCATGAACAAACAAGGCTTGGCCTTTAAAAATACAGGTCTAAAATAATGAGCTTATGGGGTGGACGTTTCCAAGATGGTAGCAGTGCCATGTTCAAACGGGTAAATGATTCTTTACCTTTCGACCGTGCGTTGGCCAGTCAAGATATTCGGGGCTCCATAGCTTGGTCAAAAGCCATTTATAAAGCCGGTGTATTAACCCAAGACGAACAAATGCAGCTTGAACAAGCGCTGCAAGATTTGTTGGTAAAAGCCGAGTCAGGCACTTTAGACTTTGACGCAAGCGATGAAGAAGACATTCATAGCTTTGTTGAAGCCACACTAATCGAACAACTTGGTGATATAGCTCGCAAGCTGCACACTGGTCGTAGCCGAAATGATCAAGTGGCCACAGACTTCAGATTATGGACACGTGAGCATGTTGACCTATTGATTGCCGACTTAGAAAATGTCAAAGCCTCTTTAGTTGGCACGGCTAACCATAACAAAACGGTTATTTTACCCGGTTATACCCACTTACAACGAGCTCAACCCGTACGTTACCCACATTGGTGTTTGGCTTATGTGGAAATGTTTAAACGTGACATTAGTCGCTTACGTGACTTAAGAGTGCGCTTAAACCAGTCGCCTTTGGGTTGTGGTGCTTTAGCAGGTACTACCTACCCCATTGATCGTTATGAAATTGCCAGTGAATTAGGCTTTGATAGCCCCTGTTTAAATAGCTTAGATGCGGTGTCAGACCGTGATTTTGTGTTGGAACTTTTATTTACTGCCAGCACCAGCATGATGCACATGTCGCGTATGGCCGAAGACTTAATTTTCTTCAACTCTGGTGAAGCCGGATTTATTACCTTGGGTGATGAAGTGACTTCTGGCTCTTCATTGATGCCACAAAAGAAAAACCCTGATGCCCTAGAACTAATGCGTGGAAAATGTGGCCGCGTATTCGGCAGTTTACAAGGTATGTTAGTGACGATGAAAGGTTTGCCACTTGCTTACAACAAAGATATGCAAGAAGACAAAGAAGGTTTGCTTGATGCGGTGACGCAGTGGCATATCTGTTTATGTATTGCCTGTGAGGTAATTGACAGCATTAAGTTAGACTCAGAACGTTGTGCTAAGGCAGCGCGTGAAGGCTATGCCAATGCTACTGAATTAGCCGATTATCTTGTTGCTAAAGGTATCCCCTTTAGAACCGCTCATGACATTTCGGGTCAAGTGGTACTAGCCGCGCTAGAGAAGAAAAAAGCGATTGAAGAGTTAAGCATTGCTGAGTTGCAGCAATATTCGGACTTAATTGAAAACGATGTCTATGAAATCTTGCAACTGGAATATTTAGTCGATAAACGTAGTATCTTAGGTGGTACTGGTATAGACCCAGTCACTAAAGCTTTAGACGCTGAATTAGCGCAAAATAAGTAAGGATTAATTGGTGGTCGCTTCACATATCGATAGTGTTAAAATCATTCGCAATTCGGCACCATACATTAACGCTCACAGAGGTAAAACCTTTGTGTTGATGTTTGGTGGCGAAGCCATTGAAGAAACTAACTTTGCTAACATCATTCATGATATTGCCTTGTTAAATAGCTTAGGTGTGCGTTTGGTTTTAGTTCACGGTGCAAGACCACAAATTGATGAGCGAGTGGCACTGCGTGACCTGCCCCCACGCTTTCATCAAGGTATTCGTATCACTGATAAACAAACCCTTGAATGTGTAAAAGACGCAGCAGGTTCAGTGCGTGCACAAGTAGAAGCGTTATTAACCATGGGGCTGGCTAATTCACCCATGCATGGTTCACATATTCGAGTGTGCTCAGGCAATTTAGTGGTTGCTATGCCCATAGGCGTGCGCGATGGGGTCGACTTTGAAAATACTGGTGTTGTTCGTCGGATTGATGTGGATGGCATTAACGACCATCTAAATGATGGCTCCATTGTGTTGTTGTCCCCTATGGGATATTCATCAACAGGTGAAGTATTTAATCTGTCGCATGAAGACGTGGCAACTAAGGCTGCAATCGCACTCAATGCTGATAAACTCATTTTATTTAATCACCAAGACGGTATTGTTAGCAAAGAAGGAAAGCTACTAAGAAACTTAGAATTAGACGAACTTTATTGCATGTTAAACGAGCCTTTCTATGCGCCAGAAAAACAATCACTGCAAGCGATTGTATCTAGTTTAGAGGCGGGGATTAGTCGTTGTCACACGGTTAGTTATCGTCAAGATGGTGCGTTACTTCAAGAGCTATTTACTCGAGATGGCGCGGGGTCTCTTATATCCCAAACATCATACGAACAACTCCGCCAAGCCAATATTGAAGATGTAGGCGGCATTCTTAAATTAATTAAACCTTTGGAAGAAAAAGGCATTTTAGTGAAACGTTCAAGAGAACACTTAGAGCAAGAAATCGAACAATTTGCCTTGATTGAACGTGACGGTATGACAATAGCATGCGCTGCACTTTATCCTTATATCGAAGATAAAATGGGTGAACTCGCTTGTGTAGCCACCCATAACGATTATCGCGGCGGCAATCGTGGCGAACGGCTTTTAGATTCGATTAAAATACAAGCGCGTGAACAAGGCTTACAGTCTATTTTTGTACTCACTACCGTGACGGCTCATTGGTTTCAGGAACAAGGTTTTGTTGAAGTCAGCTTAGATGACTTGCCGACCAAGAAAAAACAACTTTACAACTTCCAACGTAAATCTAAAGTGTTTAAGCTAGTGGTCTAAAAAGACTAACAAGATAGCTAATTTATGTACAAACACCTCTACCGTGCTGCACAACTATGTGTGGCGTTTATTATGACTCTTACTCTTTCCGGCTGTGATCTATTCACAGACAAGTCTACCAACCAAGTTAATCAATTTATAAAAGAACAAAACATTAATAAAACCCAACAAGACTGGAGAAATAATCTCTCAGTGCCGCCTGTGTTGGAATTTAGCCAAGACAAAACTTACCTGTGGCAGTTAAATACCAGTAAGGGCGACATGGTTATCGAACTGTTGCCAGATGTTGCTCCCATGCATGTATCCAGCACCATTTACTTAACAACTTTAGGGTTTTACGACAACACCATATTCCATCGCATTATCCCCGGTTTTATGGCTCAAGGTGGTGACCCAACTGGCACAGGCAGGGGTAATCCGGGTTATAAATACGCAGGTGAGTTTAGTGATGACCTTAAACATACTCAAGGCGGGTTATTAAGCATGGCTAATTCAGGCCCCAATACAGACGGCAGCCAGTTTTTTCTGACCTTCACTGCCACACCTTGGTTAGATGGCAAACACACCATATTTGGTCAAGTTATTCAGGGTATGGATGTACTTGAAAGTATCGAACAACTTGGTTCGAGAAACGGTAACACCAGTGAAGTAGTGTCAATCATAACAGCGACTATTTTAGTTCAGTAAGGACACATTATTATGAAGGTGTATAACTACTGGCAGCAACAGTAATAACAATATTGATGCCGTGCAGTAAGCGTAAACTTTGTATAACCCTGGTAAAAAGTGTCGATGGTGAATATAGTTTTTATTTAGAACATGGTGATTGGGGGACATAATGCTGATGATTTCTTTGGGCACTATAAAACTTGGGAATGCTTCACCAAACGAATAAAATCTATAGATCCCTAGTCATCATCGGGGGGCATTTTCGCTAGTAATAAATTACCATCATTAACCATATCGCATCATTAATTTAATCAACGACTTAACCTTTATTCGATACGAAAGTAAAGTATGCCCCAGCATCTTTTGATGGGCTTGTGCACTTTGCCCCTTCAAAATTTTGACACAGAAATACTCCAACTGCTTTATTTTAACTTTAACAAAATATGATTGTGTCTAAAATAGACAATAAAAAAGCCGCTAATGCGGCTTTTTTATTGAACTAAAACGGTTATTAAACTTTCTTAACGCCAGCAATCGCTTGTTTCGTGAGCTCTGTTATTTTATTCCATTCACCATTGACCATCGCATCTTCTGGCGCTAACCAAGAACCCCCAGCACAACTCACATTAGGCAAAGCTAAGTAGTCGTTGTAGTTGCTTGGGCTTATTCCGCCTGTTGGACAAAACTTAATATCAGGGAATGGGCCACCAATGGCTTTTAGAGCTTTCACACCACCTGATGCTTCGGCAGGGAAAAACTTTAAATGTGTGTAACCATGATCCGCTGCGGTCATCAGTTCTGAAATAGATGAAATCCCAGGAATAAGTGCAATGCTGCCCTCGTTACCAGCCTTGAGCAAATCAGAGGTTAATCCGGGACTAATAGCAAACTTAGCACCTGCATCTGTCACTTGTTGCAACTGAGTTCGATTAGTCACTGTACCTGCACCAATAATAGCTTCAGGTACTTCTTTGGCAATTTTGGCAATGACTTCTAGTGCTGCATCTGTCCGTAAGGTGACTTCTAATACACGTATGCCACCGGCAATGAGTGCTTTAGCCAGGGGCACAGCATGTTCAACATCCTTTATCACCAATACAGGCACAACAGGCCCTAGGTTGAATATTTCTTCTGATGTCATTTTCCAATTATTTGTCATTGCATTTAACCTTTACAATTTTGATTTAAATAAGCCATAGCACCAATCAAACCATGATCTGGCTCAGTAATAATGAAAGTCGGTATGCAAGCTACATAGTCACGAAATCGACCTTTAGCTTCAAATCGCACCCGAAAATCACTTTGTTTAATAAAATTAGTGAAACGAGGAGCAATACCGCCTCCAATATACACGCCACCACGTGTCCCTAAATTAAGGGCCAAGTTTCCTGCAAAACTGCCTAAAATCTTGCAGAATTGTGTTAACGTAAAGACGCTTAATGTACAACTACCATCAAGAGCACGTTCAGTAATATCAGCGGGATCATCCAATGGTGCTAGTATTCCTTTGTGCTTAGCAATAGCTTGGTAGATATGCACTAAACCACGTCCTGACAGCACTTCCTCAGCAGATGCATGGCCTAGTTTATCAGTCAAGAACTGCCATATTGCAATATCGACATCATCCACTGGAGCAAAATCTACGTGTCCACCCTCACCGTCTAATGCTAACCAACCACTGCTAGTATGGGTTAAGTGTTTAACGCCTAAACCAGTACCAGGTCCAAACACAGCAATGTTGTCTAATTCGTTGGCTTGACCTTGCCCAACCTGTTCTTTTTGTTGATTGCTCAATACAGTAACGGCATGGGCAACAGCCGTGAAATCATTGATCACACCCAGCCAATCTAAACTTAGCTCAGCTTGCAGTTGAGAGATAGAAAACTGCCAGTGATTATTAGTCATAGAAATCACATCACCATTCACGGGGCAAGCAACACCTAAACAACCAGCGCTAAAATTTAGTTCTGGGAATTCAGCCATATATGTCCCAATAACGGCGCTTATGGTTTTATAATCACTGCACAAATATTTTTTAATATGGCTTAGTGAACCACTTTCTATTTGTGCTAAACGAATATTGGTACCGCCTACATCCGCAACAAATTTTGCCATCTGATTAGTCCTGGCCGACAAACAACGAGCATGCGCCCTGCTCAGCACCGGTTAATGTTGAACGCATACCTGCAAACATTTCGCGTCCCATTCCAATCTGATGTTTTGCCACATCAGGCATCTTAGCTTCACGCTTGGATAATTCTTCTTCACTAATCAGGATATCCATGGCACCCGTCTCAGTATTTAATTCCAACATATCGCCAGTTTGCACTTTTGCTAATATACCGCCTTTTATGGCTTCGGGTGTCACGTGGATAGCAGCTGGCACTTTACCTGATGCGCCAGACATACGTCCGTCAGTAACTAATGCCACTTTAAATCCCCTGTCTTGCAATACTGCTAGAGGTGGCGTCAAACTATGTAACTCAGGCATACCGATAGCAGATGGTCCTTGAAAACGCACTACAACAATACAATCTTTGTTCAGCTCATCTGCTTTGAACGCCGCATGCAATTCAAATTGATCTTCAAATACTACTGCGGGTGCAGTGATTTTGCAGTGAGGTTCGCGTAAAGCAGAGGTTTTCATTACCGCACGACCTAAATTGCCGCATAAAACAGATAATCCACCATCGGCCTTAAATGGCTCATCTACACTGGCAACGACTTGTTTATCAAATGATTCTGTTGGACCATCACGCCATACCAACTCACCATTGTCTAACATTGGCTCTTTAGTATATTGCTCTAAGCCTTGGCCGCATATAGTTAATACATCGTTATGCAATAACCCACCTTCAAGCAGTTCTCTGATCAGTAATCCCATACCGCCTGCTGCAGTGAAGTGGTTAATGTCAGCTGAACCATTAGGATAAATGCGAGTTAACAAAGGAACTGCGCTGGAGATATCAGCAAAATCATCCCAGTTAACGATGTACCCTGCAGCCCTTGCCACAGCGACTAAATGCATAGTGTGATTAGTTGAACCACCAGTGGCCAAAAGGCCTACCAAACCATTAACTATGGCTTTTGCATCGACTATATGACCAATGGGACGATAAGCGTCGCCTAAATCAGTAATACGAGTAATCTGTCTTGCTGCAGCATCTGTTAATGCATCACGCAGTGGAGTGCCCGGGTTAACAAACGATGAACCTGGAAGATGTAGTCCCATAATTTCTACCACTAATTGATTACTATTGGCAGTGCCGTAGAAAGTACAAGTACCAGCTGAATGATAAGACTCTGATTCAGCATCGAGTAATTCTTCACGGCCAACTTTACCTTCGGCAAAAGCTTGACGCACGCGCGCTTTTTCTTTGTTTGGAAGACCTGAAGGCATGGGCCCTGCCGGAACAAATATTGTTGGAAGATGACCAAAACTTAAGGCGCCAAGTAACAAACCAGGGACAATTTTATCGCAAATACCTAACATCAAGGTGCCATCAAACATATTATGTGAAAGCGCAACAGCAGTTCCCATTGCAATAACATCACGGCTCATCAGACTCAAATCCATGCCCGGTGTGCCTTGGGTCACTCCATCACACATAGCAGGTACACCACCAGCAAATTGAGCAACACTGCCAACTGCATTAATCGCTTTTTTTAATTGAGCCGGAAATGCTTCATAAGGTTGATGAGCTGATAGCATATCGTTATAAGATGACACTATCGCGATATTCGATTTGGTCATACTACGCAAGTCAGACTTATCTTCTGTTCCACAAGCTGCAAACCCATGAGCTAAATTACCACAAGACAACACACCACGATGTGGACCATGCAAACGTGCGCTTTCAATTTTTTCTAAATAACTTTTACGCGAGGCTTGGCTACGCTGAATAATTCGGTCTGTGACTTCTTGGATAACTGAGTTCATGGATTTTTCCTATAAAAAAAATTTAATTAGGGTGCCCACAAAAGCTCGACATCGGCGTTGTTGATGACGGCTCGAATTGGCATGACTAGGGCGTCGTCATCTGACAGAACTGTATTTAACACATCTTTTTTGCTCTCACCGGTGAGATGCAAAAAAATCTGATTACTGTTTAATAATGCAGGCAAGGTCAGTGACATACGTTGATTTGGTGCGCTTGTAGGCTGGATGGCAATAAATGTATCACCTGACTCGAGATCGAGACCTTGGGCAATTTGCTCTGAGCAAGGAAACAATGACGCAGTATGACCATCTTCTCCCATACCCAAAATCAGCACGTCGAAGGGAGTACGCATTTTTTGTAGATTTGCGGTACATGTTAATACCGCATCTGCAGCATTGCTATGCTGCGTTTTTAAGGATACAAAGTTTGCATTTGCAGCATTGTTAATTAAAAGTTCGCTACGGAGCATTTTTTCGTTAGATGCTTCATCGGTATTTTCAACCCAACGCTCGTCCGCCAAACTAATGTCTACTTTATCCCACTCTAAGTTCGATTGTGACAGAGTATTAAAAAGCTCTGCAGGGGTGCGTCCACCAGATACGACTAAACTTGCCCGGCCATTTTCATCTATACCATCTCTAAGTAGCTTAATAATTTTGCGAGAAAATGCTGTGTTAAGCTGCGCTGTTGTTCTAAATTTAGATTGTGTTAGTGCCATTATTTTTTACCTATTCGACTTTCATACCAAGCTCTGTCTTCACGAGCTAGTAGCGCAATTGCCGCTACTGGCCCCCATGTACCAGCCTGATAAGGTTCAGGTGGTTCGTTGCTTTTTTTCCAGGCAGCTAGGATACCATCAACCCACTTCCATGCGGCTTCTACTTCATCACGACGAACAAATAAGGCTTGATTACCCAACATCACTTCTAACAATAGCTTTTCATATGCGTCAGGGATCCGATCATTTTTAAACGTATCAGAAAAGCTCAAATTCAACTTAGACTTTTGCAAGTCCATTGACCCTCTTCCAGTGAGTCCCGGCACTTTGTTCATGACAGTGACTTCAACCCCTTCATCTGGCTGCAACCTAATGGTTAATTTGTTCGGTGGTAACTCCGGGAAACTGTCTTTGAATAAGTTATGCGGTTGACGTTTAAAGTAAATCACCACTTCACTGGTTTTATCCGGCAAACGTTTACCTGTGCGTAAGTAAAATGGCACACCAGCCCAACGCCAATTGTCCAACTCAACCTTTAAAGCAATAAAGGTTTCTGTTTCGCTCGATGTATTCGCATCAGGCTCATCTAAATAACCTGGTACTTCTTGTCCTTTAACAAATCCAGCTACGTATTGTCCGCGGACAGTGTTCTGACGAACATTACTGGCATTGATAGGGCGTAATGCTTTAAGTACTTTAAGTTTTTCATCACGGATACTATCCGAATCCAAGTTTGCAGGGGGTTCCATAGCAACAAGTGTCAGAATCTGTAACAAGTGATTTTGAACCATGTCACGCATTTGACCTGCTTCGTCAAAGTATCCCCAACGGCCTTCGATACCCACAGACTCAGCAACACTGATTTGCACATGGTCGATGCAATTGTGATCCCAGTTAGTAGCAAAAATAGAGTTAGCAAAGCGTAATGCGATCAAGTTTAAAACAGTCTCTTTTCCTAAATAATGATCAATTCGATAAATTTGAGTTTCATCAAAAAACTCTGCAACTTGATCGTTGATTACTTTAGATGAAGCTAAGTCATGACCGATTGGTTTTTCTAAAACAACACGCATACTTTTGTCAATAATTTTAGCCGCCTTCAAACCAAGACAGATATCGCCAAAAATAGAGGGGGGCGTGGCAAAGTAACAAACCATCAAACGTTTAGGATCGACATGTTCTTTAAATGCTTTGTAACTTTCAGCATTTTTCATGTCCACTTGTACATAATCTAACTTTTCAGAAAATCGCTCCCAAGTTTTTTGGCACAGCTCTTCCTTGGAAAATTTTTCAATATTTTCTTTTACGAGGGCTACATACTCTTCTGTGCTGATATCTTGACGTGCTACACCGATAACTTTCGTTTCGGCATGCATCAAATCAGCTTTTTCAAGTTGATATAAAGAGGGTAAAAGTTTTCGTCTGGCCAAATCGCCTTTGGTGCCAAACAACACGAAATCACAAGGTTCGAATGAATTTTCCAAAACCATTTTTTCTGCCTACTTATTTAGATAGAGAGTGTTAATTGTCATAACAAACAATCGTTACAACCCAATCACCAACGCATAATGTAAAATTTAACATCAAATGTAGTAAGTTTACAACTTTTCACTGCGTTTTAGCGGGTAAATTGTCATTATGAGTGTATTAGTCCTTTAGATCGAAAGAATTCCTGTTAAAAAATTACAGCTATAGTACTCTAAACCAATAAGGCATGCTTAACGCTGGCACTAAAGTGAAACCATTATAATGAAGTTTTTAACGCGCGTATGAATATTCTAGAAAAAATAACCCAACATAACTCCGTTTTTAGTAAGTCTGAGCGCAAGGTTGCAGAGGTCATATTAGCGAATCCACAAACGGCAATCCATAGCAGTATTGCTACGCTCGCCAAAATGTCTGGCGTAAGTGAGCCAACAGTGAATCGCTTTTGTCGGCGATTGGATACTAAAGGCTACCCAGATTTTAAGTTACACCTAGCACAAAGTCTTGCCAACGGCACACCTTATGTCAATCGTCATGTTGAAGAAAACGATGGACCCGAAGAATATACCCATAAAATTTTTGAGTCTACCATGGCTTCCCTTGAAGTCGCGCGACAATCAGTTGATATAGCCGCAATCAATCGTGCAGTAGACTTATTAACTCAAGCTCAAAAAATATCTTTTTTTGGACTTGGTGCTTCTGCTTCAGTTGCCCACGATGCGCTAAACAAATTTTTTCGATTCAACGTTCCAGTTATCTATTTTGAAGATATAATCATGCAACGAATGAGCTGCATGAACTCTGGTGAAGGTGATGTAGTCGTTTTAATTTCTCACACTGGTAGAACAAAAAGCTTGGTAGAAATAGCCCAAATAGCGAGAGGCAATGATGCAACTGTCATGGGTATTACCTCTAAAGACAGCCCTCTGGCAAAAGAATGTAGTTTGGTGTTGTCTTTAGAAGTTCCCGAGGATACAGATATGTATATGCCTATGGCGTCTCGTATCGCTCAGCTTGTACTAATTGATATTTTAGCCACAGGCTTTACCCTCAGAAGAGGTAACAAATTCAGAGAAAATCTTAAGCGCGTAAAAGATACTTTGCGCGGTTCAAGGTTTGATAAACGCAGCGACTAAGGCAATAACCAGTATTAATTTTAAAAAAATGGGGCCTACAGGCTCTTTTTTATTAGAATAATTTCACTTATTGGCTATTTTGCATTAAAATTTTGTAATAAAATTACAGTTTTGTTAATTTATAACCTGTATCTTATAAACATTTGA
>NZ_CAJXPA010000077.1 GCF_913058035.1 uncultured Paraglaciecola sp. | reverse complement strand
TCCTCCTGTGGCTTTTTCGTCGGCTGGTTCTGATGTTTATAAGATACATGTTCTCCTTTTTAGGCAAAACATCGTTGTGATGAGTTTATTTGACATGTTCCCTGGATTTATTTCCCTTAACACTAGTTGTTTAGCCCTCATATTTTATGTGGGCTTTTTTTTGACTAAATTTTGATGTGAGTTCTAATGAAAATAACTGAGGTTATTTATTCTGGAGAAAAATCTATTCCAAAATGTAAGAATGCACGTTGCGAAGCAATCCTACCTCTAGGAGTTCGTTGCAAAAAACCTTGTTGGATCAAAAATGGTTCGATCACGTCTTCAATAGTTTCTCTTTCTTCACCTATTGCTGCGGCTAAATTATCTAACCCAACTGGTCCACCCATAAACGTTTCAATGATGGCTAGTAGTAACTTACGATCCATATAATCGAGGCCTTCTTTATCAACATCTAATATATCGAGTGCTTGGCTAGCCACTTCGAGAGTGATATTTCCATCAGCTCTGACTTCTGCAAAATCTCTCACTCGACGTAATAAGCGGTTGCTAATTCGGGGGGTTCCTCTAGAACGTCTTGCAATTTCAACCGCTCCTTCATCATGCAAAATCAAATTTAAATAACTGGCTGAGCGTTTTACAATTTGAGTGAGGTCTTTAATATTATAAAACTCAAGACGCTGCACTATGCCAAAACGGTCTCTGAGGGGCGAAGTTAGTGAGCCTGCCCTAGTTGTGGCACCTATTAATGTAAATGGTGGTAACTCTAATTTAATTGAGCGCGCCGCTGGACCTTCACCAATCATGATATCTAATTGATAATCTTCCATTGCAGGATAAAGAATTTCCTCCACAACTGGACTTAGACGATGGATTTCATCAATAAATAACACATCGTTTTCTTCAAGATTAGTCAAAAGTGCGGCTAAATCGCCTGCCTTTTCAAGGACTGGACCAGAAGTTGTTTTAATATTCACACCCATCTCATTCGCTACAATGTAAGCGAGAGTCGTTTTTCCTAAACCTGGTGGGCCAAAAATCAACACATGGTCAAGGGCATCACTTCGCTTTCGCGCCGCCTCAATGAAAATTTCCATTTGAGCACAAACATGGTCTTGCCCCGTGTAATCGGCCAACATTTTTGGCCGAATGGCTCGATCAACCACTTCATCTTCGTGGCTAGCGGTGGGTTTTATTATGCGGTCTGCTTCAATCATGCGGTTTTTACTAATAATTATAAGTAGTGTTTTTTTATACAGTAACAAAATTAACTAAAGCCGTCTTTAAAAAGCCGCCTTTAAAAATCTGTTGTTTTGAGTGATTTTATTAAACCATTGCGCGCAAGGTTTCTCGGATCAGTGCTTCGCTACTGATATCTTCTTTATATACGGCATTAATCACTCTAATTGCCTGTGGATGTTTGTACCCTAAAGCAATCAATGCGCTTAAGGCTTCCTCTTTTGCGTCGGTGCGTTGAACAAACGTATTTTCAACAGGTAAATCAGGTGTGAGATGCACAGTTTTTGCATACCCCTGATCTTTAGCTAATTTGCTTAACCTATCACGCATTTCAATGACTAAGCGTTCGGCGGTTTTTTTACCAACCCCAGGTAGCTTGGTTAAACCAGTAACATCTTCCATACTGACGCATTGCATAAATTGTTGGGCATTCATACCGGATAAAATAGTTAAGGCTAATTTTGGCCCAACACCACTGGCCTTGATAAGCTCACGAAATACTGCACGCTCTTGTTTATTCGCAAAGCCAAACAATAATTGCGCATCTTCGCGCACCACAAAATGAATACATAAACTGGCTTCTTGACCGATTTCAGGTAACTGATAAAAACTGGTCATTGGCACTTGTACTTCGTATCCCACACCCCCCGCTTCTATCAGAATTTCCGGTGGCTGTTTCTCGATTAATATGCCACGAATATTACCTATCATCTTGTTTCCTTGTATCTTAATGTGTCTTTAGAGACTTGTTGAGTTTTGCGGTATAATTTTAGGCTAAAACGAGAAAAGTGAAATCACTCAACTTGAAAGTAACCACAAGCCTCTCATTTTAAGCACAACTAATAAAACCATAATGATAATCACTATATTACCTGATGTCTTTAGCGGAGGAGATTTACTTAACAAAAAACATATTTCAGTCGAAGTTATAACTGTGTAACCATATTCCAACAAAGTATTCGAAAAGTAATGATTCGTAATGCTGAATAAAGAGAAAAGATAATGCTATTAATATTAAATGTAACGCCACCGTGAGGTATATCTTTTAAAAATTGGCTAATTTAACAGCTGAACTAATTTGCGTGAACTAAATGCATCGCAGTTGACTTTACTTTTTTACATCGAAGGATATTTCATGAAAATTCATAAGCTTATTTTTTTTACTACCGCTCTAATGACAACCGCATGTAAAGATATTTCAACTATTAAAGAACAACCTACTTTATCGTGCGATGTGGAATTTGTTATTCTTGGTGTAGGACAAGATGGTGGAGCCCCCCAAATAGGCAATTCTGATGATCCTGCTTGGACAAACTCTTCTTTGAGGTTGTGGTCTGCTTCGGGTGCATTAATTGACCATCGTCACTCCAACCGTTACCTTTTTGAAGCCACTCCAGATTTACGTGATCAAATGAATTTACTTAATAGCTTAAGCGACGGTGGAAATGCACCACTTGGATTATCTGGTATATTTTTAACACATGCGCACATTGGTCATTATGCTGGCTTGATATTCGTAGGACATGAATCTGCTGGCACCCAAGGACTTAAGGTTTTTTCTTTACCTCGGATGCAAAATTATTTGGAAAATAATGGACCTTGGGAACAACTGGTCAACTATAAAAATATTGATCTCATACCAATAACGGCCAAAAAAGCCACCGTGTTTAATAATGATTTATCGGTCACAGCGCACTTAGTACCTCATCGAGACGAATATTCTGAAACGGCAGGTTATGTTATTAATGGTCCATCTAGGAGTGTGTTATTTTTGCCAGACATTGACGACTGGGATCGATGGGAAACGGAATTTGATATCCGTATTGAAGATATGATCTATCAAGTTGACGTGGCATATTTAGATGCGACGTTCTTCGATAATAATGAATTGCTTGGGCGAGATATGTCAAAGATCCCCCACCCCCGTGTAGTAGATTCGATGGAGCGATTCAGAAAATTACCTCAGGCCGAACAAGAAAAAATCAGGTTTTTTCATATTAACCACAGCAATAAAATTAGATATTCGTCAAGCGAACAATATAATTTAGTTCAACAAAAAGGTTTTAAAGTCGCAAAGCGCGGTGAACGTTTTTGTCTGGATTAATTAATTGAAGCGTTATGCTGCTGCGAGCAAATTATGCCAAGCTATAAAGGTTGGTTTAAAAAGAATAGTAGATAATTTATTTAGGTTGTGTTGATACATGGGTGTATGAGGTGTATGTAGATCGTAGGCACGTTATCTCAACCGACCACGTACCGTTTTTGTTGCTTGACCTGACATTTTAATTAAGCTTTGTTGGGTGTGATTGTGGCATAGGGCTACTGCCAAGGCATCAGCGGCATCAGCTTGTGGTTTGGCTGCCAGCCCTAACAAATAAGTTACCATGTGCTGCACTTGGGACTTGTCCGCGTTGCCATTTCCCACCACTGATTGTTTGATTTGCCGCGCTGAATATTCAGCAACTGGTAAATCAAAAGCTGTTGCAGCCACTATTGCAGCGCCTCTTGCTTGACCCAATTTTAATGCAGAGGCTGGGTTTTTAGCCATGAAAACTTGTTCGATTGCAAAGTCAGTCGGTTGAAATTGGTGAATAATTTCACTCACACCATCGAAAATTTGTTTTAAGCGAGAGGCAAGCTCATCACCCTGAAGACGAATACAGCCGCTACCAATATATTCAGATTTTTGGCCGGTTTTTCTTATTACTCCATAACCCGTAATACGAGAACCAGGATCAATACCCAAAATGATCGCCATTAGCTTATCATCCCACACATCGCTGCAGATTGTTCAATACTGCGATTGAAGTTATAAATCGATATCTGGTACATATAAAAGAATTGCCTCGCGATTAGTATCTGACCACACTTTTTTTATAGCAGATGTTTTATCTAGCCAAAAGTAAGCAGAATGTTCTGTCAAACTTATACTTTGGTTATTGGCGACTTCGACAGCAAATACGTGTTCAGTGTTATAAGGTGTTCCCGGTGGGTAGCGATGTTTCCATCTATCGCGGATGTCATAGGTATTAATTTTTTGGCAGTCAACTAGCTGATAAGCAGATTCTATAATATCAATACCAGTTTCTTCTAACACCTCGCGCAAAGCGGTCTCGATTGGCTTTTCACCTAGCTCTAAGGTGCCAGTCACTGATTGCCAAAAGTCTGGGTCGTCATTGCGCTGCATCACCAGCACCTGCCCAGCACAGTTATATACAACCGTGAGGGCAGATTGAGGAATACGATATTCTGTTTTCACAGTATTAAGCCATTAATCCACTTTGCTTGGTGTTGCGGTTGAACTAATAACGGTTTGAATTGACAGTTCTTTGAGTTGTTCTGGGTTCGCCTCACCCGGTGCGTTTGTCAAAGGACAAGCTGCGGTATTAGTTTTGGGAAATGCCATCACATCACGGATTGACGTAGCACCTGTCATTAACATCACCAGACGGTCTAAACCAAAAGCTAAACCAGCATGAGGTGGCGCACCAAATTTGAGTGCTTCAAGTAAGAAGCCAAATTTCACTTCAGCTTCTTCTTCGCTTATGCCCAGCAGTGAAAATACTTTAGCTTGCATATCTTGTTGGTGGATACGAACCGAACCACCACCCAACTCACAACCATTTAAGACCATGTCATAAGCGTTGGACAAGGCACCTGCAGGGTTAGCTGCTAGTTCATCTGGCGTCATATCTCTTGGTGCTGTAAATGGATGATGTAATGCATGGAACTGACCATCAAACTCTTCAAACATGGGAAAGTCCACAACCCAAAGTGGTTTCCACTTGCCCTCTAATAACCCTAAGTCTTCACCTAATTTAAGTCTTAAGGCACCTAAAGCTTCTGTTACTACCGTATTGTTGTCGGCACCGAATAACAGAATGTCGCCGCTTTGAGCGCCACTGCGTTCAAGAATATCTTTAGCAACGTCTTCATTGAGAAACTTAAGAATAGGTGATTGAAGCCCATCCATACCCGCGGCAAGATCGTTGACTTTCATCCACGCTAAACCTTTAGCACCATAAATACCAACAAACTTACCGTAGTCGTCAATTTGTTTGCGAGATAACTTAGCTCCACCTGGCACACGAATAACAGCAACACGGCCTTTGGCGTCGTTGGCTGGGCCAGAGAACACCTTAAATTCGACGTTTTTAAGTAAATCAGCAATGTCAGTTAATTCTAGTGGGTTACGCAAATCAGGTTTGTCGCTACCGAAACGACGCATGGCATCGGCGTAAGTCATGCTTGGGAATTCACCCAAATCTACCGACAACATTTTTTGGAACAAATTACGGATTAAACCTTCAGTAATCGCCATCACACCATCAGCATCTAAGAAGGTAGTTTCAATATCAATCTGAGTGAACTCAGGCTGACGATCAGCGCGTAAATCTTCATCACGGAAACATTTTACGATTTGGTAATATTTGTCCAAGCCCGACATCATCAATAATTGTTTAAACAATTGAGGTGATTGTGGCAGTGCAAAAAACTGGCCTTTATGAGTGCGGCTTGGCACCAAATAATCACGGGCACCTTCAGGTGTCGCTTTCGTCAAAATAGGCGTTTCAATATCCAAAAACCCATCGTTTTCAAGATAACGACGAACTGTACTTGTCACTTTGGCTCTGAATTTTAAACGGTCACTCATTAATGGGCGACGTAAGTCTAAATAACGGTATTTTAGACGCTGTTCTTCGGAATTTTCTTGATTCCAATCTAGCGGTAATGGAGCTGCTTTATTTAGGATAGTCAGAGATTTACCAAGCATTTCGATTTCGCCGGTAGACATATCTTTGTTCACTTGTCCCGGAGGCCTGGCACGTACTTCACCGCTAAGCTGCACACAAAATTCATTACGTAAGCTATTTGCAGTATTAAAGACGTCGACTAAATCAGGGTCAAACACCACCTGCACTATACCTTCACGATCGCGTAGGTCCAAAAAAATAACACCACCTAAATCGCGACTACGATTAACCCAGCCACACAAAGTGACGGTTTGCCCGATATATGATGAATTGATATTGCCACAATAGTCCGTGCGCATGAAAAAACCGCCTTTAAAACGTAAACACTGATGAAAAATTTAAGCCGGATAGTATATACCGGATCAGTAGTCACCCGAATTAAATTCTCGATTTTAGTAAGAAAATGTTGCTCCTATAGACTATTGGAAATGAATTCTGCATATTTATTACAGTAAACACTGAAAACAGGGATTGAGTAATGCTACAAATTAAAAATATAACAAAAACTTATGACAACGGTGTAAAAGCCCTTAACAATGTTAGCTTGGACATTCCTAAAGGATTATTTGGTTTGCTTGGTCCAAATGGTGCCGGTAAATCCAGCTTAATGCGCACGATTGCCACGCTACAGCAACCCGATACAGGCAGCATTGAATTCGACCAAACCAATGTGTTAACCCAACCCAATGAATTACGTCAACGCTTGGGGTATTTACCACAAGACTTTGGTGTATATCCTCGAGTTAGCGCCCTAGAACTATTAGACCATTTAGCCATATTGAAAGGCATTGCCAACAAAGCCGAGCGTAAAGAAGCTGTAGATGGATTGTTAGCACACACCAACTTGTTTCAGCATCGCAAAAAAGCGGTGAGTGGTTTTTCTGGTGGGATGCGTCAACGATTTGGTATTGCTCAGGCATTATTAGGTGACCCGGATTTATTAATTGTAGACGAACCTACTGCCGGTCTTGATCCGGAGGAGCGAAATCGTTTTCATAATTTATTGGTTACGTTAGGCGAAGAAAAAGTCATTATTTTATCGACTCATATCGTTGATGACGTGTCTGAGCTTTGCCCAAATATGGCAGTGTTAGGCAACGGGAAAATATTATTGCAAGGTAATCCGCTGGACATTACCGCTGATTTAAACGGGCAAATTTGGCGTAAAACGGTATCTATTGATGAAGCAACAGTATTAGAAAATACTTTACCTGTGATTTCAAAGCGCCTATTTGCTGGTCGAACGGTTTTACATGTTTTGGCTCCCAAACCACCTGAGGGTTTTGAAAGTACCCCTGCGACTTTAGAGGATGTATATTTTTCTACCTTACACCACTCTCGACAGAACCCTCAACAAAACTCTCATTCAACCCAAACAGCATAAGGAAGCTCTGTTATGTTTACTCAAATGTTAGGGTTTGAATGGCGCTACTTTACTCGCCAGCCTTCTTTTATTGTGACTTGTTTAGTTTTTTTCTTATTGCCATTCCTAGCCATCACCATTGATGGCGTGCAGATTGGTTCAGGTGGCAATGTATTGTTTAACAGTCCCTTTGCTATTAGCCAAACCATGCTGGTTTTTGGCCTGTTTGGCATGTTTATGGTGGTCAATTTTGTAGCAGGTACCACCACCCGAAACCATACATCTTTTATGTCAGAAATTATTTACACCAAACCCATCAAACCATTAAGTTACAACCTTGGACGCTTTTTGGGCGCTTATTTAATATGCCTAGCCGTTTTTGCTATGGTGCCATTGGGTTTATTTATAGGCAGCTTAATGCCTTGGATCGATGGTGAAAGAGTTGGCCCAAATAGCTTGATGATGTATGTGCAACCCTTCTTGATTTTTTCCACTACGACCATTTTTGTTCTTGCTACTTTATTCTATGGCGTCACCAATTTTTTTAAAAGTGTGATGGCTGGTTACATCTGTGCCTTGGGTTTGTTTATTTTATATTTCGTTTCAGGGCAAGTCTTTAACGAACCCGAGCAACGTACGATTAGAGCATTACTTGACCCCTTTGCACTAGGTTCATTTCGTGAATATACCCGCTATTGGACAACCTTTGAAAAGAACGCATTATTACCCCTTCTTGAGGGTGCTATCTTACATAATCGATTATTGTGGCTGGCGGTAGGTAGTTTAATTTTGTTGACAGCAGGCGGGCTATTTAAGCCATTAAATTTCACGTTGAACAAAGCCAGCAAAAAAACAAAGAAAGAAAAAATAGATGTTATTCCCGCCAACAGCAATATTGCGATTAAAGCCTCAGCCAATAACGGCTTTGCGCAATTTATTTTGCGTACCAAATTTGAAATAAAGCAAGTCGTGTTAAGCCCTGCATTCCCTATTTTATTGCTGTTTTCGGCCTTTCAACTTATTGCCGGCTTTCTTAACATAAATGGCGCATTTGGCGCCCCAAACTGGCCGCTCACTCAAACCTTAGTACAAATCATTTTGGGGGCTTTTAGCCTAATGACGATTATTGTCATTACTTATTACACAGCAGAAGTGGTTTGGCGTGAGCGGGCTGTAGGCATGGGCGACATTGTCGATAGTATGCCGGTACCCAATATTACTTTTTGGCTATCAAAATTACTTGCAGTGATGTTAGTGATTGTATCGCTGCATTTTGTTGGTTTGGTGATGGCTATTGTCAAACAATTGCTTTCGGGTTATGAAAACATTGAATTCGGGCAATATTTGATCAGCTTATTGTATTTTGGTGTGTTGCCCTTTTGTCTACTTATAGTACTGGCATTTTTACTCCAAGTATTAAGCCCTAATAAATATGTGGGCATGTTAATTTTTGTTGGCTACATAATTATATCCAGTGTGTTTGGTCAAATAGGCATTGAACACAACATGTTTAACTTTGGCGGCGCTCCTATTTTGCAATACTCAGACTTGAATGGCTACGGCTGGTTTATTCAGACTCAAAGCTGGTACATGCTTTATTGGACTGCTCTGTCAGTTGTGCTGGGGGTTATCAGTTATGGCATGTGGCAAAGGGGTCCTCATGCATCACTTAAACAACGTTTTAGTTTGCTAAGTTATCAGCTAGGTAATCAAGGCAAAAGTATTGCTGCGGCTACTATGTTGATATTTCTAGCGACAGGTGGCTATATTCATTACAACACCAAGGTGTTGAATGATTTTTACGGCCAAGAAGAAAGTTTGGATATACAAGCCAAGTACGAAAAAGACTATGTTGAATTTCGTGACGCACCCATGCCATCAGTTGTGAGCATAGATGCAGCCATCGATATTTTCCCTGAAGAACGACGTATCGCAGCCAGCGCAGATATATCTGTGATTAACCGCACAGCGAAGCCTATTTCGCGTTTTCTAGTCAATATTCCGCAGCATACTAAAATTTATGATATGCAGATTAGCGGTGGAAAATTAGGCGAAATCAACCCTAAATATAACGTGGCATGGTTTGAACTTGTCGAGCCTATGTCTCCTGGTGAAGAACGTGCAGGTAAATTATCTTTAGTGCGCGCTCATCAAGGGTTTAAAGACCGAAGTGAAGATGTCACTTTAGTCAAAAATGGTACCTTTATAAACAACTTCGAGTTATTACCATCTTTTGGTTTTAATGAGAGTTACCTAATAAGAGATCAGCATGAACGCCGTAAACGAGACTTAGAGCCTTTACAGCGGGCATATAAACTTGAAGATACTAGCCGTTATGTGGAAAGCTTTTTTGGCAGAGGTGTCGAGTTTATTGATTTTAGTGCCACAATCTCTACCAGCGACGATCAATTTGCCATTGTACCGGGGTATTTGCAAAAAGAGTGGCAACAGGATGGCCGCAATTATTATCGATACGAAATGGACGCACCAATGATTAACTTTTTTAGTGTGATGTCGGCTGATCTAGAAAAGAAAACGGTCAAACATGATGAGATTAACATCGAGGTCTACTACCATAAAAATCATCATTGGAATGTGGACAGAATGATTGAGTCTAGCCAAGACTCCCTCGACTACTTTCAAAAAGTATTTAGCCCTTATCAACATAAACAATTAAGGATTATAGAGTTTCCAGGTTACCGCGGATTTGCACAAAGTTTTGCAAATACTGTGCCCTACTCGGAGAACATTGGTTTTATTTCAGACTTACGAAACCCTGAAGATCTTGACCCTGTGTATTACATTACCGCTCACGAAGTGGCTCACCAGTGGTGGGGCCATCAATTAAATGCGGCCAATGTGCAAGGTAGTGCGGTATTGTCTGAAACTTTGTCGCAATACAGCGCGTTAATGGTTATGAAGAAAAAGTATGGTGAAATAAAGCTACGTAAGTTTTTAACTCATGAATTGGATCGTTATTTAAGAGGCCGAAGTAACGAGCGAATTGAAGAAATGCCACTGCTACGCGCTGAAAACCAACAATACATACATTATCAAAAAGGCTCTATAGTGATGATGGCCTTGGTTAACAAACTAGGTGAAGAACGTCTTAATCAAGCCCTACAAGCGTTGCTAAACGAATATCAATTTAGAGAAGACTTATACCCGACTACTTTAGACTTAGTCAGACATTTGGATAATGTCTCAAATGCAGCAGAGCAGGCTTATATTAAAGACTTGTTTGAGCAAATTACTATTTACGATTTGCGTGCTAAAGAGGTTATAAAAGAAGCGCTTGAAGAAGGTAAAACTAAAGTCACGTTTACCGTCTCAGCACAGCAATTTAGCGCGGACGGAAAAGGTAAAGAAACCGAGCAGCCTTTTGCCAAAGAAGTAGAGGTTGTTTTGTTCAGTGAAGATCCTAATGACTTTGCCATTGAAAACAAAATCATCTATCAAGGGCTACACGCCATTGAAAGTGGTGATACTGTTATCGAACTCATTGTTGACGAAACGCCTAACTATGCGGGTATCGACCCCTTTGTGCGTTTTATTGACCGAGACACCGGTAATAATATAATCAAGTTGTAATGCTTAAATTTGCTAAACTAAGCCCTCGTTGTTGAGGGCTTTTTATTGAGCTTCTTTCATCAAATGTTTTATGATTTTTACATTCAGCATTTATTTTACATTCAGCATTTATAAAGAGAGTAGTAAGTGACTTTAGTCAGAATCGGATGTCCTATATGGACCCATGATCAGTGGTTTGGTAGCCTATTTCCAGCCAACACAGCAAAAGAAAAAAGTCTTGCTGCGTATGCTCATAATTTTAATAGTGTGGAAGGTAACACCAGCTTTTATCATATCCCTGATGAAAAAACGGTTATGCGTTGGGGAGAGCAAGTCTCTAAAGATTTTCGTTTTACCTTTAAGTTTCACCGCAGTATCAGTCACAATAAAAAACTCCTCAATATTGAAGATGATTTACACTTAATTCTTAATCGTATGGCACTATTGGAAGATAAGTTAGGCTGTTTAATGCTTCAACTGCCTGCCAGTTTTGGCCCAAATCAATTAGGTCACTTAGCCGCTTTCATTCAGCTTTTACCAAAAGATTTTCGCTATGCTGTTGAGGTCAGGCATTTAGGTTTTTTTGATAAAAATAACAATGAAAAAATATTGAACCAACTGTTGATAGAAAACAATATAAACCGCGTGATTATGGATACTAGGGCTCTATTTTCCTGCCCAGCTAATGGCGACAGCATCATTGAAGATGCACATAGGAAAAAACCTAAAGTACCTACCCATGTCATTGCCACATCAGACACCCCTTTAGTGCGTTTTGTTGGGCATCCAAATATTCAAGCAAATAAACCTTTTTATATCCCATGGATCCACAAAACCAAACAATGGTTAGATGAAGGCAAGTCACCTTATTTATTTTTTCATATGGCAAACACTTTCGATGCACCTTGGTTGGCTGAGGCATTTGTGAATGACTTCAATCAGCTCTATGCCGATAGTCCTATAACCTCAATAGCGTTACCTAAAAATAGTAATAATCAGTTAGATATTTTTGGCCTTTGAAATAAGGTCTGTATGATAGGTCAATACTCTGTAACTTTGAGCAACTTATGTCCTCACCCCTTTCACACATCCGCGTACTCGAATTAAGCCGTATATTAGCAGGACCTTGGGCCGGACAAATGTTGGCAGACTTAGGTGCTGAAGTAATCAAAGTAGAAAAACCTATTCAGGGAGATGATACTCGCCATTGGGGCCCCCCTTATTTGAATAACCGACAAGGCGAAGCCCCAACAGAATCGGCATATTTTTTATCTGCTAATCGCGGTAAACGCTCTATCACCATAGATATTCGACAGCCAGAGGGACAAGCTATTATTCATCGACTCATAGAAAGTTGTGATGTACTGATAGAAAACTTCAAAGTCGGTAGTTTACAAAAATACTACCTTGATTACGCTAGCTTATCAGCTATCAACCCTCAGTTGATTTACTGCTCGATTACAGGTTTTGGTCAAGACGGGCCCTATGCGCAAAGAGCCGGATACGACTTTTTGTTACAAGGTATGGGAGGACTCATGAGTGTAACAGGCGAGCCCGACCACTTACCTGGGGGTGGCCCACAAAAAGTCGGCGTAGCACTAACCGACATTCTTACCGGTATGTATGCCACCACAGCGATTCAAGCGGCGATTATAGAGCGTGAAAAATCCGGATTAGGCCAACATATCGACCTTGCCTTACTCGATGTGCAAGTAGCCTGTTTAGCCAATCAAGCGATGAACTATTTAGTTAGCCAAGAAACACCCAAACGTATGGGTAATGCTCACCCCAATATTGTGCCCTATCAAACCTTTGAAACCGCAGATGGCTTTATCATTTTAACCATAGGTAACGACTCGCAATTCGCAGACTTTTGTGAGGTGGCACAGTGCCAAACATTAATACACGACCCTGACTTTGCCACTAATCAATCAAGAGTCCGCAATAGAGATGTGGTGATTGAACGTTTAACAAACATCATCAAAGCAAAAGACAGTGAATTTTGGTTACAACAGCTTGAAATAAAAGGTGTGCCATGTGGCCCAATCAACGACATTGCCCAAGTCTTCGAAAACCCGCAAATAAAACATCGCAAAATGTTAGGTGAACTCACCCACCCCGAAAATGGCAAAGTACCAACGGTCGCCAACCCTATCAATTTTTCGCGTACACCCATCGCTTACAATCAAGCACCACCAAAGCTGGGTGAGCATACTGACAAGGTGTTATCTGAGCTGTTGAGTTATGACAGCAACGCCATAAGTAAATTACGACACACAAAGATTATTTAATAACCCAGTCTACCTATAAGGACACAGCCTAGCTTGCTCTATTGAGCAAGCTGAATTATTTTAAGTGTAATAAAATCATCTAGATATTCGCCAGAAACAAGTTTGAAATTTTGTGGTGCCATTGGCATGACATTTCTACCATCTTGCACTACCAATACACCTTTTGGAAAGGCATCGCCTAAAGGAATACTTGTCACTTCAATACCATCAGTTTCAGAGACGGCATCAATACCTAAAGCTTTGTTTGCATCTATTGCAAATACGCCCAACAGCTCATTGTTGGCATCGATGCGATAAATAGCAAAACGGTTATTTCCTTGGCTGGATACCACCAAAAACTTTTCGCCATCAATAGTATAAATCCCCATTCCTTCAATGTCTGCCTTAACCGGTGCTTGCGCTTTTGCGATAAGTTCGGGCTGTCCATTGATGTTATCTAGTTGCATTTTCCACACCCCCGTTGATTCCTCACCAAAAAACAAACGCTTGGTGTCGTCATCCACTACACACCCCTCGGGTTGGCTATTGGCTTTAAATGCATCAATTTTCTTTGCGCCGATTTCGCTTGTGTTGATGGCTAATTGGTAGCGATTAAATTGACCGTCCGTATCGTTGATAATCACCTCAAGTTGGTCGTCATGCAGATACAAACAAAGACCATAAACATCATTTAGGTCTGTTGAAATATCAATCAAGTGTTTAGCCATACCGGACTCATCAATACTAAACACCGTCATAGATTGATTTGAACGATTACTGGCCACAGCGATGTCTTTATATTGACCGTTAACGAATATGTTTTGACGGATGTCGATGTTATTTATTTTACCTACCGCTAGGGTTTGTACTAACTCACCGCGTAAACTATAAATATTCAGGCCATATTTTTTATCCGTTCCAAAAATTAGACTTTTTTCGGGCCGGCTGGCGTGTATCCAAATAGCAGGGTCATCTGCGGCATCACCAAAGCGCTGAACTGAATCGGTTTCAGCAACAGCATAAAACGCCTCTACTGCATCAAAATCAGCTTGCTGGAGTTTATTTTTTTTAACAGACAGCTTAGTTTCATCAATTTGAGCTGCCAACCAATCCACTTCTATTGCGTACAATTGTTGCTGACTTTCATCGTATGCTCCCATCAATAATTTAGCGCTGTTTGTAGCCATATTAATTGACGATAAACGAATATTATTGGGTAAGCTGATATCTGCACCAGTAGGCCGTAAATTAGGATCGTCCTGTGTATCGAACACCCAAATTTTGTCGCTCTCAGGACTGGCTGCAAAAACATATCCTGATGCATGCGTACTAATGCTTTCGACTTCTCCAGACACTGTAAAAGGTATCAACTTACGTTCGTTTTCGCCTTCGTTAAGTGCATCATATTGCCATATTCCAACTTCTTCCTCGGCTATTAATAATTGATGTGTTGTATCAATCACTGCACAGTCAGACATATTGGGGCCAATATTTAAAGATCTAATGGCTGGCAAACGTGCGCTCAATTGACTGTCAACAAGCTCGATTTCAATCCCGTGATGTTGAAGAACACCTAACGTGTCAATCGTGAACAAAGATAAGCCGTCACGGGTATTGCCAAGGCACACCCCTTCGATATCCGATTCATTCGCAGGCAAGCTAGCCAGTTTATTAAATGAGGCTTGCGCAAGATCAAAATGCAAAAGATGGGTAGCGGACGTGCTGTCATCTAAAGCGGCAATCAACAACATGTGTGGTTGTTGTAATGAAATACGCCAATCAATAGTTGCCACCTTGCCACTCCATTGACTGATTGGCGTAAAGTCGCTGTCGAGCCATGTTAAACCTTCACCTTCGTCAACAACTAACCACCCATTGACATTGGGTGAATCAATTGGATAGGCTTCTTGCCCTTGTATATCTATCTGGTTAAATGACAATACCTTGCTGTCAGACTTATTTTGAACAGTGCTGTTGTAACAGCCACCCAGCAAAATCAAAGCCAATAAAATATAAATAGATTGTGTTATTTTCATTTTGCTTTTAGCTCGATGTTATAACGATAAACAACATTGCCGTTGTCACCAATAAATTGCACCACAAGGGCATCAGTACCGATAGATAGAGCAGCAAACCCAGCACTTGAAGATGAAAAACGCGTGAAATCTACTTTTCCCGTAGGGCGTAGTTTTGAGCCAGCACCCGAAATAAAATGTTCAACCGTTTTACCTGCTACTTGGTTGTGCTGCAGGTCATGCTCATGACCTGCAAAGTAAGCATGTACACTGTATTTTTCTAAAACAGGCTCTAGTACTGATTTGATCCCGTCGGTTGCGCCATAGCGTTTGCCACTCGAGTACAGTGGATGATGTCCAAACACAATGCGCCAGTCCGCTTTACTGTTGGATAACGTTTGATGAAGCCATGTAAGTTGCGCATCGGCGTCTTGTTTTTGAGTTTCTTGGTATTTAGTCTCGCCCTGATAGTCGGGGTTAAGTGGGCTTGTATCAATAAATAACAAATGTGCTTGAGTACCGTCATCAAGCGTAATCAGTTTTTCATAGTACTGTGCCGGTAGCTCCCAGCGCCGACTCACTTGACTGTAGTCAATTTGGGCTTGCCAATTGCCTCTATAATCGTGGTTTCCCAAGGTAGGATACCAATCAATAAATAAATTAGGTCCCTGATAAATTTGCTCAAACGAAGTATTCCAAATGGGGTCGTGAATGGATGCCACACCGTTATCGTAAAAATTGTCGCCGGTGGTTACGACCATTTCTGCATCCAGATAGTGAGAAGCAATATCCATCCATTTAGCCACTGAACGTTGTGAATAATGTCCATTTCGGCCCCAATCGCCAAGTATTAGTAAATCCACATCCGAGTCTTCAGCGAACAGCTGTTTTATTTCATGGGCTTGGTAATATTTATCATCATAGCTTTGCGCATTTATAAATGGTGGCGCGGCAAGCGTTGGAGTAATCGTTATCAATTGCCATAAAACAATCAATAGATAAATAGAACATGACTTAGGTATCTGACTCATAAAATCCTCAAAATAACGCAAGCCATCAATTGAGTCGATGACTTGTTAAACGTATTAAACTTGTTAAATGTTTAGGCAATTTGAATTAAAGTTAAGTGGCTTATAATTGCCAGCGAAACCCTAACTCGAAAGTGCGGCCATACTCTTCGAACTGAGCATTTCTGTTGCGCGTATCAAAGTAGTTATAGAAACTTTCGTTGCTTAAATTTATGGCATTAAAATAGATATTCATATCGTCGTTAATGAAGTATTTACCTGAGAAATCTATATGTTGATAATCATCTTCAATGCGCAACATATCACCATCAATCTCTTCTAAGTTATCACTCTTATAAGACATCGTTAGGCGCAGCGACCAGCTATTATTTTCATATCCCACGGTGAGATTACCAATCCGATCGGATTGGTTTGGCAAGTCAGTTTCAAATTTTTCACCGTCCAAAAAGGTGGTTGCATCAGTACTTGAGAAAGTGCCGTTAGCGGCAAGTAATAGTCCACTGTCAAACGCTTTCACCCAAGACAACTCCATTCCTGTTAATGTTGCCTTATCACCATTGACGGGCTGAAACACCTCTTCAAAACCTTGCCATTGCGGGGTTCCCGCGACATCTGCAACTATAATGAAGTTATCAATTTCTTTATAAAATAAGCCCGCTGATAATACGCCAATAGTGCCGGGATAATATTCAACTGATAAATCGAAGTTGTCTGATTCATAGGGTTGCAACTCTGGGTTACCTACTTCAGCCTCGCGCTCTGTAACAAATTCACCGTCGTCGTCTTCTGTGTTTGACTCAATAATTTGAAAAGCAGCGGACTGTTCAAATATTGGGCGTGAAATTGTTTGCGAATAAGCACCGCGCATCACCACTTCATCGGAAAAAGCGTAGCGAGCATTGAAACTAAATAACAAATAGTCATAATCTCGCTCAGTAGCCCAAGGTGTATTAATAACCTCTTCGATGTCGTTTTCTTCATCATTAATGAGTTCGACACGCATACCAGACGTTGTGAAGTCGGTTTTTTCATATCGAATGCCACCGACAAGTCGTAATTTTTCCCAATCAAATTGGCCCATAACATAGGCAGCAAAAATATCTTCGGTGCTGACATATGAAGCACCATTAGATTCAACTTCGGAGTCTAATGCTTCAAGCTCTAACAAAGGCAGTTGTTGCGTAAAGTCTTCTCTGAGAAGCGCTCGGTTCAGACCTGGACCAAAATCACCTAAATTATAATCAAGTTCACCGGTAGCAAATTTACTGCCATTTACGCTGTCAAAATCACCACCATAAATACTGATGTTAGCCAGCGCCGATTTTTCGCGTTGACGGTACTTAAAACCAGATTTGACTAAGGTGAGTCCATGTTTGTTTTCAAAGGACTTAGCGATGTTTCCTTGAATACTGGTTTCTGTATCTTCAGCCAGATTTTTTTCAAAGCTAATTTCATCAAGATCGTAATTGGCTAAATCGTTAGCCATCGTATTAACCGAAATTTGCGGGATCTCAGTTTCTAAGTTTGCCTCTACACTGGGATTTTCTGATACAAAAACGTAATAAAGCCCATCAGGATCTGTTTCATCCGACTTGGCATAACCTAGCTGATAATCCAGTGACCATAACCCTCGTTGATGCTCGCCGCCTGTTGCTAATGTAAAGATTGTCTGGGTTTCTTTGCGGTCTTTTGACTCACGCTCTATTTCAGAGTCATCGCCATCCAGCTTAAAAATATTGGCTTGACGGAACTCGTCATCAGAGAATTTACTATACAGCGTGCGCATGAAAAACTCGTCATTGAAATTGGGACGGTAATCGAGGTTTATTGCTGTGCCTAAACGCTCTCTAGTGATGCTGTAATGACGTTGTTCGGCCTCGTCATCGCCATTTGACTCGATGTTGTCAGAGCCAAAATCACGTTTAAAGTAAGAGACGGCAGCAGCGACTCCAAAGGTATCATCGATTAATCGAGTCAGGGTAATAGATGCTTTTGGAGCGAGCTTATCGCGCAACTGGTTTTGACTTAATCCAGCTGAGATTATGGTGGTGTCTTGTGTGCGGTCAAAGGCACTAATACTTTTCACATTAATCGCACCGCCCACTGCATCCGCATCCATATCCGCAGATATGGTTTTGGATACTTCTAAGGTTTGGATCAGCTCAGACGGAATAATATCTAAGGCAACAGACCTAACACCGGCTTCTGGCGAGGGAATATTGAGACCATTAATTGTGACACTATTAAGATTAGGATCGATGCCTCTAATCCCAACAAAACGGCCTTCTCCTTGATCCCTCTCAATAGAAATACCAGGCAAGCGTTGTAATGATTCAGCCGCATTTTGATCAGGAAAATCACCAATCGAATCAGCAGATACTACTGATACAATATTGCGTGCATTACGTTGTTGATTAATAGCACTGGCTTTACCACTGCGTTGACCTCTCACTATGACGACGTCAAGCGCTGCTTTTTGCGCAAGCAATTCAATTGTGGGCAACACATTTTCACCTGAGCTCACCACCACTGTCTGGGTAATAGTTTGAGCGCCTAAGTATGTAATTTTTAATTCATACTCGCCCTCTGGAAGGTTAGGAAAGCGGAACGTACCATCAGTTCTAGATAAAGAGGTACGATTTAATGCTTCTATCTCTACTTTAGCCCCTGCAAAAACCCGTTGGTTATTTTGGTCTGTTAATTTTCCAAAAAGACTTGCAGCTTGCTGTGCCATTACCACAGAACTTACAGCTGCTAAACTGACAGCCATAGCTAATTTACTTAATTTGTTGCGCATACCTTTACCCTTATCTTGTGCATACGATATTAGAAAACGTCGCTCACACTAGATGCGGATTATGACATTGAAGTGACAGTTATTTGACCAAATGACTACAGCTTCTACTTTATCTTGGTATAAACCCCAAATCATATATCGGTGAGCTAGAATGACCCCCTTTGCAAGTGCCACTCCCATTGCTTCATCAACATTTACGCTTAATTAATTCCAACATATTCATTTTTATGTCACATCGTTGAACCAATATGACCCTTCACAATGATAATTATGCAGGTGAGGGTAATGTTTTAATCTTGCAGTAATCATATTTTTTGTTGTCATTAATAAATATGATCGAGCAATTCTCAGGAGTATGTAGCATGAAGTTTGACCTTATTACGCAGCATTCACGTCTAGTCACCTTTCACGTAAGCCTATTATTGATGGCAATATTGTTGTCGGGTATCAGTGGCGAGTTTGTTCTTTGGGAAAAGGTTGAATGGTCTGATGTGATTGGCGAAGGCAGCATCGCACTGCTAACCATATTTTGGACGCTAGCCGTTATAATGAGTCGCCCGTCAGGCAAAGTAACAAATTTGCTGGTAATAGGGTTGAGTTTAGTTACCTTTTCAGCAATCTTAGATTTGTTTGACGAATTTATGGCTCCAATCAGCGCTATAAATTGGATCAGCTTGTTTGAGTCGATCCCGGCGGCGATTGGCATGCTTGTGATGACTTATGCATTGTATATGTGGCACCTCGAGCAATTGGCCCTCAACCAACAGCTACAACGACGAGAACTTGATTATCGATGGCATCAAGAGATAGATGCCATTACTTTACTGTATCGTGGCAGCTACTGGAAAGAACGGGCAAGCAGCTTTGTTAGTAACAAGGTACCAGCCTCTATTATTATTATTGACGTGGTCAATTTTTCATATGTTAATGCGCAATATGGCATCGTTGAAGGTAACCGGATTTTACGAGAAATTGCTCACTTATTGTTAATGAATATTAGAAACACTGACTTAGTCTGTCGTTATGCGGGAGATAGGTTTGTTATATTATTGCCACAGACCAACCTACAAGATGCGATTGAATTGATTAACCAAATCGAGCGCAGTATTGAAAATGTTGCATTTAAACCCAGTAACAAAAATGTGTCTTTATTTACCAAAGTTAAGAGCGTTGCAGGCCGCTTAGTATTAACTGAAACAATTGAACATACGCTGAGCAACCTCAATCAAGAACTAGATACGTTAGGCGAGCATGCAGCCTAATGCTTAAAGGCTGCTTGACCAACAAAACTAAAGCGTTCGACGCGAATTATATGGCGTCCAATTTGTATGCATTAGCCACGGCGCGAGGCGCAAACAAAGATAAACTTTTGCATGGCACCGGTATATTTACTGATGACTTCACTAACAATAGATTACTGAGTGTGAATCAACTGTTGATACTTATTCAAAATGCGCAGCACTTATGCGGCGGCCATGATATTGCGTTTCAATTTGGTCACAGCCTAGTCAATACGATTGGTGCACAACACCCCGATTTAGTGACCGCATTGAAAAGCGCAAGTGATTTTAATGGCTGCATGCGAGTGTTATCAATCATGAACGCGCAAATTTTTCCATTCATG
>NZ_CAJXPA010000076.1 GCF_913058035.1 uncultured Paraglaciecola sp. | reverse complement strand
ATCAACTGATAGTATTCTTAATAGATCTATTAGTTGAATTTATTATTTTAATTAAATTACATTTATTAAATTTATATTACTAACCTTAATTTAAAAAATATAAACTTTAAATAAGCTATTATTTGAGCAGTTAAAACTTAAAATGTTAACCATTACTCAACTTATATCGATAAAGAAACATAGTTAATATAAAAATTAAACACGATAAACAATTGAACATCAAAGCATTATTTTCGGACTCTGAAGGCGCTCTGCACAACGATTAGTCTAGGGACTTGGATGAATATGTAAAATATTATGTGTAATAACAATTTTTCATTAACAATTTGCAAACCAAACGTTTACTTTTAACTAAGATTTTTGATAAAATACAGGTCTGATCAGTGAAACTTTTTTGGCTTTAATTTTGCCCGGAGTTTTATTTTCACTATTTTAATAAATCCAAAAATAGACTAGCTCCGCTAGCACATTAGAGAAGACACAATGAAACAAACTCTACCTGTACGTTTTAGACCATCTGCGGTTTCAAACATCGTTGCTTTATCCCTTGCACTTTCTGCCCCCGTGTCATTTGCACAAGAAACAGAACAACAAGGCCGTTTAGAAACCATTACAGTTACCGCACAAAAAAGAGCACAGAATCTTCAAGAAGTGCCCGTATCGGTCACTGCTTTTACCGGTGATGAAATGGCCGAAGCCGTTATTAAAGATATGTACGATTTACAAACAAACGTACCGGGTTTGGGTGCATTTCAAAGTCAAAGTGCTACCAACTCTAGTTTTTCTATTCGTGGCGTGGGTACCTCATCACAAAACTTTGGTCTTGAATCATCTGTTGGTTTATATGTTGACGGTGTTTATCGCGCTCGTCAAAACTCAATGATCAACAACTTGGTAGATGTTGCCGCGGTAGAAGTCTTACGTGGGCCTCAAGGAACTCTTTTTGGTAAAAACACGCCATCAGGTGCAATCCTAGTAAGCACCGTGGCTCCTAGCCACGACGGTGATGATGGCTTTGTTGAAGCAACAGTGGGTAACTATGGTTTAGTCAACCTATCAGGAGCCATGTCTTTTTCAGCGATTGAAGATGTACTCGCATTTCGCGCAACTGCTTTCAGTAGTGCAAGAGATGGCACCATCACTGATGTAAATTTGGGTGAAGATACACTCAATGACAGAAATCGTTGGGGTGCTCGTCTACAGGCTTTGTACACACCTAATGACGATGTGTCTTTGAGAATTATTGCTGATTATTCTGAAATCGATGAAATATGTTGTGGCGCACCCGTGCAGCTAAATAATGACAAGCTGAGTGCTGCCGGTGCCCCAGGTTCTGATTTGTTACTTGGCAGCCCTCTTTTCGGCGCAACTATACTTCGCGGCGAGAACTTTTATGATAGAGAAGTAGCCCTTTCTATCTTGCCTGTATCAACTATGGAAGACACGGGAATATCGGCCGAGTTAAACTGGGATTTAGACGACAATTACACCTTTGTATCTATCTCGGCATATCGCGCATTTGATTCATATGATGAAATTGATACAGATTTTATTGACGCAGATTTGTTTTTCACAGGAAACGATGCTGAACAAAGTTCATTTTCTCAAGAGTTCAGATTGGACTACACCGGAGATAAGTTAAATTATATCTTGGGCGCATACTATTTCTCACAGGAAATAGACCTTGTCTACAATATCGATACTCAATCTCAATTTGGTAGTTTCTTTGATGTGGCAGTGCTTCCAGCACTTCAAGCGTCTCCTTTAGCTGGAATCTTCGACGGACTGAATGGTATAAGCGCTCTGACTGGAGGATTTATTGCTCCTCTTGCAGCAGGTTCGGGTGACGGATTCAGCTTTACTCACTTAGCTCAACAAGAGCATTCAAGCTATGCTATTTTTGGTCAATTCGATTATCAAATCACTGACGAATTAACTTTGACCACGGGCATACGTTACACCGATGAAGAAAAAGATTTATCCACTGTATACCGCGAATTAGATCCTACTGGCCAACAACTTGTGCATGCAGATTTTGGCGCTGCTGGAGCGGCGTTAGCCAATATTGGAGCAGCATTAACTGTTGGGAACGCACCTTCGTCGGCTGATTTACAAGCGATAGCGCCACTTCAAACTGCTGGCTGGGGCTTCCCTTTTGTAACTGCTAATACTAGCCCAAGGTCAAATATTGTAGAGAACCTCAAAGATGACCAAGTTTCAGGTACATTGAAGCTTAGCTATCAACCAAACCGTGACACGCTGTTATATGCATCATACGGTACTGGCTACAAATCTGGTGGCACAAACACTGACCGTATTGCTGAAGGTTTTAATCCAATATTTGACGCTGAGACTTCTGAATCTTTTGAATTAGGTATTAAGAAAGACTTCCGTGAATATGATTTCCGTATCAATGCTGCAGCGCACTATACAACTGTTGAAGACTTTCAGGCTAACACCTTTACAGGTGGTGGCTTTAATTTACAAAATGCCGGTGACTATGAAATTTCTGGTTTCGAAGTTGAAGCAACTTGGTTACCTATTGATTCAGTTGAAGTTAACTTAGCTTGGGCATTTGTTGATGCAGAATATAAAACATTCTTAGCTGGAAACTGCTGGGTTGCCTATACATGGCATACCGGGGTCGATGATCCAGGTCGTGAAAATGCAGGCGACTCTTTCTGTAATCGCTCAGGTGACAGACCTGGTGGCGAGCCAAAGAACTATGCAGTGATAAGTGTGAAAAAAGACTTCGAATTAGCCGATGGTGTTTATAGTTATATTCAAGGTGATTTCAGCCACACCAGCGAAATTATCTTAGACGGCAGTAACGATCCTTATGCTATTCAAGATGGTTATAATGTTGTTAACTTAAGACTCTTTATGAACTTTGAAGATATTGATATGGACGTGGTTGTTTGGGCCCGTAACCTTCTAGACGAAGAGTATATTAACCGCACTAACTTCAATACACCTATTCAGGACGGTAAATTAAACGCATATATGGCTGAGCCAGCCACTTTTGGTGTGACAGTTAAGAAACGTTTTTAATTCATACTGATTTAGTGAGACAAACTTAAGCCGGCATATGCCGGCTTTTTTATTGTCTATAAAAAAGAGAATCGTTAAAACACATTCTCCAAGACTTCATGTACTGCCCATCCCAAGGCATAACAATGCAAACAAATAACGCCCCCTTATTAACGCACATTCATTAACGCACATTCATTAACGCAAACGTCACTCCTAATTCACATTTATAACTGAGAGCTATATTATCTAATCACATCATTTGATTAACAAAATAACAACAATGGTAACAATTGATTTACTTTTAAAGTACTCTAGCAAAGTTACAGGTCTAATGAGTGAATGTTTTGGCTTCATAGCTGATCGGGAATTCACTGTTTGGCATTTGTATAATAAAAAAGTCAAATAAGAGGAAGAAATCAATGAATAAAAATACTTTCCACAATTTCCCACAAACAAACAAAATATTTCAAAAAACACTACTAGTTTCAGCTGTATTAGGCGCTTTAAGTGCGACTACTCTTCAAGCCCAAGAAATTGATGCGGTTGAGGCAGAGGAAGAATTCGAACGTATATTCGTGACTGCATCAAAACGTACAACAGGATTACAAGAAACCCCTGTAGCCATTCAGGTAGTGTCTGGCAAAGCTATTGATCAAGCCAACCTTGCGGATATTAATGACTTACAGATTTTGGTTCCTACACTACGTGTTACACCATTAGAACGCTCTAGTAACGTTAACTTTTCTCTGCGTGGTTTTGGTAACGGAGCAAACAATACGGGTATTGAACCATCAGTAGGTATCTTTATCGATGGTGTATACCGCTCTCGCGCTGGTGGCGCCATTGGCAATTTACCAAGAGTGTCGCAAATTGAAGTACTCAGTGGCCCACAAAGCACCTTGTTTGGTAAAAATGCCTCTGCGGGTGTCATTAGTGTGCGTACTTTAGAGCCGTCTTATGACTTGGAAGGCAAAGTAGAAGTCGGTATTGGTAACTATAATAACCAGTTGGTAAAAGGTTACGTCACAAACGGTATCACAGATAACCTAGCGTACAGCTTATCTGGTGCCTTTAACACACGTGATGGGTTTACCGAGAGTATTAGTAATGTTGAGGGGATCAAGGACCTCAATGACAAAGATAGATGGAACTTGCGTGGCCAAATGTTGTATGAACCAACCGAAGATGTGAAGGTTCGTTTTATTGCAGACTACAGCGAAATCAATGAGATTTGCTGTACCGTAGCGGCTGCTATTAATGGCCCAACTACGGCGATTTCTCAAGCGTTAGGCGGCATAGTGCTGGATGACGCAGACCCCTTTGCTTTTCAATCGGCGCTTAATACTAGCCCAACCAATGATGTAGAAGATGGCGGTGTGTCTGTGCAGGTTGATGTGGACTTTGAAGATTTTTCCTTCACCTCTATTACTGCCTACCGGACTAATGAAGTGCTTACCGGCGCTGATGAGCCACATGATGTTGACTATAACTCTTCAGATGTCTTAAGTCTTTCAACTGATCTCAACATAGAAACAACGACTCAGGAATTCCGCCTGACTTCAACAGGCGAGCGCACGCTCGACTGGATGGTAGGCGGATTTTTCTTTACTGAAGAAGTTGAGTTTAGTGATAGCTTAAGTTTTGGTGAAGATGCCAGAGGTTTTATTGACTTTTTAATTGGTGGCCCTGGAACATTTAGCGGTGTAGAGGCGGCAATCGGTTTGCCTGACGGTTTTTCTTATTCTGCAGGCTCGCTGATTAATACCCATTTTAAACAAGATAACGATGCTTATTCAATATTTGGTAACTTTGATTACCATATGTCGGATGCATTAACCGCTACCCTTGGCATCGCGTACACTCATGATGAAAAAGAAGTCACTATTGCGCAACCCCTTAACCAAGCGTTATTTTCATCATTGCCATTACCTCCCGCTCCACACCCTCTGAGTGGCTTAAAAGCTGTGCAGTTTTTACCGCCTAACCTAGATTTACCGAATTCAGTTGAAGACAACTCAACCACTGACAGCAAAACAACCTACTCGGTACGATTGGCCTATACCTTAAATAAAAACATTAATTTCTTTGCTACAGCTGCCACCGGGTTTAAAGCCACCTCATGGAATTTATCTCGTGATTCTCGCCCTTTCCCTAGTGATGAGGCTGCATTGATTGCTGCTGGGATCACTCAGCCAAATCAAAGTTATGGCACCCGCTATGCTTCTCCTGAATTAGCAACGGTATATGAGCTAGGTATGAAGACACGCTTTAAAAAAGGCGGCCTGAATGTGACCATATTTAACCAAACCATTGAAGGCTTTCAGTCAAGCACCTTTATTGGTAGCGGTTTTGTGTTAGCCAATGCGGGAGAGCAAACTACCAAAGGGATTGAGTTTGATTCTGTTTATCGTCCTTCTGATCAGTGGACCTTGACCTTAGCAGGTACTTTCCTTGATCCAGTATACGATTCATTCGTAGGTGCATCAGCTGTAGGTGGCGGACAGATTGATCTATCAGGTACTAAGCCTGCTGGTATTCACGAACAAAGTATCACCGCAGGTATTGTTTACAACTACGAGTTGGAAAACGGTATGCACGGTTATGTGCGCACCGATTACATCTACGAAAGCGAGGTTGCACTTGTGTCGAATGTTCCAGAATCTCTTACTCGTGAGGTCAGTACCTTTAACGCAAGTGCCGGTCTGAACTTCGAAAACGGCGTGATGCTACAACTTTACGTACGTAATATCACTAATGACGAATATTTCTTATCATCTTTCCCACCTCCAACACAAACAGGAAGCTTTTCTGTGTATCCTAATCCACCACGCACCTTTGGTGTTAACGTATCGTATGAGTTTTACTAAACAGTAAACATCACAATTTAAGCCGGCATATGCCGGCTTTTTATTGTCTGGACAATAAGTAAAAGTGATCCATAAGAGCACTTCAGCAACTATCAATTGCTAATATACTCCTTTAACTCATATACCCAAACGACACCTACACTATTCACAGGTGTATTTAAATAAGGTTCAAAATCATCAAATTACTTATTAATATTAAGATGCTTGTCATTGTTGCACTGTTTTTAACCACGTCAGTCAGCGTCAATGCTTCTGAATGTCCAGACTTACTTAAATTTGTAAAACGTAAACTTAACTCTCAAGACACGGTAAATATGTGCGAGGCCTATCAAGGTAAAACGATTTTATTTGTGAATACGGCAAGCTATTGTGGTTTTACGCCTCAATTTGAGGGACTCGAGGCTTTGTATACTAAATACCAAGATAAAGGTTTTGTAGTACTTGGTTTTCCTTCGCATGATTTTAATCAAGAAGACAAAAGCGAGGTCAAAACAGGACAAATATGCCGACTAACTTATGGTGTTAAGTTTCCCATGTTTGAAGCGATGTCGGTAAAGGGTGAAGATGTCGACCCTCTATATCGAATGTTAGCGAATAGAACAGGCCAGGCGCCTAAATGGAACTTTTTTAAGTATCTGATGGATAAAAATGGCAATGTTGTTAATGCTTATGCTTCGTCAGTAAAACCTTCAAATTTAGCATTAGTAGGTGATATTGAAAAAGCGTTGCAGTTATAAAGCCTTAGAAAATTTTAAGAGCTTATTTTGGTAAAAAAACACTCTCAACTGTATCGATTTTGCTATTAGTTATGGAGTTTCGAGCGAGCACATCAGTGTTCGTTCATTTTACAGGTCACCCGACCTCAGCGTACAACAAAATCACTGGCCCAGCTGCTAGCTATACATAATGCAATAACAAGGTAAAAAATATTGCCAATATCGGACGTGCAGCCAAAAAATAGTAGGTTATTAAATACATTGTTATATTTCGTAAATGGCGATAAAGCTGGTGCACCGTGTAACAAAAATACTAATCCGTAAATCATTTGTTTTTTAATGCCAACTAAAAAAATAACACTAACAGCAGTTTTAAAATCCCAAACAAATAAACAACATATTCATTTACACCTTCAAAAACATCAAAACATCTTGCTGCTATTAACATGATTGACAAACTTATCTAGTGTCGATACGTACATACCAATACCCCATAGGCGTATCGAAAATAGAAACCATAGAATTTTTTTGAAAGGGCAGCTGCTCACCGTTCTGCATATATTTTCCTCAGTATTTCTAGATAAAGAGAGAAACCCTCTCCTTGTCTAATAACTGACCGATAGCCGGTCCAGAAAATGACAAATTAACCTTAACTTAGTTGTTTCACCTTATCGTCCAAGGTCACTGTCTTAGCATCCACTCTGTCTATGATCTTAATAATGGTGGTTTGAACGGTCTCATCCTGACGAATGTCAGTTTCACTGTTGAACGTTTCCAGCATAGGCTCAGCATTTTCTTGCTCAATAAATCCAACTTCTACTTTTGTTGCTAATACCTCAGTGGGGCCAAAATATTGAATACTGATCATTGGATAACCATGGAATCCACGTTTAACCCGCTTGTTGATGCGTTTTTGCGACTTATCTAAGTTCATATTTGATCCCATGAATTGATTTACGTTGAATTATGATAACGGTTAAAGCAAGTAAGAAGTAAATTTTTAAGTTTGGTTTAGATAAAAATATTATTGCCTGTGACGTAGAGCGACCACTTAACGTATAATATATTTAATCACGTTTGTTTAAGATATTGCCATGACAGTTGAAACCTTTACACCTAATAGAACCACAACACTAGAAACGCCAGTCAAAATCCTTGAAGACACACCTTTACAAGTCGCCAGCGGCACACGTATCGGCTTTGTAAGCTTAGGCTGCCCTAAAAATTTAGTTGACTCAGAACGCATTTTGACTCAGTTACGTACTGAGGGTTATGACGTAGTCCCCACTTATAACGACTCAGATTTAGTGATTGTAAATACCTGCGGATTTATTGATTCAGCGGTACAAGAATCATTAGATACCATTGGTGAAGCCTTAGCCGAAAATGGCAAAGTGATAGTAACGGGTTGTTTGGGTATTAAAGAAGATGAAATACGTGAAATACATCCTAATGTTTTAGCGATTACTGGCCCTCATGCCTATGAGGAAGTAGTCAATCAAGTACACCAACATTTGCCTCCGCCTGAACATAATCCTTTTTTAAACTTAGTTCCGGATATTGGCGTAAAACTCACTCCTCGCCATTATGCTTATTTAAAAATATCCGAAGGCTGCAATCATAAATGCACCTTTTGTATTATTCCTTCAATGCGCGGTGATTTGGTTAGTCGCCCTATTGGTAGCATTTTAGACGAAGCAAAACGTTTGAAAAATGCAGGGGTAAAAGAGTTGTTGGTGATATCTCAAGACACCAGTGCTTATGGCGTGGATGTTAAAAATAAAACAGACTTTTGGGATGGCATGCCGGTCAAAACGGATATGAAATCACTTTGCGAAAAACTGGGTGAAATGGGTATTTGGGTGCGTTTGCATTACGTCTATCCCTACCCTTCTGTAGACAAAATTATGCCTCTGATGGCTGAAGGTAAAATTTTGCCTTATTTAGATATTCCTTTCCAACATGCCAGTCCACGTATTTTAAAACTGATGAAACGACCCGCCGCTGCCGAGCGAACTATGGAACGCATCAAAGCATGGCGTGAGGTCTGTCCAAATATCGTTATTCGCTCAACCTTTATCGTTGGTTTCCCTGGTGAAACCGAAGAAGACTTTCAAATGTTATTAGACTTTTTAGATGAAGCGCAACTTGACCGTGTAGGTTGTTTTAAATATTCAGATGTTGAGGGCGCAAAAGCCAATGCTTTACCTGATCCGGTAAGCGAAGATCTCAAGCAACAACGTTATAATCGCTTCATGGAAAAACAATCCGATATTAGTACGGCTAAGTTACAAGCCAAAATTGGTTTGGAATATCAGGTTATTATTGACGAAGTGACACCAGAAGGCGCTGTTGGAAGATGTTATGCGGATGCACCTGAAATTGATGGCAACGTTCACCTAACTGACGAATTTGATGTAGAACCAGGCGATATTATTTGGGCACAAATCATTCATAGCAACGAATACGATTTGTGGGCGGTAAAAGTGGATGATGATGAAGACGAAGAAGACGAAATTGAAACTGCTAAATAAACATAAAAGGATATAATTATGTCAACATCTGTTACCGACCTTGCCCAAGTTATCCAAATCGTGGTGGCACCTGTCTTTATGTTGACTGGCATAGCAGGCTTTTTAAATGTTATGTCGGGACGTTTGGGGCGGATCGTTGATAGGGCACGTATTATGGAACGCCGTGTTTACACAATTAAGAATCCTGATTTTTTAGAACAATCAGAAAACGAATTAAAAAACTTATGGCGCAGGATAAAATTGATTAATCGCTCAATTGGTCTGTGTACTGCCTCAGCCTTGTTTGTGTGCGCTGTCGTGGTATTTTTGTTTTTGGGTGATTTATTACTGTTTGATTTGAGTAAATTAATAGTGACACTGTTTGTTGTTGCGCTGTTTTTGTTGATTTTTGCTCTTCTGACTTTTTTAAAAGAAGTACAACTAGCCACAACAACTTTACAGATGGGTAAAGAAAAGATATTCGACGACTAAGCCTATACCCACTGTAATTCACGTAATAAGAATAATCCTAGTGTTGAACTAACAATAGACATAAGAGTGCTACCAGCAATAATTGCGGCTGTTAAATGGTAATCGCCGCCAATGCTTCTAACCATTGGATACGCAGCTGCAGCTGTAGGTGCAGCCGTCATCATAAAGAGTACCCCAAGTTCCACGCCTCTTAACCCAAAATAAAAGCCCAAAGCTGAAGCGACAACGGGGATAAAAATAATTTTACTGCTTATGGCCCAATACAAAATACTTGAAGAACGAAACTCATGTAAACGAATAGTCGCACCAACACATAATAAAGCCAAGGGCAGAGTCATACGGGCGAGATAGTTACCCGTGTCTATCACCAGTTTGGGCACTTGAATAGGTAACAAGGCCACTATAATCGCCAGCAAAATAGCAATCGCTAAAGGGTTAGTAAACACGCTGCGTGCCACCTCTTTAACGCTGGGTGTTGTTTCTTGATGATAATATAAGGTCAAGATAGAAAAGATATTTAACGGTATCACAAGTACAGCTAAATACATCGAAGCGATAGCCAAGGCTGAATTTCCAAAGGCATTCACGGATAATGCTAAACCTATAATAGCCATATTTCCTCGACAGGCGCCCTGCACAAACGCTCCTCGAGCATGTTTATCAACAATACCGTACGCCACTAAATGGAAAATAATAAAAGCACACGTCATCACACAACCTGCAAAAACAATCAATAAAGTAGGAAAATGTAGTGTTAGATTTGTGGTTGCGATATTCACAAACAATAAACAAGGTAACGTGAGATTAAATACTAATTCTGATCCTGTTTTAGCAAACTCGTCAGTTATCCAGCCTTTTCTTTTTAATAAAATACCTAGGCCAATGATTAGGCTAATAGGTAATGTGACGTCCAAAGCATAGGTTAAAGAGTCAAAGATAAAATTTACTCCAGTAGCCGATAGATAAAGGCAGATTAATCATCTTTGAATTGCTTGTTTTGATTACCTTCAATACTAAATTGATAATAAATATCAATGGCATTACTGACCCCACTTACTGCCTCAATATATAATCTCGGATTTAATTCGTAGCGAATGGCGACCTCTGAAATAGAACCAAATACCCCTACACCATAACGCAACTGAACACCAGGAGCGATAGTACCGCTTAACGATAACTGAGTACCTTCACCTTGGCCCAACGTATCTAAATTCACGTCTTCAAAACCCAATTTATTACCTACTTTACTAATTAGGTTTTCGCTTTGCCCCAATCCCAAAGACAGTAAAGCATTGGTAAGAATAGTGTCTTGGCTGTCACCATTAGACTGGCCCATACCTTGCCCAGTTAACATGTAGGATAAAATTTGTTGTTGCTCCATATCAGGTTCAGAAAAAACGCTAATTGTTGGGTTTTGCGCAGCGCCTTCTACTCTGAGTCCAGCTATCACACTATTAGAGGTTAGATCAGGATCTCGTATGGCTTCAATATTCAAAAATGGGCGGTCTAAGGCGCTAGTAAATAAAATATCTCCTTCACGAATTATCAAATTTTGACCATAAGCCCGATAACGTCCATTCACCGATTGCACTTCACCACTACCAAATATTTCACTTTTATTGTTTTGTAATCGTAGCTCACCTTGCAAATCAGTTGTTAAGCCAAACGCATCTAATTTTACTTCGTTACTAAGTAACGGGTCGACTTTTAATAATACATTGAGTGACAGATTTTGTTGGGATGCGTTTAATTCAGCCTGTTTTTCTACCAAAATCACATCCCTAGATGGCGAGATTGAGCCTTTGGGTAATTCACGCACTTTAACCCGTGCATAGGGGATCGTGACTTCACCGTTGATCTCTAGATTATCGGGTTCAAAAACAAGATTAATATTTGGGCTGACCTTAGCCTTGATCATACTTTGATAATCAAATTCCAATTCTTCGCCTGATATCTGTAAACGACCTTTAAGTATTGGCAACCATGCAATATCACCATTTATTTTACCTAGGCCTTTGCCTAACTTATAACTGCCATTAAAATCAGCACTTTGCCCTTTTAAGCTGATGCTTTGCTCAATGGCACTTAATGCAACAGGCAATGATTCATCTTTTAAGGCACCGTTGACTAGCTTCAATTCACCGGTCAGTAAGGGTTTACCAAGTGTGCCGTCAATCTTTGCTTGGCCATTAATCCCCCCGTCTAATACGTCTAATTGTGGAATTAGCGCCTTAAGCGCAGCTAGGTCAAAACGCTCAATCGTTAACTCACCTTGTATAGGTCTGTTTAGTGGGTCGGCATACACACCAAGTTGTCCCTCTACACTGGCACTCAAAGAGCCAATTTTATTACCCGATAAATTAATTTTTGCCAAAATGCTTTTTGGGGTAATCTGCGCCTCAACTAACGTCTCGTCTAATGACAGTTGAAGGTTGCTCTGTTCGCTAAACACCCAATTACCTGGACTGAGACTGGCACTTAAATTTGCATTGGGTAGATGCTCTATATCCCAGTCACCCGTCATATCTATATTTAAGCGACTTTTAGTTTGAATTAAAGGTATGCCAGGCATCAAGCGGCTAACAACTGAAAGTACATCGAACTCTTTAAGAGACACGTCCCAGACAAACGTATTTTTCTTAAATTCAGCCTTTTTAATACAAAGCTCATTCTCGGTGTGACGCCAACAATGGGGGGCTATAAAGTATTCTTGTTTGGCCCAATCGGCCCCAATTTTAAAAGGTTCGAGTAACGTTAGATTTGCATAAGATGATTCAATGTCACCAGATAGCCAGTTACCATGCCAAGACGTTTGACTAAGCTGCCCTTGAAGACTCAAATTAACACGGGTGCTTTGGCCGCTGGTTGTTAAATCTAATTGGTGATCGCTGGCATCACCTATTATTACTATTTTTGCGCTATCAACTTGGTTATTGATTCCTTGAATACCTGTTAGTTCTAAATTTAATGCAACCGGTTTTTGCTCGTTCCACTTGATATTACCGTTGCCCACAGCTTGCTCAACAAACACCTCTGAAACCAATAAATTATTACCTAACAGCTCATACGTTAGTTCTGGCTGCTCAGTGCTACCACTTAGATTGCCAACTAAATTGAGTGTGCCTTCCAGTTCTGGAAGCGAATTAGAAAGGTCTGCGGCATCCAGCATAAACTTAATATCAAGTTCTTGTTGCTTAGACACGCCACCATCTAATAATAAGATGTTGTTTGCATTTTTTAACGACAAAGCGCGCAGTTGCAAACCGGTATTTTGATGAAAATCAGCACTTCCTGACGCGCTTAAGGGATAACCTTGCCACTGTCCGTTAATGTCTAACTTGTTTAATTTAGCTTTCCAAATACCTTGGCTATTATTGGCTTGAGTCAGCACCTCTCCATTGATATCTGCCACCAGTTCAGGCCATAAAACACTTGGGTCAAGGTGGCTAATAGCAAAACTGCCTTGCCAATCGATATACTCAGAAAAGGTCAGCTTACCTTTACTGAGTACTTGCCCACCTAAGGTTTTTAGCAACAACTCATTCAGTTCAACATTTTTATCCTGTGCGGTTGATGCGGCGATAGCACTGAGATTAATTTTGGTATCTGGGATGTTGGTTCCAGACACCATAGTCTGAATAGCCATTTTTAGTGCGTTTAAATCACCCTTAATGTCAATCAAACCCGATTCGGATGTTAACTCTGGATCTGCTAGAGGCCATTCCAAATAACTCCAACCTAATCTCATTGTAACAGGCAAGGTTGCTTTGGAAGCTTGGGCCGTTAAATCCATTAGTAATTTTAAAGGCTTGGCTTGAGAATTAACAGTGTGTGTTTGAGTAGATGAAGTTGTCTCAATTAATTCGACTTGTGTAGATAACGAATGAATATTGCCTGAAGATCGTAATGTTAGCTTTAATGGGGTTTGCTCGACCCAATTAGCATTGGCGTCTACAGAAAACACATGCTCAAAATCACCATTTAACTGCACGTTACCTGTCGCTAATAATCGCCCTTGTTCATGCTCTACAAGCAATTCATCTAGTTGCACTTTTTTCTTACTGCCCTTGACTTTAAGGCTGATTTTCTGAAGTTTTATCTCTTGTTGCTCTGCCAATTGCAAACTAGCAGCAGACATATTGAATGCCAGCACATCAAAATGTATAGGTAATACAATAGGTAGCGGGGTAATGGGCTGATACTGCCATGTAGTCCAATCAAAGGGCTCAGCCTGAGTAGCGACTTGTGATGTATCTGTAGCAAAGGTTGTTAGATTAAATCCATCCAACTGCATTTTTTCTATACGAAGACGCTGATAAAAGTCTAATTTACTCGTTAGTTTCTGCCACGATATGCTTGCCGTATCTTTTACCTCGAGAGAAAACGTATTTAAGTTAATATTGTCGATATAAACATGAAAAGGTAAGCTAATGGCAGATAAAGCTGGTTCGGCATTAGTCGAGGGGTCTGTTGGTTGTATTTGAACAACTATTTTATCTGTACTCATTGAGTCAATACACAGGGCAAGCTTCAATACACATGACAACTTAATGGATAGTCGCAAGTTGTCAATCTCGACTTTGCTAGTCAGTTGTTTCCATTTTACCGAAGACAAATGCAACTCAGACCCTACCCCCCCGCTGCGATAATCGATAGTCAACTCATCAACTAGACTACTTGACGTGTTAATAATTGTTTTTGTGCCCCAAGGTGTGAGTACAAATGCTATTAAAAGACCTATAACAATCGTTATCACCAGAGATGACTTGAGTATGCCGGTGATGATTTTACGGTTTAAGCTTGATTTTTTTTGTTGTTTTTTGGCAGGTTTTTGTTCATTTGATACAGAGCTCATAAAGAAGGCCCCATGGAAATATGGAAATAACGTGTTTCACCAAAATCACTCTTGCCCTTGGCGAGATACAATCGAACCGGTCCAATTGGTGAGTTCCAGATGGCTCCAAATCCGATACCGATAGCCGGATCTTTAAATAACTCTTCTGTGGCATTACCTGCATCAACAAAAGCAGCAGCACGCCAATTTTCGGCAACAGGGTAAGAATATTCAAAACTCGCTACAGCCAAGTATTGCCCACCTGTAAGTTCGGGCTTGCCATCAGAGTCGAGTTCAAATGGTGATAAGGTTTTGTAATCAAAGCCACGTACGCTTTGGTCACCCCCCGTAAAAAAACGCAAACTTGAGGGCACCTGGTCAAAATCATTAGTGACGATACCGCCAAGCTCAGCGCGCCATGAAAAACGATGTTCATCGTAACTTCTGACCCACTTCGATGCTGCTGTTATCCGAAACATATTGATATCTGACAACAGCGAATCTGAAGAAAATTCGCTAGTGATGGTTTGTTTATCACCCCAACTGATATCTAAACCGCCATTACTGCGTAACCGGTTCAAAGTAAAACCTGGTGTCAGCAAGCGGGTTGTTTGTTCTGGCTCTAATCCTTGGATAAATGTTTCTTGTTCAAGCCTAAGAAAAGCCGAGCGTTGCCAGTCTGAATTCTCGACTGTCCAATGCCGAGTAGCGGACAAAGACCACTTATGACTACTGGTATCATTATCATTTTGTGCCTGATACCCCGCCTGATAACTCAAATAATTTTGAATTGCGTCTTTCAAAGGTACTTTATAATCAACGGCAACATATTGCTCAGGAGAGGAAGTATACACTTCAGCCCCAATAGAATGACCACTTTCGTTTACCCATGGACGCTTCCACTTGCCGGTAAATCGAGGTCCATCAATATCAGAAGATCCCCCGACCCCAACATCAAAATTGTCTCTTGGCTTGTGGGTTAAAATAACTTCAATAGGTACCACAGCATTAACCGATTTAGCCACTAAGGGTCTGACAGTCACGTGACGAAAGTATTGCGTTTGTTTAAGCCTCTGATTAAGTAAACCCAACTGGCTAGCTTGATATAAATCGCCCGTCTTGAAAGGCGTTAAACTTTTTGCCAACTTTTGCGACCGAGTATCCTTGCCAAAACGTAAGTCTCCAAATTTGTAACGTAAACCGCTTTGCATATGCAGCGTAATATCAGCAACATTTAACGACTCAAATACCTTTATATTGCTTTGTTCAAATTCAAAATCAAAGTAACCCCGTGACAAAGCTAAACTTCTTAGCTCATTTTTAGCTTTTTCATAAACTGAGTGCACAAGAGGTTTGCCCTGTTTAAGCTTAAAAGAACTGATAAGTGTTTGAAGTTCTGTGTCTTGTGCACCCTGTCCTTGAATTTTAATAGACAGTTGCCTAACAAGCGTTATAGGTCCTAATTCAATCTGTAAAATCCAATTTTTATTTTTTGCTGAATGGCTCGATTTGATACTAGGAGCTATAACCACAGTGGTTGCTTGGTAATAACCAAACACCTGTGTTGCCGCATCCACTTTTGATTGCAGACTTTCTTGATAGTGCCCAAATTGATAACTAGCAGTAGGGATATCCAAGGTGTGAATATGCGCCATAACATTATTTAACACACGTTCATTTTCAATCCCTTTAATGTCGACCTCTGTAGCGTGCACCTTCAACAAAGATAATAGACATAGAGATAAAAAAAGGAGGGCTCTTAAAAAAAAAGAACTCGAAAAAAGAGAACTTTGAAAAAGAGAACTTGAAAAAAAAAGTCTTAAAAAATAAATATAAAAGGACAAAACTTCTCGCTTCTGACACGTGATTGAAATCTGAAAAATCATCAGCACTAACATTACAAATTAATTAATAATCTATTCTACAATAGGCCTAGACAAGTGTATTGCAGAAAATATGTATTTACGCTTGGTCAGCCAGTGATGTTGCATTAACATAATAAGATGTCTTTGCTTGAAATTAAGTTCACATGTCTAATCCAATAACTTCCACCACTTCAGATAGCCCCGTATGTATTGTCACCGGCGGTAGTCATGGCATAGGTGATGCTATATGCGAAAAGTTTAGTGCTCAGGGCTACACCGTCATAAACCTTGATATTAAAGATAACTTAACACAATCAAAATCAATAGAATGGCTTAAATGTGATGTGTCGGTCTCTTGTGAGGTGAGACAAGCTATTCAACAATCTGTCCTAAAGTACGGCAGGGTTGATTGCCTTGTTTCAAACGCAGGTATCCATTTCTCTGCAACCATAGAAGATACCAGCGAAGAAGATTTTGATCGGATATTTGGGTTAAATGTAAAAGGGGCAATTACTGCTACCAAAGCAGTGTTGCCACAGATGAAATCACAACAAGGCGGGGTAATATTGTATATAGCATCTGACCAAGCGCTTATTGCTAAACAAAGCTCGTTTGCTTATAACATGAGCAAAGCTGCACTGGCTTCAATGGCTAAAACTACTGCCTTGGATTATGCTAAATATCAAATAAGATCTAATGCTATTTGCCCCGGCACCATAGAAACCCCGTTGTATCACAACGCAATTAATCGTTATGTTGCCATATCTGGTGCCAATATTGACCAAGTGCACGCTGAAGAAGCAGCCCTTCAACCCATTGGGCGTCTTGGTCAAGCTAGCGAGGTTGCAGCTTTAACCTATTTTTTAGCCTCTGACGACGCTCGATTTATTACCGGCAGTTTACAGGTGATCGACGGCGGTTATACCGCGCAATAGCGGCTATGACACTATGACTGACCCACACAATAAAATTATCGACCCACATTTGCACTTATTTAATCTGCAAAAAGGAAATTACGCTTGGCTAAAACCACAGAATCCACCTTTTTGGCCAGATAAACATCTAATAAACAAAAGTTTTATCGAAGCAGATTTGTGGCTTCAGCAGCCTAATCACTTATCTGGATTTGTGCACATTGAAGCAGGGTTTGATAATCAGCAGCCGTGGCGAGAAATAGACTGGCTAGAGCAACACTGCACTCTGCCTTTTAAAAGTGTGGCTTTCGCTGATATCACTGCTACCAATTTTGGTGTCCATGTTGACCTGTTAAAACAGTATAAATCAATAGCAGGTATCCGACATATTCTGGATGAGCAGGCTGAACAGATACTCAGAACAACATTAGTACATCAACACTTTGCCTTGTTATCAGACTATGAATTAAGCTTTGATGCTCAGCTTTCACTGACCGATAGTCAAGCTATTCAGGAATTGGTCACTCTGGCTAACCATCATAAAACTCTACGGATCATCATTAATCATGGAGGATGGCCACCAGCTGCCAATAATTTGAATAAACAGAATATTTGGAAAAAAAATTTACAAAAACTCTCCAAATGTGAAAATATCGCACTTAAATTATCAGGATGGGAAATGTTGGACAGAACATGGCAACCCCAGCAGATAGCCATGTTGATACATCACAGTATAGCCACACTGGGGGATAATAGAGTAATGTTAGCCAGTAACTTCCCGCTATGTTTGTTCTCAATATCTTACTCAGACCTCTGGAACACTTACGCCGCAATACCCGGATTAAGCGCCCAATCTTTTGAAAAAATCACCTATAGCAATGCTGCAAATTGGTATAGGTTTAATACATGATTGACATATATTAGTAGATATTAAGACGTTTAGTGAGAGTTAAATTATCACTCTGGAATTATTTATTACACATTGTAATCAGTTATTGTGGATATAGACGTGAATGTGCATGTATGGATGTTTCTTATGAATGAAATAACAAATTTCTGTTGATAATTGAACACCTGACATGAAAAATTAATACTGCCTGTGAGCTGAAATTACAATGGGTTTAATCGGGCGCTAGTCATATACGTAAAACTCGGTGATAATCGTCCGACCAGATTGAATAGAGTGCCTCATTTGAATTATTTAAAACTTTGCGACAATTCTTCTGCCCACATACAAAGCTCTTTTAAAGCCGGTGTAGTAACTATCATGATGAACAAGCCAAAGAAGTTAAATGGCTGGACAACTGACATGATGGATGCCTTTGCAATGGCGTTTAAAAATGCCGCCAAAGATGAACAAACTAAAGCTGTTATTTTCACTGGAGCAGGAGAATATTATTCAGCAGGGGTGAATCTAGGTGGTACTTTAAAACTAATGGCACCCAAAAAGCTGCATAGATTGATTGTTGAGCATAATGAGAACTTGTTTGATCGGTTTTTGACATTTCCCAAACCTATATTAGTAGCAATTAATGGTCCAGCCATTGGTGCCAGTGTGACGTCAGCTACGTTATGCGATGCTATTATTGCTGCAAGTACATCTACTTATTCAACACCTTTTGCTGCTCTAGGCATCACTCCAGAAGGATGTTCTAGTATTCAGTTTGCAAGGCTTATGGGAGAAAAAAATGCCCAGCGTATGTTGGAAAATGAAGGCTGGAGACCAAATGCAGATGAAGCCCTCGCTGCTGGTTTAGTTCAATGGGTGGTTCCAAAAGATCAGCTACAAGCTGAAGCTCAAAAAGTTGCCCAAGAATGGATTACCGATGGCCGCAGCCGCAAAATTTTAGGTGGTAGTAAGTTATCAGAGTTACAGGCGGTTAATGCACGCGAGTCAATCGAGCTCGCTAACCGATTTTTAGGCGCTGATTTTTTAAGAGGCCAATTCAGCTTTCTTTGGCGAAAAAAGAAACACTTACAGTCGATAGTATTTTTGATACTTTGGGGACTTCGACCGTTATGGAAGCATTTTTTATGATAGAAATATTAGCTTTCAAAGCAACTTAAGTCTTCGATTAGTTATCGTGAATATTCTTCTAAATCCACTTTGACCTCGGTGACTGTTCTGGTCTAATTGAAATGGACACTTTAATAAAATATAATATTGTTAATTATTGGAGTCCCTATTAATCAAAAAAGAGCATACAAGAGTTACCCGAAAGAATGTAAAAAAAGCCGTTGCGTTGATCACTAGCGGCGCTGGTTCTCAAACCCAGAGTTAATCTGACGCGTTTAGATCAGAAACACTCTTGTGCCTCACCCTTAGGGCAACCTATGGTTGTCTAATTTCATTCACGATGAATGTGTCATGATGTGTTTGTCCGGGGTGGCCTCCACGGGTTGGCCTCAACCAAACAGTTGACACCGCGTGACAATAACATCAGCAAAAAGAAATAAGACTTAACAAGCATTGCCGACAGGGCAGGAAAAAACACGGGCACAAAAACACCAATCTATAACCTAGGTGCAAAGATTTAAACGGTTTTTTGGGATAGAAATAGAATCTTCTCATCAATACCTTAATAACTGAGGCTGAGTGTCCGCACATAACCTAAACAATCTAAGTGTAGATGATGGAGGTTGAAAGACTATATTTAGACTCTAGTCTGACTGTCACCTCAGTCCTTCTTAACTTCTGCAATTCGCACGTTTGAGCTGAATAGATGCAAGAAAGAGGTCAGAGTTTTAACTTCAACTCTAGTATTTAAAAAGTTTAAATCTGTTCACTTTACGAAGTGAACAATTCAATATGTTGTATATACCCATACCACTGTTACTATGGGTGTATCAATAAACGGTCAGTCATTTTAAGTGAAAATCACATGTCGAATCAAAAAGCTGGGGCAGGCGGTTATGATCAAGTGTTCGCCGAGCAGCAAGAATATATAGCCAAACGTGCATCGGGTTATCGTGAACAAGCCCTTAAAATATATCCTTGGATCTGTGGCCGTTGCACCCGTGAATTTTTCCACAAAAATCTTTCAGAGTTGACGGTTCACCACGTCGATCATAATCATGGCAATAATCCCAGCGATGGCAGTAACTGGGAACTGCTGTGTTTGTATTGCCATGATGAAGAACATTCTAAGTTTGAGAATCTGGTGCGCTACGGTAGTACTGAGGATACAGAAATCAAAACAAGCACTTACAATCCATTTGCAGATCTAAAAGATCGGATGAAGCAAAAAAAATAGGCTTCCTGGGTCGAATTCGCTATGGATACTGCGCTACTTTTATGGAGCATAGTATTTATGCTCAATTGGTGTAGGTTACTTTGCGTATGGCAAAAAACGTGCAAATCTAATTATTCGATATACTGGCGTAGCACTTATCCTCTTTCCATATTTTATTGATACTTCATTTCTTCTAGCCTTATTGGGATTAATACTGATGGCTTTACCAAAACTGCTGATGCGGTATATGTGAAATCTGAGTAATTTGCCGTCACATTATTATAGATTAATCGTAATGAAGTTAAACATACTCTCCCTCGAACACCTTTAACGGTGTCAATACTGACCACAATGTTTCAGCTATACATGTTTATTATTTCGGTGCGAGATTAAAATTGATGAAAGTTGTGTACGCCCTTCTTTTAAGTTTTTAACACCTGTTTTTTCAGGGAATCTCTAGCTTTATTGTGGTTCATACAATTCTCGGGTAATGCTCAAAAAACGCTCAAACACTACACCATAATTCTTCATTTACAGCTTCACAATCGAACTTCGAGTAACTTTTATTATTCTTTCAAAACAAATTTACAAAAACTGATAGTATGCCCGCGCTAACCATTTAGTATCTAACCGTT
>NZ_CAJXPA010000075.1 GCF_913058035.1 uncultured Paraglaciecola sp. | reverse complement strand
ATCGTATACACCTTCTTTTAGTGCCATGTGAGAAATATGCACCCCTACGACTTCTCCTAAGACTAACCAACTTTGACAATCTTCACCGCTGGAAGATTGTAATTGAATCACTTGCGATGTTTTACATTCCATCACCACAGGGCTCTGTGCTACGTGAGGCACATCAATGACTTTTGATTGACCTTTGGCAAGGTTAGCAATGTCGAACTCGTCAACATCACAACTGACAGCGGCGCTAGTTTTATTCATCGATTCCGCAAGGGAACGTGTAACAAGACTCCAACAAAATTGCCCAGTATCGGCTGCATTTTTCACACTATCTTTATAGCCAATACTAGAAAATCCAATGATAGGAGGATGATAATTAAATGCATTGAAAAAGCTATAGGGGGCTAAGTTGACTTGGCCATTGTGACTTTTACTGGATATCCAACCAATTGGCCGCGGGGCAATAATTGAATTAAATGGGTCATGTTTTAATTGATGGCCGTCTTTGGGTTGATAAAAATGGGCATTATCTGGCACAAATTCTCCTGCTGAGAGTTTAAAGGTGAGAGGTTTCTGTTTGAGACAAATTATGCTTAATTAAGTATAAATTACTCACCCATAAATTCTATGGGTGATGACTATTAAGCGTAATATTTGTAAAGCTTACACAAAACAAAGGAATAGGAGTTGTTAGATACAATCCCTAAAAAAATATCATGATAACTAGTATTCAAGAGTGGTTTAAAAATCATTTAGAAATCGATAACAGCCATAGCGAACATACAATCGAATTGGCGACAGCTGTTCTGTTATACGAGGTTATGCGTGCCGATCATAATCTTGAACAGTTAGAGCAAGACAGTTATCGTAAACAACTCGTTAAACACTTTTCTTTGAGTGATTCTGAGCTTGAAGACCTATGTCGATTAAGCCAATCAGAAGCAGACGATGCTGCAGATTATCAACAATTCACACGGGTCATAAATGATATTTATGATGCTAAGGAAAAAAGAACTTTACTGGATTCCTTATGGTCAGTTGCTTATGCCGATCACGAACTTAGTCCAGATGAAGATTACACCATCAGAAAAATAGCTGATTTACTCTACATACCACACAGCCAATTTATTCAAAGTAAGTTGTCAATTAAGCCTGTTTAACTCTCGTCAATTTGTTATCTACTTTATAATGAGATGCTATTGCTTTTAGTGTCTCAAATAAAAGACTTTCCAACCCTGTAATTTGATGAAGATAATCTGATAAACTTGCATAAGTGTCTTAAATTTAAGACACTTAAATAATTAGTATCGTTCAGTTAATTTTATAGATTTAAATCTTTTTCTTAATTTATTGATATGTATGGTAAATGTATTATTGGCACAAACCGTGTAGGGCCTCTAAAAGCAATGATTAGCATTAATAGTGAGCACACTTAAACTGACTGGTTTCTCAGGTAATTAGCATAAAAGCGAGTACGTTTAAGGATGTTAGTCTATTTCTTACTTAGCTATTGGCTGTGATGGCGTTGCAAATAAAAGTGCTAGTAACCTTGATGCAAATTGAGTTTTGTATCATTTATGGATAATAAGCCTTCTTTCCATTAGATTTGATTTTTCTTAGAGTGTTCTTAGAGTGTTATCAAAAGAGTGTTATCAAAAGAGTGTTATCAAAAGAGTGTTATCAAATTTGTTACTTAGGGAGGTAACAGCATAAAAAACTGATTACATTGCTCCATTTTTATTTATTGTTGTAACTGCACATCTGTTTGTAACTCTGATCATATTGATATCTATATCAATATGATCAGAGTTTGATTAATAGAAAACTTGATTTGAGTAAAACAGTCAAATTACTATTAAAGGATCAGTTGAAACCCTATTTTATTGGTTTTACTTGGCAAAATAGATACGGACGGTAATGGGAAAATCGACTCATTTGAGCTGATCAAAACAAAGGTCTCAATCATTGAAGCAATCGACACAATTAAAATTTGAAGAATACAAATTAAATAAATTTAGAAAAGATCGACTTGTCCGATCTTTTTTCATTACGTTAGCGGCACAGTAAATTGAGAAAATTAATGGCAATTGCCATGCAACTTGGCTCACTTCGGCAATTAACACTTGTCAGTTTTGTTGTGGTTCTTGTGCCGCTAGTATTATTGGTAGGCTTCAGTCAAATCAAGCTAAGTGAAATTGCTCAAATTGCTACCAGTGAGGCTGAATACGCTGTCAACACAGTCAGACGTGTGAGTAAAATGGAAGGTTTATCAGTTGATATTGAGCGATTAGTACGCCAGTACCATATTGTAAAAAAAGATGCATTAAAACCCCTAATTGGAAAATCAACCCAGCGATTTACTATATTCCAAACACCTGTTTGTAATCAGCTTTTAGAAAAACAAAACTGTCAAAGTTTGTCGGAACGTGTCGAGTGGATTAACCAATATTTAGGAGTTGAAGATCCATTGTTGTTGGACGCGCAACTAGCCGAATTTAAACAAAATTTGCATGATTTAGCCGCGCAAGTAGACAACAGTCTTGATCAAAGGATCCGAGCACAACAAATCCATGTTAGTTCAGTGCAGCAAACCCAATTTTGGTTGACTGCATGTTTGTTAGGCATTTCATTTTTATTAATTGTTCTTGGTTCAAAAGCCATCTTAACACCAGTGTCTAAACTTGAACGAGTCATTACTGCCATCTCGAGACAGGAAGATTCCTTACCGACCATTTCTACTTCTGGACCAAAGGAACTTATTATTTTAGAGCAAAAATTACATATATTAGCAGGCCGCTTAATTCAATCTGAAAATTTACGACATGCTTTATTACGTCATGCATCCCATGAGCTTAAAACACCCTTAGCCAGCATCAAAGAAGGCTGTTCATTACTGACTGAGCAGGTAGTGGGTTCATTAAACCCTGAACAGCATGAAGTATTATCGCTATTGAATATTAGTACAGATAGGCTGAACTTACTTATTATGCAGTTGCTCGACTATAATCTGTTACTTCAACAAGCTAAACCTGTGTTTTCAAAAATTGATACTCATTATTTTTTTGAAGAGCTTGTGACTGAAAATAGTTTGGCAATTAACCAACACGATAATCAATTAGATATAAAAATTGATTTAGCTACAGTCTTCGCTGACCATAAGTTATTTAGAAGAATTTTAGACAATTTATTGTCAAATGCTATTGCTCATGGCAATAAAGGTAATCCCATTTATATCAGACTATATCTTCGAGATAATATGCAAATACTTGATTTTGCAAATCATGGTCATAGAATTGCTAAAGAGCAACGTCATGCTTTATTTCAACCTTTTAGTCGTGGAGAGGGCACGCGAAATGACAGAGTGATAGGTTCAGGGCTCGGATTATCTATTGTTGCTGATTGTGCCAGAATGATGTCTGGCAAAGTAGAAATGGTTGAGGTGGATTATGCAGAGGTGTGTATTCGTGTGCAGATACCAAATAAAGAAGCGAACATATGAAGTCAAAATTATTTATAGTGTTTAGCAGTTTAATTTTGCTTACTAGTTGCGAGCTAGTGCAGTCTTTAAGAACGTCACAAACAACTTCTCAAGACCTCAAAAATCGACCTCTTTGTATATGGGAAAATTATTTAGAGGCGAACGAATGCAAAATTGAATATTGGTTAAGGTTCTGGTACGAGATTGAAGATATTTCCTGGCCTGTTCGAAAAAAACAAATAAATACATTGTCTGAACAAGATGCTGATGTGTTAAAAAAAGTACTACTTAGCCAAGGTAAAGGCACACCATTTCAAGACCGCTTGCGTGCACAAGCTTGGGTTGAGTCTCTTTTACCTAAGTTAAGTCAGCAGATGCGTCGTTTTATTGTCGTTGCACTATATCATCCAAGTCAGGATTTACTTGAAATGGAGTCCGCTTTAGTGACGCAGAATGAAATTAGCACGTATCAAACATTACATATTGAAGAACAACAAATACTGTTAAATAAACAAAAAAGTCAGATTGACCAGTTGCTTAATATTGAGGCATCAATCATACAAGGTATTGAAGAGGATAAAAAATGAGTCAGTCGAATGTAGTAGATCCACATGTGCTGTTGGTTGATGATGACGAAAGTTTATTGCGATTAATGGCTATCAGACTAAAAGGGGAGGGTTACAATGTTCAATGTGCTGGCGGTGGTAAAGAAGCACTAAGATTGATCAATACACAAAATTTTGATGTTGTTTTGAGTGATTTACGTATGCCTGGGTTAGACGGTTTAAGCCTTTTTGAAGAGATTATGGGGCTTGGAAAAGATGTGCCTGTTATTTTGATGACTGCCCACGGAACTATTCAAGATGCTGTGGAAGCGACACAAAGAGGTGTGTTTGGATTTTTGACTAAACCCATAGATCATGTTGAATTACGCAGCTTGATGGAAAAAGCGGTGAGTCAAAGTCAAGGCGCACAAGTAGGACAGTGGTGCGAAAAAATCATTACACGTTCGATGCAAATGGAGCAATTACTTGATCAAGCTTATCGCGTTGCAAAACGCGACGTTAGTGTATTAATAAGTGGAGCCAGTGGCACAGGAAAAGAGCTTTTGGCCAGTGCTATACATAAAGCCAGTAAAAGAGCTGATAAGGCTTTCGTAGCAATTAACTGTGGTGCGTTACCTGAAAATTTACTTGAGTCTGAACTTTTTGGCCATGCAAAAGGCTCTTTTACAGGTGCAATCAATGAACATAAAGGACTCTTTAGGGAAGCAGACGGAGGGACGTTATTTTTAGATGAAATTGGCGATATGCCGATCCCACTTCAGGTTAAGTTACTCAGAGCACTGCAGGAACAAACAATCCGCCCAGTAGGAAGCAGTAAACAGATCCCAATTGATGTAAGAATTATCTCAGCGACCCATAAAAACCTCAATAAAGAAATGCAGGAAAGTAACTTTAGAGAAGATTTATATTACAGGCTCAATGTGGTGAACATTACGTTACCCACTCTAAGAGAACGCTCTGAAGATATTCCATTGCTGGCTCGACATCTGTTAAAAAGTAGCGCAAAACGCCATCAGGTTAAGGTTAATCGATTTTCTGATGATGCAATGCAATTATTAGTTACGTGTTTGTGGCCTGGTAACGTTAGGCAACTTGTCAATGTAGTAGAGCAATGTGTTGCCTTAACCCAAACATCGGTGATCACCTCTCACTTAGTTGAACAAGCTTTGTCTTCTTCTGAGCAAAAATGGCCTACATTGACCGAAGCAAGAGATGCATTTGAGCATAATTATTTATTAAAGTTGCTTAAAATGACTGATGGTAACGTGACAAGAGCGGCGGAATTAGCTGGTAGAAATCGCACAGATATGCACAAGCTGATGAAAAAACATGATTTGCATTCAGTTGATTTTAAAGGTGGCTAAAGAAATGAATTGATATTCAAATTGACTCATTTCTTGGTTATAACTAAAAACCTCTGTTATTTAAGTGTAAGTTCCTTACAATATCGCGAATTTTTTGAATAAGAAAAGTGGATTGATGCGATTAGCTCTAGGCATTGAATATAACGGTGCACCTTATCATGGTTGGCAGCGCCAACAAACTGTGGCTAGTGTGCAACAGCACGTTGAACAAGCGTTAACAAAGATAGCCAACGAACCAATCAAAGCAGTCTGTGCAGGTCGAACTGACGCAGGGGTTCATGCTACTTGTCAAGTAGTACATTTTGATACGACCATCCAGCGTCCTGATCGTGCATGGACCATTGGCCTGAACCGATTCTTGCCTGACTCGATTGCAATCAAATGGGTTAAAAATACGGATGACGAGTTTCATGCTCGTTTTTCAGCTACTGCCCGACGTTATCGATATGTCATATATAATCATCGTCTGCGCAACAGTATATTGCCTAAAGGTGTAACACATATTCATAATGAGTTGGATCATGAGTTGATGCATCAAGCGGCTCAATATTTGTTGGGTCAGCATGATTTTAGTGCGTTTAGAGCTGTGGGCTGTCAGGCAAACACTCCGGTACGTAATATGAGTCATATAAATGTGAGCCGGTTTGGTAATTATATTATAATTGATGTAACAGCGAACGCATTTTTGCTTCATATGGTGCGAAATATTACAGGTTCTCTATTGACGATTGGTAAAATGGAAAAACCCATAGTTTGGATGAAAACCTTGTTAGAAGGGAGAGATAGGACTAAAGCAGCATCGACTGCCAAGCCTAATGGTTTGTACTTAGTTCATGTTACCTACCCTGAGACATTTAATTTACCCGTTATTCCATTAGGACCATTATTTTTACCTGATTGATACTTCTTAGACCAGTTTTGTTTTTGTGATGTATGCTTGATGTGATTTAATAGGGTTTCTTTCGGCCTGCAGGGCTAAACGGGCACAACATAAACCGTTGAATATTGTCAATTTGTTAAATTTAACAAATTACATAACAGGATTTGATATGAGTTGGATTGAAAAAATACTACCACGCACAAAGTCGTTGACTAAAAGCAATGTCCCAGAGGGAATTTGGACTAAATGTACTGAATGCGACGCTGTTCTTTACAAAACAGAGTTAGAGAAACAGTTAGGTGTCTGCCCCAAGTGTGACCATCACATGCGTATTACAGCCCGTGCGCGTATCAATCACTTCTTAGACCAAGGCGACAGAGTAGAGTTGGGTGCAGACTTAGAGCCTCAAGATTTACTCAAATTTAAAGACTCTAAAAAATACAAAGATAGATTAAGTAGCGCACAAAAAGCCACTAACGAGAAAGATGCTTTAGTGGTCATGCAGGGAAAATTAAGCGGTATGCCTGTTGTAGTGGCCGCTTTTGAGTTTGCTTTTATGGGCGGGTCGATGGCTTCAGTAGTTGGCGCGAGATTTGTCAAAGCAGTGGATGCCTGTTTAGAACATAATATGCCATTAATTTGTTTTTCAACTAGCGGTGGGGCACGTATGCAAGAAGCGCTGCTGTCTCTTATGCAGATGGCAAAAACTAGCGCAGCATTAGCAAAATTGAGTGAAAAAGGGTTACCGTATATATCCGTTTTGACTGATCCTACTATGGGTGGTGTATCTGCAAGTTTAGCTATGCTGGGTGATGTGAATATAGCAGAGCCAAAAGCCTTGATTGGTTTCGCAGGCCCTAGAGTTATAGAACAAACTGTGCGGGAAACGTTGCCAGCAGGATTTCAACGCAGTGAATTTTTGTTAGAAAAAGGCGCTATAGATATTATTGTTGATCGTCGTGAAATGCGTGATAAGTTATTTAGTTTATTGACAAAACTACATCATCAACATCATTAAATAATGTCTCAGATCCCTACATCTCATGCCTCTGATAAAGAGGATTGGTCTCTTGACCAATGGCTAACTTATCTTGAGCAAGTCCACCCTAGTAGCATTGAATTAGGGCTAGAACGTGTGGCTGAGGTTTTTCGTAACTTACAGCTTGATCTTGAAAAGCGAATTGTTATCACAGTTGCCGGTACAAATGGTAAAGGCACTACTTGTGCCTTAATCGAACAGGCTCTATTAATTGCAAATTGTTCAGTTGCGGTATTTAGTTCACCTCACCTGTTAGATTATCGTGAACGAGTAAGAATATCGGGGCTCATGCTGACCGAGGAAGAGCACTGCCAAGCGTTTTTGAAGGTAGAACAAGCACGTGGTGATACTCCATTAACTTATTTCGAATTTGGCACATTAGCGGCATTACAGCTAATGGTAGACTTTGATGTCAAGTATCTGTTGTTAGAAGTTGGCTTAGGTGGGCGTTTGGATTCGGTCAACGTCGTGGCGCCCTCTATAGCCGTAATAACCAGCATTGATTTAGATCATCAAGATTGGCTCGGTGATACCAAAGAGCTTATCGCCCTTGAAAAAGCGGGTATTTTTAGAGCTAATATTCCAGCCGTTATTGGTGAGCCACAACCTCCCACGACATTGATTAATGCTTCTTTAGATTATCAGGTTAAACCTGTGTGGCAAGGAAGTGATTTTCACTTTCAAATAGATGATAAAGGGTTTCATTGGCAAGGAGTAAAAAGTTGCTATGAGTTTTTACCTATCCCTAATATTCCTGCCCAAAATGCATCAACAGCATTGCAAGTAATTGAAATCTTGGAGTTGCAATTAGATTATAAAAAAATGTCGCAGGCATTTAAGCAAACTAGTTTGCCCGGCAGACGACAGGTCCTTCAAAACAAACCTACAGTAATGTTGGATGTAGCACATAATCCACATGCTACTAATTTGCTCGCTTTTGATATTAAAAATATGAAATATAAACGAGTTATTGCTGTTGTGGCGATGTTGGCAGATAAAGATATTATTGCAACACTTGCTCCAATGTTGTCAGTTGTAAGCATCTGGTATTGCGCTAGTTTAGATATTCCTAGGGGCGCAAAGTCAAGTACGTTGGTTTCTGCTGTATTAAGCTCACAGCAAAAAGTGTTAGAATATGACTCAGTCGAAATCGCGTATAAATATGCTTTAGAAAAAGCCAAACAAGATGATCTAGTGATTGTTTTTGGCTCTTTTTATACTGTTACCGATGTATTGAAAATAGGGTTGTTAACCCCTCAGGAAAAGGTGTAGTAAAGTGTCATCCGCATTACAAAACCGCTTGGTAGGAACGGCTATAGTTGTCGCTATTGCTGTGATTTTTTTGCCTGACTTATTGGATGGTAAACAAGAATCAGAAGTAAAATTATTTGTCGAGTTGCCACAAAAGCCAGCTATGAAAGAAGTTAAGTCCCCTGAAACCTTTGATACAGGCAAAGTAAAAGAAGCCGCGACTCGCAAGGTCGAAATCATCTCTGAGCTGGCTACTGATGATAATCAAACATCAAGTTTGTCACCTGAAGATAAATTAGATAGCCGAACTGCAGACGTTCGAGTTCAGGATGAATATCAAGCAAAAGAATCTGTGATGCCAAAGACAAGCAGTTTAGAACAACAAACAGTGGTTGAACAAGATTCAGATAGATTATTGGCTAGTGCAGGCTGGGTAGTGCAATTGGGCAGCTTTCGCCACCAAAAGAATGTGCAGGAGTTGTTTGAGGTATTAGAAAAAGCTGGTTATCGTGCTTTTAGTCGGCCAGTAAAAACGAATTCAGGGATTTTAACAAAAGTGTTTGTTGGGCCCGATTTACAAAAAAGCAATTTAGAAAATGCGCTTTCTCACCTTAAAGAGATAACTAATTTACAGGGAAGGGTGACACCTTTCACTGTTCAATAATTATTTTTTAAACGCTTATTCTTTGTTATCCATTGCCAATGGCTATTTTAAATTGTTCGAAATTTATCAGGATTTTCCCTAGGCCTTTTGATAGAATGCGCCCGATTTCAACTATCTGATGTTAAAAGGCTGAGCCAATTAACTATCATGTCATATAAGCGGTAAAACGAATCTTATGAATTGGATTGACTACTCCATACTGGGTGTGATTTTACTTTCAGCCGTTATTAGTTTAATAAGGGGCTTTATAAAAGAAGCTATTTCTTTGGCCATTTGGTTCAGCGCTTTTTTTATTGCTAGCCAATTCTATGCAGACCTTGCCACTTACTTAACCAAATTTGATGATTTGATGATCCGCAATGGTGTGGCTATTGCCATATTGTTTGTATCCACTCTAGTGATAGGAGGATTGGTAAATTATTTGATTTCCCAATTGGTCGATTTTACAGGGCTCACAGGTACAGATCGCGCACTAGGTTTAGTGTTTGGTGCATTGCGTGGCGTGTTGATTGTTAGTGCGTTGTTGTTTTTTATAGATACGTTTACTCCTTTGTCTGCATCACTTTGGTGGGAGACTTCATTACTTATCTCAGAATTTAGTTTAGTCATTGAGTGGTTTTTTGAATATTTGCAAAATAACTCAAGTTTTATAAAGCCCGTTTAAAAAGGTAAATAACATGTGTGGTATTGTCGGAATAGTGGGTAAAAGCCCGGTCAATCAAGCTTTGTACGATGCCTTGACCGTGCTCCAGCACAGAGGCCAAGATGCAGCTGGTATTGTCACTGTAGATGATGGAGTGATTCACCTAAGGAAAGACAATGGCTTGGTTAAAGATGTGTTTCATACGCGTCATATGAAAAGGCTCACTGGGCAATTTGGTATTGGCCACGTACGCTATCCTACTGCTGGTAGTTCAAGTTCGGCAGAAGCACAGCCTTTTTACGTTAACTCTCCATACGGTATTGCTTTCGCTCACAACGGTAACCTTACTAACGCACACGAGTTAAAAGATGAAGTAGCGAAGGTTGCCAGAAGGCACATCAACACTACTTCAGATTCAGAGTTGTTGTTAAATATCATTGCACATGAATTACAAAGTTGTGAGGGTTTACACTTAACACCTGAAGAAGTATTTAAAGCTGTTTCAAAGGTTCATGATAAAATTCGGGGTGCTTACGCGGTTGTCGCTGTCATTATTGGCAATGGAATGCTCGCATTTAGGGATCCATTTGGCATTCGTCCGTTATCATTAGGTAAACGCAAAACTGTGTTTGGTGATGAATATATGGTGGCTTCTGAAAGTGTGGCACTTGATGCGGTTGGATTTACCTTCATTCGTGACGTAGCCCCTGGCGAAGCTATATATGTAACTGAGTCAGGTGTATTGCATACTCAACAATGTGCTCATCAACCCATTAGTGCTCCTTGTATTTTTGAATTCGTTTATTTTGCCCGTCCAGATTCATTTATCGATGGTATTTCTGTATATGCCTCACGGGTTAACATGGGACGTAAACTGGGGCAAAAAATAGCTAAGGAATGGGAGCATTTAGATATTGATGTCGTTATCCCTATCCCAGAAACGTCAACTGATGTTGCTCTTCAAATTGCCATTGAATTAGACAAACCTTATCGTCAAGGGTTCGTTAAGAATCGTTACATTGGCCGTACATTTATTATGCCAGGACAAACGATGCGTCGAAAGTCGGTACGCCGTAAACTGAACGCCATTCCTTCAGAGTTTAAAGATAAAAGTGTGCTGTTGGTCGATGACTCTATTGTGAGAGGGACAACCTCAGAACAAATTATCGAAATGGCCCGCGAGTCTGGTGCTAAAAAAGTATACTTTGCTTCTGCTGCTCCTGAAATTCGTTTCCCTAACGTCTACGGAATCGATATGCCTTCAGCTAATGAGTTGATTGCTTATGGACGCGAGATTGAACAGATAAGCGACTTGATACGAGCCGACGGATTGATTTTTCAAGACCTCACTGATTTGATTGATGCAGTGCGAGAATTAAATCCTGACATTAAACGCTTTGAAACATCAGTATTTGACGGTAAATACATCACTGGTGATGTCGACAATGCGTATCTGCAGCGCATAGACAACATGCGTAATGAAGGAACAAAAAATGAAGGTGTTCAGGCAGAATTAAGTAATTTAGAAATGCACAACATGAGTCAGGATTAATTCACGCTAAAAGTTAAACAGGTTCTTAAAAAGCCACGAATATTGAATGATTCGTGGCTTTTCTATGGACTACATTCAAGTTGTCCTAGCCTACATATACGGGGCCCATGCCCATACTCCAAAGAATAACCGATGTGGCCATGAGTATTGCAAGTAGCACTAAACCACAGGTAACAACTGAACTTGCATAAATAAAGCCTTTACCTTCTGGAATATGCATTAAAATGGGTGTCCCTGCGTAGAGTAAATAAACTGAATAGCCTAAACCTACTAAACCAATCAGCATAACAAACCATAACACAGGATAAAAAGCGGCAAACCCTACCATGAACAAAGGTGTGGCAGTATAAGCTGCGAGTTCTAATGCTTGAGTATAGGTTGGGGTTGCATCGAATGCTTTGGCTAGTTCATGTATCAAAACGGCAAGAGCCATCACACCTGTCATTAAACCAAAATACATACCAATGCTCATCAACATAGCGCTATTGTGAGTCAACTTTATAATGTCGCCTACACCTATACTCCAGCCAAGATGTGCTGCAGAATAATAACCCATCAAAACAGGTATTAATGAAATAATGGCAATATGACTAAAGCTGTAAAAATAGCTTTCATGACGTTTGTCAATTGAATGCCATTCTTCTTTTGGATTTATATATAGTCCCCATAGGTGATTTAAAATCATACAGCCTGGTCTCTTATGTTGTTGAAATTTTGACACGATTTATTGATTAAAAATAAACATGCTATTAACATTTATTGTCTGTGAGTCGACCTCAACCGTCAACCTTTTTATGTTTACCAGTTAATGCTTATTGATTATCATCAATAATTAGCTTGATTTGTCAGTTCTATGTTTAAATAAATTTCATTAGTCAAATAGATAAAATAGGTCTTTGTAAGTAATGGATGGTCAATTAAAAAATGATTTTGTGTTTTATTTTCCAATCACCACAAGGTGGATGGATAACGATATGTTTGGGCATGTGAATAATGTTCATTATTACTCATATTTTGATACTGTCATCAATCAATTTTTAATTGAGCAAGCTGGTTTTGTTCCCCAAGAAAGTGAGCAGATAGGATTTATCGTCAAATCTAGCTGTCGTTATATCAGCCCATTATCGTATCCTCAAAAGTTAATAGGTGCATTACGTGTTGATAGAATTGGCAATAGTTCGGTGGATTATGCAGTAGGTATTTTCAAGGATAATGAGCCGTTAGCGTCGGCAGTTGGATGCTTGACTCATGTTTTTGTTGACCGACACTCTCACCAACCAACACCTATAAAAAAAACTATGCGTGAAGTTATGCTCTCAGCAAAAGTATCTGAATAAAATAAGCTTTACTCTAATTGAATCAGCTTCCCAGCAATACATCACTATTAGCCGAGAGTAATGTTTACAATTTAAGCAGCCAATGACCTCATATCACTTTTATCTTGCAGTTTTTTGTGCCACCAACATATAATTTACCCAAGTAGGTTTGATTAACTTCATACTGCGTTTGATGGGGTTAACTGCTACACCAGTAGTGGCAGTTAACACAAAGTCGTCAGCATCCAATAAAGAAAATAACTCAGCTGGCTTTACTAGTTTACTATAATGATGCGTCCCTATGGGCAACAACCTAGTAACGTATTCCGCACCAAAAATAGCAATCAAGTAAGCTAACCAATTACGATTGATAGAGGCAATAAAATGCGAACCATTTGGTTTTACTAAGGCATTACAGGCACGAACGAAGCTATTCACATTTGGCACGTGTTCTACCACTTCCATATTAAACACTATGTCAAATTGTTGTTTGGTTTCAACCATTTGTTCAACACTAATTAATTGGTAATCAATTTCAATTCCGTTCTGTTTGGCATGTGATTGCGCTATTCCAATATTTTTTTCGACCACATCTATTGCCGTAACCATTGCTCCTTGTTTTGCTAAGGACTCACTTAATATGCCCCCGCCACAGCCTATGTCCAACACTTTCAATTCAGCTAATGGATGATGTTTGTGATTTTGTGCCCTAAGCTGCTCCAAGATCCACTCAATCCTTAATGCATTAAGTTTGTGTAATGGCCAAAAGGGGCCTTCTAAATCCCACCAAGTCCCCGCTAGTTTTTCATAATATGCGACCTCTTTAGGATCGATATTAACCGATTGTAGGTTTGCCACTTTATCCTGCTCCAAATAAATAAGTTGTCATCATACTTAGGCTGGCGATTATTGTTAATACCATTCGCAATAGACCGTAGGTATGAGGGGTTTGAGGAATCAACGAACCAAAGTGTTCAATTGCCCAAATAAGTATGAACAGACCTGCACCGATAGCTAACCATTGCTCAGGTAACAGTAAAAATGTAAAAAACGCTATTAAAAATAGAATATTACTCAATATAATTCGCCAGAATTTGGCGTCATGCATATCGGCTGTTGGCCACCAAGCACCGCATAAAAATGTGAAAATACCAAAAGCATAAAGGGCAAGAGAATCGACTACAACGCTATTGTCAGTCAGTACGCTAGATAAAACAGCTAAGGTAATGAAAGGAACCAAACCTGCATAACCTAATATCTTTATGGAAAGTGGCATCATGTGAGAACAAAACCTTGTGAAAATAAATGATTATGAATAAATATTATCAACGTTGCTTAATGCCCCAACAGTCAAAAGGATCAAACGTGTCGAATACAATAATATTAACGTAAATAATCGGTAATCACTGATTTAATGTACTTTATTCTATTAGACATTATTGAATGTCGATTCACACATAAATAGAGGTTTTCACTCACTGACATTTTCAGTGAGTGTATTTTTATCGAATTTTGAGGTAAATATGCTTTGGCTGCAAACAATGGAAGAACTGAAAATCCGAATCCTCTACTGACAGGATCTAATATCAAACTAATTTGGTTTGAAAAACCTTTACAGCGAAATTGTTCTACATGTTCAAAAGCATTGAAATTCGCACTCAATAGTTGTCTGCCGTGATGTTCAGCATCCGGATGTGAAATAAACCCTAGATCTAACAACGTTTTCCAATTCACTAACTTAACTTTATTAGAGGTCACTAAGACAAGAGGCTCTTCAGCGACTTTTTCGCTCAGTAAGCTGCTGTCATTAGTTAATTCTGTAATCAAAGCTATATCTAAAGTTCGATCTGCTAATTCACGTTGTATGCTTTTATTTGGTGAAAATCGATAGTCAATCACTAACTCTGGGTGATGTTGTTGTAAGTCTAACAAGGGAGAATAGAGCTTTAAACCAACGCTACCAGGCGAGGCAATTTTGACCCGGCCAATATACGCATCGTCCTGCTTAATCAGCGCTTCCAACTCATCCGCAGCGCGTAAAAGTTCAAGGCCTTTTTGGTGTAATTGATGACCAGCTGCGGTTAATGAAAATGTCTTTCCTTCTCTAATTAATAATGGGTTATCAAACTGTTTTTCTAACTTTTTAATATGTTGGCTTACTCCTGACTGCGTCATAAATAGTTTTTCAGCTGTTTTGGTGAAATGCCCGACATTGACAAGAGTACAGAACGTTCTCAAAAAAATATGATTTATCATTACAAAAAATACTTATCGATATGACGAATGATAATTTTAAGTACTTAATAGTGAAATGTATACTTTCTAGAGTAATTAATAGGCTAAATCAATTATCAGGAGAAAAAAAATGAATAAACAGTATCCACGTACATTTTCCCATATCGGTATTTCAGTACCTGATTTAGAAGCGGCGGTAACATTTTATACCGAAGTGCTGGGGTGGTATATTATTCTGAAACCCACTGAAATAACCGAAGACGATTCATCTATTGGCGTAATGTGCACCGATGTTTTTGGTGCAGGCTGGGAGCATTTTCGTATCGCACATATGTCAACAGGGGATCGGATTGGTGTCGAATTATTTGAATTTAAGGGTCAAGTAAACCCTGAGAATAATTTCGAATATTGGAAAACAGGCATATTCCATTTTTGTGTTCAAGATCCGGATGTAGAGGGCCTAGCTGATAAAATAGTCGCTGCTGGTGGTAAAAAGCGTATGAAGGAACCGCGTTATTACTACCCAGGAAAAAAACCTTATCGCATGATTTATATGGAAGACCCTTTTGGTAACATTTTGGAAATTTATAGTCATAGCTACGAGTTAACGTATGCTGATGGTGCATACTAAACAGCTAATGTTGAATGTTGCCAACCTTGAGTTGGCAACAACTCGTTTATTCAATTTGCTAAAAATAGAAGACAGAGCCTCACAAGTTTTGATATCAAAGCGTTAAATTTAAGTCTTTTTATTGTCTTATAGCCAATGTTTAAAGGTTATATTATCAATTATGCTAAGGTGTGTAGCTAAAGTTCTACTTATGAATATATCCACTAGGCAGTATTATGATCCCATGGACCCAGCTCGGAACCGCGCAAATTCCTAATAATGGAGGCGAATTAAAATTTTCTCAAAGAGCAGATGAATTTTCTATTCGTTTATCGGGTATACGTGGCGAACTGATGAATAGTCGTTTGTACAACTCGGAAAAAGTGCTTGCGGAGCTGGGCTGTGCTTATCTTAATTCTACGGACAATGCACAAGTGTTAGTAGGTGGTTTAGGTATGGGGTATACCTTGGCTGCAGCATTAAAAGCAGTCACTTCAAACTCTCAAGTAACAGTGGCAGAGCTTATCCCCGAAGTGGTGGTGTGGAATCAAGGACCACTGGGTAATTGTGCGAAAAATCCACTTCAAGATCCCCGAACAAAATTACATGTTGGCGATGTGAGGGAACTACTGAGTACTAAAAAACCCACATTCGATGCTATTTTATTGGACGTAGATAATGGCCCTGAAGGGCTAACTCAAAAAGGTAACAACAGTATTTATTCAGCAAAGGGCTTAGATGATATATACAAAACTTTGCGTCCAAAGGGTATGTTAGCAGTATGGTCTGCAGGTCCCGATAATCTGTTTATAGGACGCCTCAAAAAAGCCGGATTTAAAGCTGATACACGCATTGTGCGCGCTCGTCCCGGAAAGGGTAGTCGGCATACTATATTTTTAGCTCGCAAGCCCTAGTTTTTCTGATGTCTAATGAAGTAATAAAAACAATCAATGTTTAAGATATTATCCTTAAATGGTAATTAATTGTAGTAAAATTGAATAGTGAGACCTCTTCATCAATGTTTAAACGCTCTTTGACCAAACTTATAAACAAACCAACTTTTCTTGGTTCACTCGTTATCGTTTGTCTATTGACGTTAACCTTCTATCTATGGATACAGGCTAAAGATGTTGAAGATAGATTACTGGAGCAACAATTTAATTTATCACTGATAAACCTCAGCCAAAATATTGATGCCCGCATTTCAAATATGAAATTAATTGCAAAAAATCTTGCTAATGATAGTCATATTCATGATTGGGTAGATAGAGGTTTTACACGTAATCAAGAATCAATATTGGTTGATAAACTTGGCTTTTTAGTCGAAGAGTACGGCCTCACTAGTGCTTCGTTTGCTGATAAAAACACCCACAAATATTGGAATCACGAAGGGTTTTTAAGAGTATTACAGCCTGAAATCGACATGTGGTATTTTGCTTATCTAAAAAGCGCTCAATCAGATCTTATCAGTGTGTATCACGATAAAAATAAAAACCGTGTTGATGTGTATGTTAATTATCAACAAATTGCCGGTAATGGATTGTCTGGAATAGCCACTTCATTTGACGGTGTTTTGGATATGTTGAAAAATTCTTTATTTGCTAAATACGGTGATATTTATTTGGTCGATAGTTCAGGTAAAGTTCAAGTACACGCAGATTCTGCTATCGCAGGGACTAAAAGCCTTCAAGATATGTTTTCAAAAGAAACTGTTGATAAATTATTACAACCAAACCACTTTGGGTTTATTGACCTCAATGAAGCAGCAGATGAGTTGTTGGGTGTTAGCTATATTCCGAGTATGAATTGGTATGTTGTTGTAAATTTAAGACGGTAAATATTCGCTGATGTCAGTATAAAAATGTATGCATTAAAACACTTTTATTTGATTGTTTTTCTGGATTTGGTTTGTTTATAAGTTAAAAAAACTTCTTTTTCATAAAGTTCGTATTAGCAATTAATGGTAACGCAGTTCAGATTCCATAAATTGTCTATCAAAACATTCAAATAGGGTCATTACCGCTAAAGAGGTTACGCCGCTCTAAAGAGGTTTCCAGTGTGTTACAAGTACTCTACTATTAAAATAGTTACGAGTTCCATAGACAATCATTTATCAATTTTCGTTTTAGGAAGTACCTTATTATTTAATTCAGTTGTGTCTTAAGTAGGCATATTGCTTGGGTCTGATTTGGTCGATTATTCTGCTGTAGCTGCTGCGGCACTTAATATTTAAGCGGACTCACTGGTAACGAATGAGCTTGGTGCATTAGCGGTTATCGGTATTGGTGCTCGCACAGATACCGCTAACTTATATTCCGATAAGGGTGCTGTTAATACTGGTGACGGAGGAAAATCTGGAAACATATATGCGGGTACTGCCGTCAGCATCGCGGCCAACGCAACTGTTAAAAACGTCTATGCTGCTGCCGTCGTTACATTAGGTGCTAGTGGTAAGGCTGATAGGATATATTCAGCTGCAGCAATCACTCTTGGAGCACTTTCGACTTCTCAAGACGTTTATGCCGCGTCTGTTATCACTGGGGATGGTGCAAACAGTAAAACGGCTTTTACTGTTACCGCTCCTATTATTGGTTTATATGAGTTAACGTTTGACATCGATGATGCTTTAAAACAATTAGCTAATGCTCAAGGATCCTTATTAAGCCTCAAAAATGATTTTAATTTGGATGTCGTTATGGAAGTAATACTTTTGAGTCAGGAGTATGGAAAGGAAGTGCTGTGACGATAGCAGCCGATTCATTAATTCAGTTTGATGGAAAGGGTGAAGAAAACCCCATTTGGGTTTTTAATCTTGATGCTGCAATGTCGTTGGTGCCGGTACTCAATTCGAAATAATCAACGCTGGCGCTGGTGCAAGTGTCCTATGAAATTTAGGTGGCTCGTTAAGTTTAGGTGGCTCGTTAAGTTTAGGTGATGGTACTTCTTTTGTAGGCACTAATTTTGTAACAGGAGCCATTGCCGGTGCTACCTCAGAGGTTAGTTGCAAAAATGGCCGTTGGCATAGGTTCAACGTCATCTACCAATTGCCTCTCCACAGATTCATGGGCAGGCTCAATTAATGGATTAGGTTATGACGTTGACATAAGTAATGGGATCATTTCGGATCAATCATCATCGCCGACATTATTTGTGTCTGAGCAATCGACAGTTTTAATGTTTTCTAGTTTACTTCAATGCTTTTTGTAACCAGACTAAAACATAGATAATTGTTTACATTCTTTTTCAAATGATGGGCTTCATTATTTAATGTTGAGTCCATTGTTTATTTTTTAATGACATCACTTTTTTGCCTAATATGCGTTTCATAAACCAATCAAAGCTAAGCAATAGTGGTCAATGTAAATTTTTAAAAAAAGCCAGATTAGAAAGACTTTGCCTTAAATTTTATTCACATCAACGTTCTGTTTTAGATTAGATAATGATTCACCAAAAATGTAACAGAAAGCAAAAAAATTGAGAATTGACAATAATGATTATTTTACGCCTGTGCACTCATGAATCTGTGAATGTGAAGCAATTATGGATAATATTTTAGCTATAATGGCCGACGTGAAAACAACTTCTAGCATTGTCTATTTGATGTTTCTATTAATTGTTTTCGTGAACGTTGCCATGAGCATGGCATTGAAATGGTAATTAAAGTTGTTTTTAGCTGCTTCTTAATTAGCTTATGTGCAAAGACTCCATTTTCCACGAATGTTCAATAACGCAAATAACCTTGGAATATTGATGTCATTTTTAAGGTAGGTCGACTAAGTCGATATTTTAGAAAATCGTAAATTCACAACAGATTTTTAATAAGCACAATATATCCGCATTCTTTGTAAATTTAATTATGCGTTATTGATAGTTAATTTGCTGACCTGCTTGCTCCAAAATATAGTGCGGTTAGGTTCTTTTTGATAAGTATATGTGCACCCACCAATTGTTGCATCTGTATCGGTTACCCAAGATGAAGTGTAATCTGCAGTATAGTCTGTAAAGGCATCTACATAGGCTTCTACTGTGGGTGCTCCATCTTCCATAAGGACATCCCACAGCTCAAGACATCCTGCACTAGAACCATTTTTTTCCGAAGTGGTTGTAACTTCACCAGCAGTGACGTCGTATGGCTTTAGATCCTGATTAACAACAACATTTCTTCCATTAATTAACATAGATGTGTGTGGCAATATATTTTGCATCACTGCATCAGACCTGATCAGCATGAGACCAATAGCAAAAGATCCTGCAGTTCCACTGACAGCAGATCTGTGAGCTTCTTCACTTAAATCTATAAAGCGAGGAACTGCTACAGCGGACAAAATTCCCAGCAATGTAATGACTATAACTAATTCGATAAGAGTAAAACCTATTTGCTGTTTAATAATAGGAGTTTTGTCAGTAACTGAGAGATGAATAAGGCTCTTTGAATTAATCATTTTTACTCTCCAAAATGGAAGACCACTAAAAATATTTAGTGGAACTCAACAACGTTTAGATTTGCATTCATGTTATGACCTGTTGGTTTGCAGTCATTCTATTATTGCGTGTAAGTTCTAATGACTTATAAAATAGTGTACTCATATTAAGGACCAAAAAAAGAATATTTACATTGGTATAAATACCTAATTTGTAATTATTAAATGATCATAATTCGCTCCAAAGAGTTGGTTACGAAGCCTTTCAGGTATCATTTTAAGGATGAACCTATTATTACAATCTTAAACCGCCTGAATATTGAATTTACTGAATTTACCGTTAATGCTTCCTTAAATAAACTGAGCCATAAGAATGTTTGTGGTAAAAGTAATGTCAAGCTGTGTAACAACCAAGCAGATAGTTGAGTCATCACAATGCGACGAAATTTCCGTAAGGCGTTTAAATAACAAAGTGAGCTGAACGATTATTTCAAACTGTCAAATAAACGTTCTACCACAGCATTATCCCAGCATGCCCTCACAACACCCATCGAGGCGCGTATACCTAAGCCCCTTAGCAGTATACCAAAGCGTTGCTTGGTAAATTGGGGGCCCCAATTATTGTGGAACACAAACCCCTGTTTGAGCTGTGTCAAATTTACAGCCTTGATAACAGTCTTAATTATAGAGACCGTCGTCATACGATTTTTTAAGTGCCAACCCACAATTCGGCGTGAGTATAAATCCATCATTATTGCCAGATACATCCAACCTTGAGTTATCTTTAAATAAGTGATGACGCCAGCCCAAAACTCATTGGGTGCCAACGAATTGAAGTTCTGGTTTAACAAGTTATCTGCTACTTTAGCGCTGTATTTGCGTTTTGTGGTGACTTTGAAAGCGAGTCGTTGTTCCACCTTCAACTTCAATTTTCTCATCAGCTTTCGGATTGAATATCGGCTGGTGTTAGAGCCTTCCTCATTCAGTTTTTTAGACAGCTTTGTATTTTTTGAGAAGAATAACGCCGAGAAATATATTATTTGTATGGTAAAATATCTTAACTGTAAAGTCACCAAAACGAAGAAGTTCCAAAATTGTCTACCGAAAAATTATTAGCTCCGATCAAAAAATTCTTACAATGTGAAACTCCACAAAGTTGGATTGATGAGGCTATTGAACCCGATAACCTCCCAAATTTACTTCGGGACCACGCTAATTGTGAGTTAAAGGCTGCGCAAACAGCTATGTTACTTTTACGTCGGTATGCAGTAGATCGTCAAAGTAGTGATGCGTTACTTGAATGGTTAAAACCTTATGAAGATTTTGTTTACCGTAAAATTGGTAATGGTGATTTTAGCAATTACATCAGCTTGTCAAAAAAACTGATCAGTAAATCTGACTTTGAACATGGCGATGACTTAATTGATAAAATGGTGTTGTTAATAAAAGAAGAGTTACATCATTTTCAGCAAGTTTGGGAAATTATGCAGAGTAGGGGAGTGACTCACGATAATATTTCAGCATCTGGTTATGCCAGAGGACTTATGAAACATGTGCGCACTCATGAACCGGCTAAACTCAGCGATACACTCATTTGTGGTGCTTATATTGAAGCCCGTTCTTGTGAACGTTTTGCTAAATTAGCCCCATGTTTAGATGCTGAACTAGGGACATTTTATAGCTCATTGCTGCGCAGCGAAGCAAGGCATTTTCAAGATTATTTAACTTTAGCAAGAAAAGTCAGTACAACTAACATTGACGAAAGGATTATCTTTTTTGGCGAAAAAGAAGCCAAGCTAATTCAAATGCAAGATAGTGAATTTCGCTTTCATAGTGGCTTACCATCTGTTTAACCATTTTTTATTGTTAACGGTTACTCTAATTTTTGTCCGTAATGTTATGTTGTCTATTACTAGGATAGGAGCTCTTGTCTGTAACTCAGGGATAGAC
>NZ_CAJXPA010000074.1 GCF_913058035.1 uncultured Paraglaciecola sp. | reverse complement strand
CATCAGATGTAATAACAACTTAATTACAATAATTTTACGTTATAACCTAAACCGATATGAATTATTAACAATATAAACGCGCCTAAAGGGATTGGAATAAGCTGAAATGGATATTTTGAAAACTTATAGGTTGGCTGGCTCAACGTAAACTAATATTCGATAGTTAACTGAATTCGTGGTGAACGTACTTAAAATATCAATATGCGTGACACCACGATAGTTGATTAGTAGGTGATATAATTGGCTGATATTAAAATAATCAAAGTAGAAAAACTGAATAAGACTAACTATTTATCTTCATTTTTTAACTCAGATCCTATAAAAATAGTCTTATTAGGTTAGATTATGACCTGTTTAAATCTCCACACGAAAAAAATGTATTTAAATAAACTGTCAAAAAAAGGAATGTGGGCTCGTCGCCATCAACGTTTCTAGGCCCTTTAAAAAGGGTAAACTAGAAATAGAGTCGCAAATAAATCAGGGATTTAAGTAGTGAATTAAGTAGGCGGCTCATCAAAAAATACTTCCTCTAGTGGCAACGTAAAAAGACGAGGAATTTTAAATATTATAAGTAAACTGGAAATAAATTTGCCCTTTTTGATAGAATTAACGCTTTATCGTGACACTTGCAAAGCATTAGCTAAATCAGCTTGGGTCCAATCTCGCAAAGCTCGGAGCACTTTTAAGCGGCTTTTCATTTATATCTCCTATTGCAGATGAAAATAGTAATGATATACGTGATTGTCATTAGCCATATAAGGTGTCTTATTTCTGGTTCGAAGCTTATTAAACTAATATTTTCTAATAGCTCATGAGCAATACCTGCTATTAATCCAACCTTAAAGTCAAACCCATCGCTTTCATAGGGATTCTGCGTCGTAGCTCGTCAATATGAGACAAATGATTGACGTTTGCCACGATCATGGATTTGCCCAAAAAAGTTGAATTATCAAGGCTTAGATAGAATGGACTGCTTGATAATCCCAAATATACTTGGCGCCAAATCGTAATGATTCCGAACTCGCTAAGCATAACGCTAGTCGCTCAGTTGTTATGGTTATTTTGTTTCGTACTGACTGTTTCTTTCCGATTGTCTGGCTGTGATTAACGTTGTTCATAAGAAAAGCGACTAAGTCTAAAAGTAAAATAGTCTTTAATTTTAGACTTAGTCCAGACTCGAAAAAATTATTGTCAAGCTTGCTTTACATGACATTTAAGACAGTTTGTTTTTAAAGTCTTGATACTCAAATTTACGCACTAGTTCAAAACGACCATCTTTACGAATAATACCAATCGAGGGATGTTCAACACCATTAAAAAATGTGGTTTTGACCATGGTATAGTGCATCATATCCTCAAATATAATCCGCTCACCTATTTGTAATTCGTGATCAAAGCTATACAAATCGATAGCATCACCAGCTAAACAAGAGTTGCCACCTAATCTATAGGTGTAAGGTTTTTCACCTGCTTTGCCTGCACCGCGCACATCTGGGCGATAAGGCATTTCTAAAACATCTGGCATATGAGATGTGGCAGAAATATCTAAAATAACGATTTTGTCATGGTTTTCTACGATATCAACTACCTCGGCAATTAATGTACCTGTTTGCCACGCAACCGCTGATCCGGGTTCGAGGATAACGGTCAGGTTTGGGTGACGCTGCTTAAATGTTTTTAATGTGTCTATTAAATGCTCAACGTCATAACCATCACGAGTCATAAGATGACCACCCCCAAAGTTAATCCATTTTAACTTTGGTAACCATTTACCAAATTTATCTTCTACCGCTTTGATAGTTCGTTCGGTAGCAAAGGAATCAGATTCACATAAATTGTGGATATGTAAACCTTCAATACCTGCTATGTCTGCATTGTGGAGATCCTGTGCGCGGATCCCAAGGCGTGAGCCTGGGGCACTAGGATCGTAAAGTTCAGTTTCGGCTTCTTGATGCTCTGGATTAACTCGCAGGCCTGGTGACACATCTGTTTTGAGGATCTGATGTTTATATCTGTTCCATTGTCCTAAGCTATTAAAAGATATGTGATTCACTATGTGTATTAATTCATCTATATCTTTGGGTTTAAAAGCGGGTGAGTAAGCATGGACTTGTTTGCCTATTTCTTCTTTACCTAATCTTGCTTCCCATACCGCACTAGCAGTTGAGCCTTGCAAGTACTGACCAACCAAATCAAAGGTTGACCACATAGAAAATCCTTTGAGGGCCAGTATAATCTCCACACCACTTTCTTTTTGGACGTGTTGCATTAGCTGAAGATTGGCTTCAAGTGCCGTTTCGTCACATACATAACAAGGACTAGGGATTGCTGAATTTAACATCGGGTCGTTCATATTGTGGATACATTCTTGGCACTGATAAGTAAGTCGCTTAGAATATATCTGCTAGTTGTAGAGTTAAAGTGAAAGTTACGTTTGTCTTATCGATTTAATTAAGTTTGATTCGGTTCTTGGTTATAAAGGGTATTATTTTAAGGGTATTATTTTCAGCCAAACATAGAGGTGATTAAAGTACTTTTATTTTACTTGAACTGCTTCATAAAATTTTGGGCATGTGTCACTCGGCAAAGGTATAATCGCTTCAACATGCAACAGTTTTACTGTGGTGAAAAATTAAATATGCAAAAAAGACTATTTTTATCGAGGGTTTATTCCTTAAAAATCATCCAAACATTAAGATGGATTTTTTTGGTTTTAACATTAAGTAGTTGTGGAGGTGGTTCTGCAACTTCACAATCTACAGAACTCACCCCTGTATTACCGACTAATGCAGCACCAAAGCTCAACATCCCGTTTGAGAATATCAACATCGAAGTTGGCTTGTTTTTCCAAGTAGATATGCGGGCACGTTTCAGCGATGAAGGCAGTTTAACCCTGAACATTGTTGAATCGACTAAAGACACGTTGCCTGATTGGATAAGATTTGACTCGCAGAAAAATATTATGTTTGGCTTGTCTTCGGGTTTTATCGAAACCAGCACAATCATTTCGGTGAGCGCCACTGACGAGCAAGGACTGTCAACCACGACTAGTTTTAAGATTAACGTTAACACGGTTAGTCAGCCCCTTGCCCCCGAACAAGTGGCTCAAGATAACAATTACATTAGTGAACTACTTTTAAAGGAATCCAATTTCTTCCAATTAGGTATTGCTATAAACGACAGTACTTTCCTGACCCAAGATGGTATTTTCCTAAATAGTGTTTCCTTACAGCCATTTGGCAAAGCATCCCCATTTAGTGCGGCCTCTAAAGAGTCATTACACCTTAATTTTTTGGCAAAAGTAGTATTGGAAAATGATCGAGCGCAGCAATTACTTTTTGGGGTTGATGTAGATAATACAGTTAACGCAGCTAATACAAATAATGCAGAAGATGCTGTTACCCAAGCGCTCAACATACTTGAGCAAAAGGTGACAACATATGAGCAGTTTGATGCAGCATATCCAGCATTTGGTGGATTTTTGCCGTGGTTTATCTCAGAAGATAGAGGCAATGGAGTCAGCATGTATCCCCTCAGCGGATGGGAAGATAGGATGCCTGCATTGGATAATGGCCAATTGGCTTGGTCAATATTTGTTGTTTACCACTCTCTCTATAAGATGGGATATGACAACATTGCACGTCGCTATGAACAACGTTTTCAGAAGATGGCCACACATGTTAAAACCGTGTTTTTTGATACGCAACGCAATGTGATATCCGGTATCAGTCAATTTACCGATACCAGTGGTAATCCTGATCCTTCTCTGCCACCTGAACAACTGCTATACATTAAAGATAGCTATGCATTGACCGACCCTTTCGAAGGTGAATTAATGGCCGTTTTTATGACGCTGTTTAGCCCTGATTTGTCAGAAACCCAAAAACAACAATTATGGTTAAATAAGTTTGTTAATACTCGGGATTATGCGGCGACCACAGGTGACATATTGACTGTGATAGAAGGATGGGCGTTCTCTTCACATGAGCAATGGAAATTTTTAATCTTGCCTTACCTTGATTACAAGATTACCCGTGACTTGTTTCTTAATAGTGAAAAAGTCAGAGCTGATTATTCGAACAAAAATAACTATCGAGGTTTTTTCGCCTCTGTAAACACTCCCGCAAACTCCTATGAGTCTCTTTTAGGTATTCAAGCTGTTGCATCACAAAACGGCGTGAAAAATACAGTTATAGCCCCCTATGCCAATTTCCCCATGTTGTTGGCTGATCAAAATCAACAGACCAATACTGGACTTAAATGGCTAAAAAACACATTAGCCTACGATAATATACTCAGTGAGTACGGCGTACTTGAGTCTTATGACACCTCAACATTTGCGATTACGCCACTGCTAACATGGGATGGAAAAGCACTGCCCAGTTTAGCCATGATGGGCGGCGTGATAGATGAAACGCGGGAGTTTATGATTCAAGAAGGCGTTTACCTCGAGTTTATGAATTTGATTGATACGCAATACAGTGAATTTAGCGATGTAATCAACGGCATCGATTCGCTTATTGCAGCGCCCCTAGATACCCCTGTTCCTGTCAGTCCTTGTTCTGATAGTCACATTATTCTCGGGACTATCAATGATTTTGACTGTCAAAAGTTGATACCATTAGCGGGTATTAGTATTGTTGAAAACCCAGATGTCACGATGCATAATCCGAGTCAGTTTGTTGGTCAATATAATGACCCTGCAGGACCGTGGGATGCGCTGGTGATTGATTATTACGATGCCATTGATCTTTCTAATCATACTGTGTTCAGTCTTAGCCTGATAGCCCCCGTCAGCGGGATTTTAAAAGTAAAGTTGGAAGGTGGTCAATCTTTAACTGTTGAGTTAGACATGCAGGTCTCTGAACTTAACAACTGGGTAGAATATCAATTCGATTTTACTGCCCATATGAATGAGAATCATCAAAAAATAGCGGTTTTCTTTGAGGCAGGTCTAAGTAACTCAGGCAATAATATCTATTATCTCGATAATCTAAAGCTGACCAGTGAAGTGATTGAGTGATAACTTGGATAAATAGCTTAGAGATTAGCTTAGATAAATAGTCTAGTGGTAGATTGAGAGCCTCAATTATTGAGGCTCTTTGAGCATAACTATCGTTTGAATGGGCTTTGTTCACATTCAATTACATGCCATGGCAACCCGTGAATATTTAGCATCTCCATGAAGGGATCTGGATCGAACTGTTCCATATTCCACACGCCGGGTTTTTTCCATGTGCCATTCAGTATTAAGGCCGCGCCTATCATTGCTGGTACGCCAGTTGTATATGACACAGCTTGAGCACCTACTTCTTCATGGCACTTAGCGTGTTCACAATTATTATAAATAAAAATAGTTTTTTCTTGTCCATCTTTAATGCCGGTTATATAAGTGCCAATACAGGTTTGGCCGGTGTATCCATCAGCTAATGAACCAGGATCAGGTAAGAGTGCTTTTAAAAATTCTAAAGGTATAATTTGCTGGCCTTGAAAGTCGATAGGCAAAATACCGGTCATGCCGATACCTTCAAGTACTTTAAGATGAGTCAGATAGGCGTCACCAAAGGTCATCCAAAAACGGGCACGTTTGAGACTGGGGAAATGTTTGACCAGTGACTCTAATTCTTCGTGAAACATCAGGTAAGAGGCACGGACCCCAATATTTTGGTAGTCCAAGTCTTCCCGTACACTCAACGGTTCAGTTTCTTTCCATTCACCGTTTTCATAAAAACGCCCGCGCTGGGTAATTTCACGAATATTGATTTCTGGATTAAAATTTGTCGCAAACGCTTGACCGTGGTCGCCACCGTTACAGTCAACTATATCCAAGTAATGAATTTCATCAAAATAATGTTTGGCCGCATAAGCGGTGTAAACATTAGTTACTCCGGGATCAAAACCGCTTCCCAATAATGCCATCAGGCCAGCTTTTTGAAACTTTTCTTGATACGCCCATTGCCAGGAATATTCGAATTTAGCGACATCTTTGGGTTCGTAATTAGCGGTATCCATATAATTCACGCCAGTTTCTAAGCAAGCATCCATGATGGCTAAATCTTGGTAAGGCAGCGCTAAGTTAACCACCAAGTCAGGTTTGACTTGATTGATAACCGCAACCACTTCACTGGCATGGTCGGCATCAACAGCAAATACACCTTTTACTCTGTCCAAACCGACTTCTTTTTGTAGTGCTTCACATTTTGAAACTGTGCGACTTGCTAAGTAAATTTCACCAAATAATTCAGGTAAACGGGCACATTTTTTTATGGTCACAGCGGCAACGCCGCCAGCGCCAATAATTAGAACACGAGACATATTGAGTTCCTAATAATCTAGATTTAATGTAAAGGTCGAATGCTAGCAGTAATTAATTGTGGTGCAAGTTGAATATTATCAATCGAGTTGTGTTTGTTTCATTCCGAGTCGGTTCTATTCAGTCAATTTATACACAATTCAACTGATTCCAAACCAAGTGATTTAAGAACCGCTTGTTTTCTTTGCGCAATATTACCTGTTGCAAGTATATGTTTGATTCCGTGTTTTTTAAGGTATTGACGGTTAAATACTTGAAATTCATGACGGTTGGCATCACCAGAACGTTCCCATGTGTCGTCGTAGGGAATATCATCATCACATAACACCACTAAGTCGTAGCGTTGCCAACATGCTCTGGCGAGATTTTCTAAGTCTGGCAAGGCTGTTTGGTGATAATGCACCGCAAAGTGCCAAGTAGTGAATGCGCTGGTATCACAAAAAAGATATTTGTTTGCCTTCGAGGATGCTTGGTCTTCCCATTGGTTTTGAGTTTGGGCAATATGCAGTAGCTGATCCGGAGACAGTCGCCTGTTGACCTGATGTTGTAGCCAATAATCTCGACCATATTCAGGCACAGTCATAGTGTTAAGTTCATTGGCTAATGTTTCGCATAATGTGGTTTTGCCCGTAGAAGGCCCACCTAAAAAGACAATTTTTTTGATCACGAAATGGGTTGGCCTTTTTTTGAATTCAGAGTGTCATGTTTATACCATTGATATTGGCCAACGATAGCCATGACTAAAAAACAAGCATACAAAGCTGACGTTGGAAATAAACCTTTTTGCCAATATATTGCAATAGCAACAATATCTACGACAATCCATAGCATCCAGTTCAATAATTTTTTGTGCGACAATAACCACTGCGCTGCTAAGCTTGCACACGTAGTAAATGCATCAGGGTAAGGAAAACTCGCATCTGTATAGATAGTCATTATTGTTCCAAGTAAACTAGTGCAAACCACTATAGCAACAACCCATAAACTATATTCTGTGATAGTACCCTGATTAACAATCACTCGGCCCGTCGAGTCTTGAGCGCCTTTCCACAGAAACCATCCGTAAATTTGAAAACCAATATAAAATACATGTAAAATCATATCTGAATACAGCTTCACGTCGTAAAATATCCACGTATAAATACTGACTTGTACAAAGCCAAAAGCAAAACACCAGATACTTCGTTTGATGACTAAGTAAACGCAAATAAAGCCTGATACCGTTGCTATCCATTCTTGTGGTGATGCGCCAGCAAAGCCTTGCAGCCAGTTAAGCCAGTTCATATGTGTTTCCAGTCCGAATACTTGAATAGTGTCGAGATGAGCCGCTTCCATCTGTGTTTCCTTCAATCACGTAAATCCTATTATTAAGCACTGTGGCTAAGTTATGGCGATTAGGCAGATAACCGATTGTTGTTTGATGCCAAGCTTCAGTTTTAAAGTCGTAAATAAGGGTGTTATCTAGCCGGGTATAATCACCAAAGCTTAGAATTCTATTGTCAAACACCACAACTGAGTGAGCACTTAGTTTTTGTGGTATTGATGCCAAGGACTGCCATTTTCCAGTGAAAATGTTGTATCGCTCAAATGCGTTTAAAGGTGATTTGCCATTGTAACCTTCGATGGTAAATAAATACTGCCCGCGTTGGATCGTCTTGGTATCTTTTGGCGTGGGAATTTTTTCAGTAAGTTGCCATTTATCTTTTGTGACATCATAAATGCCAACAGTCGATGGAGTAGAATTTTGTCGACTACCGCCGATAAAAAATATTTTATCGTTATGATATTGAGCACTGCCTAATCGACTTGCTCCGGGTATTTGCCCAATAATTTTTGATTGACGGCTAGGGATGTCAAATACTTCCATCTCAGGTTCTCGTAATAATCTACGTTTTTTTCCATAAGTGAACGCACTCATCCCACCCACAATATAAATTGAGTCACGTCCATCTCGCACAGTAGTGTGATATAGATGATGGATAAGTAGATTATTTACTTGTTCGATAGTCCCAGTTTGAGAGTTGATAATTTCTAAATTTGACAATAAGCCATGCTTACCCGAACCCTCTAAAAAAAATATATGTTCGCCATTATTAACGATTGCGTGACCGTATCTTCCATGATGAAGCTTAATGGTGAATACCTGACTTGTTAAAAGACTTTCTTTACTAAGTATACTGGGTATAGATGTGCAACCCATCAAAGATGTCAGTAGAGTTAAAACGGCAAAACTAAAAAGTGGTTGCGCTTTTTTTGTTCTCATAGTGCATCCCTATTTTTGGAAAAAATTTCAAGCAATATTGGGCATCCTGTATGAAAATTGCAATGGCAGATTAACGGGCGCCCTGTAATCCACCAGTATGTAATGCCAATACACGACTGCCACTAGGGAAATGACCACTTATGGTTAACTGATACAGAGCATAAAATAACTTGCCACTGTAAACAGGCTCGATTGTAATGTGGTTTTGTTGCTCAAACTCCGCGCAAAACTTGCTGAGCTCGTTGTTGTATTTTGCATACCCACCAAACTGATATTCGTGATTGATTTTCCAGTCAACTCGGTGATGCCTATCAGACAATAAAGCACCGACTAGTTGTTCCAAATACCCATGACCTTTCAATACCGCTATGCCTAGAATTTGGCTAGAGGTGTCTATTTCTGATTGTGCTAAGCCGTCAATCAGTCCGGCTAAAGTGCCACCGCTGGCCACAGGTGCCAATATATAATCATATTGTTGAGTGAGTTCTTGGATGATTTCAGCCACACCTCTTAGCGCTAGCTGTTGGGAGCCACCTTCAGGTATCAGCAAAGCCTCAGGATATTGTGTGGTCAGTATTTCAAGGTATTGAGGTTCGGCACGCTGCTGGTAAGTTTTTCGGTCGACATATTGAACATCAGTCTCCCAATTAAGTAAGTCTTGCAACATCGGACTTAGGTTTTGTGAATAATCTCCACGCACTATTGCGCTGAAGCGAATGCCTAATTGCCGACAACAGTAGCCTAATGCATGAAGATGATTAGAATAACCGCCGCCAAAGCTTATTATGTGTTTAACATCATTTTCGGAAGCTTCCAGTAGGGCATATTTAAGTTTGCGCCATTTATTACCAGATATGATGGGATGTAAGAGGTCATCTCGTTTTATGGATATTTGAATGTTATGTAAGTTTGCCCAGCTTGATGTGATCGTCTGTTCGGGTGAAGGTGGTTGCATAAATAATTGTTTAACTAAAGACATAATTGTTATTAAAGTATCAATCCATCAGAACTATGCAGTAGCATAAGGTTATATTTATTAAACCATTAGAAGGCTTTACATGACCATCGTTATTATTTGCTTATTTATCACAACTTTTATGCCCATCTTAGCTAAGGCACCTATGGCGATGGCAATGAATAAAGTGACAGGGGGTTACGATAATCGACATCCCCGTGAACAACAAAAATTTTTAACAGGATTTGGGGCGAGAGCTAAAGCCGCTCATGAAAATTGTTTTGAAGCACTTATTATGTTCACTCCCGGAGCACTAGCGGTGTTGGTAACTAATAATGTCGTTCAGTTAGCCGAATATTTTGCTATTGCGTTTGTTGTTTCAAGATTGGCTTATTTACTAGCCTATTACTTTGACAAACATGTGTTGCGCAGCACTTTTTGGGGCATTGGTTTTATATCTTCGCTGGCACTTATCTGGTTGGCCATCCCCTAGTTGACTGTGGTGCATCAAATTTGTAGTTTGTGATAGCTTATGGTCGGCAAATTTATTAGGTTTACAATCCAGATGGTGAACTAGAGTTGGTGGGTCTCGCTCTGGTTATTCCTGATACTAGTAGCGTACTGAGCAATTGTGATGGCGAAATTAGCTTGCGTTTGCCAATTTAATGTCTTGTTGCTTGATGCTGGAATATCAAATAACAAAACAACTTTATATGCTAGTTGACATATAGACGTCTATACGGCAAATTAAATGCATGAAAAGAATTACAACAGACACCACCGGCATTATGATTATCACCATCGATAGGGTGTTCGCTGGCTAGTGCATAAGCATTACATATAAAAAGCCCGCAACCACCGCGGGCTTTTTTGTTATATGGATGCTTAAAATATGTGATAAACCCGGTGAGTTGAAATAATAGAGGAATTAAAATGAAGGTATTGAAATTTGGCGGGTCGTCTCTCGCTGATGCAGAACGTTACTTAAGAGTGAAAGATATTAGTATCGCATGCCACACCGACGTCGGTGCGGCTGTTGTGTTGTCTGCTCCAAAGGGCGTCACCAATGCCTTATCGCTGCTGTGTGATGAAGCCGCATCGGGTAAAGATTACGGTGAATTATTTGCCAAATTAAATATGGTGTTATTTGGTATTTTGGATGACTTACAAAATAACGTACCTAACTTTTCTCAAGTAAAATTAGCCGAGTTTATCCAATATACATTGAATGAACTTAATCAACATTTAGAAGGTTTTGCACTGCTACGCTGCGCCCCTGAGCAAGTTGTTGCTAGAGTATTAAGTGTTGGCGAATATATAAGTGTCAATATTTTCAGCGAGATTTTAACTACTTTAGGCCATGCTAATTATATTATTGATCCGGTAAAATATATTGTTGCTGAAGGCGATTATCTAGACAGCATTGCTGATGTATCGGCTAGTAAGGCACGTTTCAGTGATGTAGATATCTCAGGTGAAAAAATATTAATCATGCCTGGGTTTGTTGCCGTTAACGCAGCGGGTGAAAAAGTGACGTTAGGTCGTAACGGTTCGGATTATTCCGCAGCTATCTTAGCTGCATGTATTGATGCTCAGTGCTGTGAGATTTGGACAGACGTAGACGGTGTTTATAATGCTGATCCAAACCAAGTAGAAGGTGCAGTATTGCTTGATAAACTGACTTACCAAGAAGCGATGGAGTTATCTTATTTTGGTGCAAAAGTGTTGCACCCAAAAACGATTGGTCCTATCGCTCAACACCATATACCGTGTTTAATTCGCAACACCTTAAATCCATCGGCACCGGGAACGTTAATCAGTAACGAAGCCAGTACTAAATGGACCAGCGTAAAAGGGATTTCTCACTTAGATGATATGACTATGTTTAACGTGGCAGGTCCAGGCATGAAGGGCATGGTGGGCATGGCTAGCCGTGTTTTCGAAATTATGTCTAACGCGAATATTTCTATTAGTTTGATTACTCAGTCTTCGTCTGAGTACAGCATCAGTTTTTGTATTCACAGCAAAGATGCCAGTCGCGCACAGGATTTATTAGAAGATTCATTTGCATTAGAGCTAAGCAATCATTTGCTGGAGCCAATTGAGGTGCGACATGAGTTAGCTATTGTAACTTTGGTAGGCGACGGTATGCGTCATTCTAAAGGTTTGGCTGCCAAGTTTTTTAGCTCATTAGCACAAGCAAGAGTCAACAACGTGGCTATAGCTCAAGGCTCCTCTGAACGCTCCATTTCCACTGTAATAGAAGCTAGTAAAGCAAAGAAGGCTGTTAAAGTGGTACATCAGAATTTTTTCTCTAATTTGCATCCTATTGATGCCTTCTTAGTCGGCTGCGGTAGTGTAGGCAAAGAGCTCTTAGCCCAAATTTCTCGACAGCAAGCTGCTTTACTTGAAAGAAATATTAGTTTGAAAGTTTACGGTATAGCAAATAGTAAAAAATTATTACTGCAATCCAATGGCATAGATTTGAATATGCATTGGCAGGATGACTTAGAGAAAAGTGATCAACAATTATCTATTGAAAATTTGAAAAAATTTGTACACGACAATAGTCTGGTTAACCCTGTTGTTATTGACTGTACGAGCAGTTCGTTCATAGCTGAACAATATCCTCAAATGATGTTAGATGGCTTTCACGTTGTTACACCAAATAAAAAAGCGAATACAGCAAGCACTGAATTTTACCAGCTGTTAAGAGATACGGCCCAGAAGACCAATCGTCAATTTTTGTACGAAACTACAGTAGGCGCTGGGTTACCTGTTATTGATAACCTACAGAACTTGTTTTATGCAGGTGATGAATTATTACGCTTTGAAGGCATATTGTCTGGTTCTTTGTCTTTTGTGTTTGGTAAATTAGATGAAGGTTTGAGTCTGTCTGCAGCAACTGAAATTGCCAAAAAGAATGGTTTTACGGAGCCCGACCCTCGCGATGATTTGAGTGGAATGGATGTCGCTAGAAAACTTTTGATTATGGCCCGTGAATCGGGTCTCAGCTTGGAGTTATCTGACATCACCATAGAGCCAGTATTACCGTCATTTTTTGATGCCAATGGCAGTATTGAAGATTTTATGTCACGACTGCCTGAATTAGACCTTTATTACGCAAAGAAAGTCGCTAATGCCAAGGATGAAGGAAAGGTGTTGCGTTATGTAGGCTCGATTGAGCACGGTAAATGTGCAGTGAGTATCGAAGCGGTGAATGAATCCCATCCGCTGTACATGGTGAAAGAGGGCGAAAATGCCTTGGCCATCCACAGTCACTACTATCAACCTATTCCTTATGTTATTAGAGGTTATGGTGCTGGCGCAGCAGTGACGGCAGCCGGTGTGTTCGCCGATGTCATGCGAACGATGCCGTGGAAGCAATCTATATAATGTCTCAAGTTAATATGAAACAGACTATTCTGCGAGCTTATGCGCCAGCTTCTATCGGTAACGTTAGCTTAGGTTTTGATTCACTTGGAGCGGCTTTAAAACCAATAGACGGCAGTTTGTTGGGTGATGAAGTCGATATCGAGGTGGCAGAACAATTTAGATTGGAGGTTAAGGGGCGTTTTGCGGATAAATTGCCAGCTGATCCAAACAACAATATTATCACCCATTGTTACCAACACTTTATTGCTTCGTTAGAAAAGCAGGGACATAAAAAAAGTGCTATTCCCGCGCTTAAGATGACGTTGCATAAAAATTTGCCTATTGGAAGTGGGTTAGGTTCAAGCGCTAGTTCTATTGTGGCGGCTTTACATGGCCTGAATCAATTCTTTGCTAAATACTTTGGCAACGTCCCTTTCACCGAAAATAAATTACTATTGCTTATGGGTGAACTCGAAGGACAAATAAGCGGTAGTGTACATTACGATAATGTTGCACCCTGTTTTTTGGGTGGACTTACCTTAATTGCTGAACATAAAGACCAAGTTGTGTTGCAGTTGCCCATATTTGAAAATTGGTATTGGGTGTCGTGTTATTCTGGCATTACGGTGTCTACTGCGGCTGCACGAGATATTTTGCCTAAGCAAGTGTCTTTGGCAAATACGATTAAATTTGGTCGGCAGCTAGCGGTGTTTATCGATGCGTTATACCGCAAGGATGAAAAGCTCGCTGCAGCTATGATGCTAGATGTTATTGCTGAACCATATCGTAAATCACTGTTGCCAAGGTTTGATGAATCACGTTTTTTTGCCGAACAACATGGTGCGCTAGCTTTTGGGATTTCTGGTTCTGGGCCAACAGTATTTGCAGTTTGCGACAATATAGAAGATGCCAAAATAATTAATCAATGGTTAGTTGACAATTATATTCAAAATGACACGGGTTTTAGTCATATTTGTCAGCTAGACTCGAGTGGTGCATCCGTGAGCCACTTTTGATTGCGATAGCTTTCATAGGAGCTAGTACAAAGGCCATACCGCCGTGTCACTAGTGCAACGTTAAAGTATTAAAAAGGGTGTAAAGTGGAACTCGAAAATTTAAAAGACGCTTCTGAGCAAGTGTCGTTTGCAGAAGCAGTTAAAAAAGGCCTTGGCAAAAATCAAGGGTTGTTTTTCCCTAAAAAACTACCTAAATTTGATGATATTGAATCAGTGCTAGCCATGCCTTTTGTTGAGCGTAGCGTAGAAATATTAAGTACCTTGATTGGTGGTGAGTTACCTCGTGAAATGGTTGCAGGTATCGTTGAACGAGCTTTCTTGTTCGGTGCTCCTTTGGCAAAAGTTGCAGACAATATCTATGCCCTAGAGCTTTTTCATGGTCCAACATTAGCATTTAAAGATTTTGGTGGCCGTTTTATGGCCCAGTGCTTAATTGAAATTTCCAATGGTCAGCCAATCACAATATTGACCGCTACCTCTGGTGATACCGGCGCTGCTGTTGCTCATGCCTTTCATGGTATCGAAAATATCAATGTAGTGATCTTGTATCCAAAGGGTAAAATCAGTCAGCTTCAAGAAAAATTATTTACCACGCTGGGTGGCAACATCCACACTGTGGCAATTGATGATGATTTTGACGCTTGTCAGCAATTAGTAAAAACTGCTTTTGATGATCCTGATGTTCGAGATGGATTGCATTTAAACTCTGCAAACTCTATTAATATTAGTCGTTTAGCTGCTCAGGTATGTTATTACTTTGAAGCAGTTTCGCAGCTTACGCCAGCCGAACGAGAAAACTTAGTGATATCAGTACCCAGTGGTAATTTTGGTAATTTGACAGCTGGTTTGATCGCAAAAGTTATGGGGTTACCGGTCGAACATTTTGTTGCTGCCACTAATTTAAACGATACTGTACCGCGTTATTTAAAAACTGGCGAGTGGGATCCCAAAGATACGGTTGCGACATTGTCCAATGCGATGGATGTGAGTCAACCTAATAACTGGCCGCGTATTGAAGCCATGATCGAACGAGGCGATGTGGATAAGTCTGCGATCTCAGGCGCTACAGTAGACGAAGAATACACTCAAGTAGCAATGCGTCAATTAGCCCAATTAGGTTATGTAAGTGAACCTCACGCTGCTATTGCTTACAAAGCTTTAGTCAGAAGAATAGAAAAAGGTCAAACAGGTATTTTTTTAGGCACCGCTCACCCAGCTAAATTTCGAGAAACAGTAGAAAATGTCTTAGGACAACCTATTAGTCTGCCACAGCCTCTTGCAGACTGCGCAGGCAAAGAAGGTCTGTCAGTTGAATTGCCCTGTGACTATCAGGCGGTAAAAGCGCACATGCTTAGTTTACTGGGCTAATTATTCCTAATGAATACTTGGACAGACATTTTAGGTCAAGAGAAACAGCAGCCTTACTTTCAACAAATCATGCAATTTGTTGAAAGTGAAAGGGCAACTGGGAAGACGATTTACCCAGCTAAACAAGATGTGTTTAGTGCTTTCAACTTGACTAAACTAGAGAAAGTCAAAGTAGTGATCTTAGGTCAAGACCCTTATCACGGCCCCAATCAAGCTCATGGGCTATGCTTTTCGGTATTGCCCGGTGTTAAAACTCCTCCTTCATTGGCTAATATGTATAAGGAATTAGCGACTGATATTTCAGAGTTTGTTATTCCGCAGCATGGTTTCTTAGAAAGCTGGGCCGAGCAGGGTGTGATGTTACTCAATACCGTTCTCACAGTAGAACGAGCAAAAGCCCACTCTCATGCAAAGATAGGTTGGGAACAATTTACTGATGTTGTTATCCAGCAATTAAGCGACCACTGTGATGAACTCGTATTTTTACTGTGGGGTAGTCACGCTCAAAAAAAAGGTCTAGTAATAGACAAACAGAAGCATCACGTTCTTAATGCCCCTCATCCTTCGCCATTATCAGCATATCGAGGATTTTTTGGCTGTAAACATTTCTCTCAAACTAATAACCTTTTAAGACAGCAGAATAAAAGCCCGATAAATTGGCAGGTTTAACTTTCTAATCGGTCAACAGAATTTTTCTATCTATCATCCATCTATGCAACTTTATTGAAATTTAGAAGCGGATATTAGCCATAGACGTTACAAAACATATTTTGAATCATCCCCAAAAGACATGAAATGAAAGGCAATTGTCATAGCAACATCATGTTTATCGTTATGTTGTATTTGACAATAAATTAAATAGTTATGTTTATTATGCTGAAAGTTTTATACCAGACAAATATGTGGAGCAAGAACGTAATCAACATAAAAAATGAGTTAATCATCAGTAGTCACATATGTAAAAAGCCCTGAGACTCAGGGCTTTTGCGTTTATAAAAAATCTAACTCATCTTCTGCTGACATTCCTAGCTCTCGAAGTTCTTGCCTGAGTTGATGCCTATCGTGAATGGCTTCAATTTCTCGCCATTTGCGTTTGCTTGCTTTGCTTTTGGATGATTTGGTTTCTGAATCTAAGGTAGACAATAAATCGGACTTATCCATTTGGATCTCCTTTCTTATTTTTAGAGCGCACTGATGAAAAAACAAACATTCAAGCTTTAGAGTTTACTAATTAAACACAAGCCACATGAATATGTACCATACACGACATTAAAATAGAATAATTATTTAAAGCTTTAAGTAACTAAATATGAATGCTGAGTACAAAAAAAAGCTGTTATGCGCAGATAGTAAAAATTTTTAGCTTGAATCAAAAATGAAAAAAGGTGTAGACCAACATAAAAAAGGGCATTTTTTATTAAAATACGCTCTCCATTTTTGTTGATGAAATATATGACTCTTCAATAATACTTACGATGTTAAAACGTGATGTGAAATGATGCGAAGACGATGGCAAAAGATTGAGCCTCACAGGAACATGAGGATCAATAGGTTAAAATCTAATAGCTCTTAATTTGGATGGTGATAGTGCGCCTTTTCGTTTGAGGTGCATTGCTTCTATCTTTCATCACGCGAGGATAGATTTTGTGGTCAACCATTTGCTTGTCTAAATTTACTAATTAGCTGGTTAGTTGAAGCATCAAAGTTTAAGTTAGCATCAGTATTGACAAGTTTATCAAGTACTTGATTGCCCAATTCTTTACCTAATTCTACACCCCACTGATCAAATGAATTCACACCCCATATAGCGCCTTGTACAAAGACTTTATGTTCGTACATAGCTACCAAAGCGCCCAAGGTTTTGGGGTCAACTTGGTTAAACAGTAAGGTGTTACTAGGCTTGTTACCAGGCATAGTTTTGTGGGTCGCAAGTGATTCAAGTGTGACATCATCCAAGCCCTTTGAGGTTAGATCCGCCTTACATTCTTCAAAAGTTTTACCTTGCATTAACGCTTGGGTTTGGCCAAAACAGTTGGAGGCCAACATGGCATGGTGTATATCATCTTGATTGGGGACTTTGAGTGGTAACATAAAGTCAGCAGGCACTAGCACCGTTCCTTGGTGGATCAACTGGTGGAACGAATGTTGACCATTAGTGCCTTCACTGCCCCAAATAATTGGGCCTGTAGCATAATCTATTTGGGTGTGGGTTCCGGAGATACGTTTACCGTTACTTTCCATATCCAGCTGTTGCACATAAGCGGGAAAACCACGTAAATAGTGATAATAAGGTAATAACACGTGACTTTGCGCATCAAAAAAATTCACATACCAAACACCTAACAACGCTAATATCATTGGCAAGTTCTGTTCAATAGGTGCATTTTGAAAATGTTCATCCATTTCAAATGCGCCTTGCAGTAATTCACGGTAATTGTCATAACCTATCGTTAATGCGATAGGTAAACCAATAGCAGACCAAAGCGAATAACGACCACCTACCCAATCCCACAAAGGGAAAATGTTGTCTTTGGCCATACCAAATTCTGTGGCTGCTTTAATGTTAGAAGACACAGCAATAAAATGTTTAGCGATATCTTGTTGTGAACCACCTGCCTCTAAGAACCATGCTTTGGCAGTAAGAGTATTTTGCAATGTCTCTTGAGTAGTAAAAGATTTAGATGACATTACCACTAGGGTTTCTTGATGATCGACCGTGGCTAGTATGTCTTGAATATGACAACCATCAACATTTGCCACATAATGCACCTTCACACCTTCAAACCAATAAGGCTTGAGGGCTTCTGACATGATCTTGGGACCGAGGAAGGAACCACCAATACCGATGGCGATAATTTGCTTCAAGGGTTTCCCAGTATAACCTCTGCGCTCGCCACTATGCACGCTGGCAACAAAGTCCTGAATTTTTTGCTGGCAAGCGAGTACCTCAGGCATCACATCTTTGCCATCGACTAGAACAGGCTTACCAGAAAAATTACGCAGTGCAGTATGTAATACAGCGCGCTTTTCGGTATGATTGATGATTCCACCGGCAAACATTGCTTGGCTTTTCTCGCTTACATGGCATTCAGTGGCAAGTGCCTGTAATGCTTGCATCACCTCGTCATTAATTAAGTTTTTGGAAAAGTCTAATTCGATACCACAGGCTGCTTGCGTAAAATTTTCAGCACGTTGTGAGTCCAAAGCAAACCAATCACGCATGTGCTGAGTTTTTATTTTTGTGGCTAATCTTGTAAGATTTTGCCACGCGGGAGATGCTGTGAGTGCTGTCATAGTATGTTCTCAATAGAGTGAAAATTAGGTGACGCTTTAAACATGACTAAAAAAAAGCGCCGAATTCGACGCTTTTATACAAACTAATTTAGTTTAAAGATAACTTCTTAATACGGTTTCCAATTTAACTTGGTCAGCGGCAAAGTTACGAATACCCTCTGATAATTTTTCTGTCGCCATGGCGTCTTGATTCATATTCCAGCGGAACTGTGCTTCAGTTAAAGATGCCCCAGGTGTTTTAGTCGGGCCGTTGTCTTTTAGCTTAATAGGCAAAGGAGCATCAGTTTGTGATAACTCTTCGAGTAAAGCAGGACCAATAGTTAAACGATCACACCCTGCCAACTCAGTAATTTCACCGGTGTTACGGAAACTTGCACCCATAACAACTGTTTTATAACCATGGTCTTTATAGTAGTTATAAATTTTAGCCACTGATACAACCCCCGGGTCTTCGGCAGAGGTATAGTCTGTTTTACCAGTGCTTTTCTTAAACCAGTCAAGAATACGGCCTACAAACGGAGAGATTAAAAACGCACCAGCCTCAGCACACGCTTGAGCTTGAGCAAAACCAAACAATAATGTGAGGTTACAGTTGATACCTTCTTTTTCTAATACTTCGGCTGCTTTGATACCCTCCCATGTAGAAGCTAACTTAATAAGTATGCGGCTTTTATCAATACCTGCTTCCTTATAAAGCGCAATCAACTTGTGGGCCTTATCGATACTGGCAGCAGTGTCGAATGACAAACGTGCATCCACTTCTGTAGAAATTCGACCTGGTACAATATTCACTATATCGGTACCAATTGTCACAGATAATTTGTCGCCTGCATCAATGATTTGTTGTTCGGCATCGGAAGATTGCTCTTTAGCCCACGTCACTGCATTTTCTAAATGTGACTGATATTGCGGAATTTCTGCAGCTTTTAGTAATAATGATGGATTAGTGGTGGCGTCTACTGGTTGGTATTTTTTGATGGCTTCAATATCGCCTGTGTCAGCCACAACTGTGGTGATTTCTCGTAGTGCTTGTAATTGGTTAGACATAGTATCCTCTGTAAGTAATGACGCTTTTTTCGCTATCAAGATTAAATGTGTGTAGCTTGGCAAAATTGTTCAGGAATTCAAAGAAGTAAGCTGACTATCATATGTCTTAATGCTTACTTTTTAATTTTAAAATAGTCTCAACACAGGATATAACCGTTAAATAACAGACGCCAGTAAAAGGCCACGTTTGCTAGCAAAAATACCAATTATATGTGATTACTTAATCGCAACCCTGAATTTTTATAAAGACTTTGATTGATGCCTTTTGATCAATTTTAGAAGTGTTGTCTACATATTTTTGTTTTGCTTGTGCGCCAAGCTCTTAACCAAGACTAATTGTTTTGTTAATTAATAATACGAGAACTCATCTTTTCCTATCTCGTATGTTTGAGCCGCATTTTCAAACTCCTGCTTTAATTCAGGTAAGATATTAAATAACTCGCTTTGTTGCTGCTGATATAGTGCAATTTCATCTCTAATAATTATTCTTTGCTCTCGCTTGAGGCCATCAGCGATCATAAGCTCATTTTTTTCAGCAATAGTATGCTCAAGCCAATCTAGATTTTCATAAGCGTCTTCAAGTTCAGATGTCTTTTGATTTAATACCTTTTTTAGGGCATGTAGGGTTTGACCATCAGTGAACCCAGTTAAAAACTCAGCTTCAAGTTGTTGAGGGCAACTACGGCTATAATCTTTGCCTTGGCGACCTCGAGAAAACCCATTGTTTGCTGTGCAAAAACGTTTAGAACCGTCAAAATGCCCTTGACGATAGACGTTTAAATCTGGCGTGACACCATACTCGGCACATTCTTTTCTATGCTGCGAAATAGTTAATTCGTTTTTACCGGAACTACCGTCTTCGAAACCTATTAGTTTCCAATCCGCGGTTAAACAATCTGATTCATTCATATTAGCGCAACTCGATAATAATAAAATAGCGCTGGTGATACCTAAACGTTTTAGGTGCATATTTATCCTTACTCGTAATTTTATAAAGTACTGTAATTAGACTGGGTAGGTTATCAACTAAAAGTTTATACTGGCTTAAGAGCATTTGAAATACAAAGAAAAATGAAATCCAACTTGTATTTACCCACATATCCCACATATCTGTAGAAATAGACATCTAAACTTAGTTTATCATTACAGGAGCTCATTGAATGTTAGTTGTTATTTCACCAGCCAAAAATCTTGATTATGATACCCCAGCAGTAACCAAAACATTTACTCAGCCAGAGATGTTAGATGATTCACAAGCTTTGATCGAACAATGCCAAACATTAACTCCAGCTAAAATTGGATCGCTAATGAAGATCAGCGATAAGTTAGCAGGCCTTAACGCAGACCGCTATGCGGGTTGGCATACGCCTTTTGATACTAATAATGCCAAACAAGCACTACTTGCTTTTAACGGTGATGTTTATACTGGACTAAATGCTAGCTCATTTAGTCAAGATGACTTCGACTATGCACAACAACACCTACGTATTTTATCGGGCTTGTATGGCGTGTTACGACCATTGGATTTGATGCAAGCCTATCGCTTAGAGATGGGTACTAAGCTGGATATAGGCGACAATAAAAATTTGTATCAGTTTTGGGGTGAGCGTATCAGTAACAAGTTAAACGAGGCGATCAATATACAAGGTGACAATGTGTTGGTTAACTTAGCTTCAAATGAATATTTTAAAGCGGTCAAGCCTAAGTCTATTAACGCTGAAATTTACACACCGGTGTTTCAAGATTGTAAAAACGGTCAATATAAGGTGATTAGTTTCTACGCCAAAAAGGCAAGAGGCATGATGGCTCGGTACATTTTAAAAAATCAATTGACAGAAGTGAGCCAATTACAAAAATTTGATACCGCAGGATACCAATTTTCTCCCCAAAAAAGTAAAGGTAATGAGTTGGTCTTTACCCGCGAAGAGCAGCTGTAATATGTTTGTTATGCTTAATGGCATCTGTGTTTCTTTGGTGCGTATGTATTCTAAGTGGGTTACTTTTTGACAACATCAAAAAATAAGAGTTACGAAGGGTAGTTTGTTTTAAAAACATGCATATTTACATTACATGGCAAAGCGTAATACAAGTTATTGTCTTAGAAGTTAAGTTATTGAAGTTCAGGGTATAATTCAAAAGGTAACATTTTTGAATTCTCAGGCTTGTTCATCATATTGCAGATATTCCAATCAATTCAAATAGTTTTATTAAGATTCGCCCAAACGCAGCGGCCGATGCAAATAAACATAAAATGCTTGGGAATTTAACCGTGTTGAAAATAGTTAATATTTCTGTCGCTATCGTAATTTTTCTCTGATTGTTACTGGCAATTCACAATCAGACATCAATGATGCATTACAAAATATTTACACCATCGTCAAAGCAGATGACAAAGATGAAC
>NZ_CAJXPA010000073.1 GCF_913058035.1 uncultured Paraglaciecola sp. | reverse complement strand
TATGGGAACAGTACCCTGCTTCAGCCAACCAAATTATTAAGCGCTTAAATCAAAACAAACCATGGCATGAGAAAACCGTCAAAACGTTGATCAGTAGATTGGTTAAAAAACACGTTATCGACTTTGACAAACAGCAACGTAGTTATTTATATTTCCCTTTAATTGAACGCAGCACAATTACCGAAAAAGAAAGTAAAAGTTTAGTTAGCCGTTTATTTGGTGGAAAAGTAGCGCCATTGGTTGCTGGTTTTGCAGACTCAGACTCATTGTCCAAAGAAGATGTAGAAGAGCTGAAGTCATTAATCCAAAAGTGGGAGCAAAACAATGACTAATTGGTTAGTGGAACAACAGCTTGTTATCAGTTTTTTGCTATTAACGTTGATAATCCTAGAAGCAAAAGCAATTAAAAATCTAGGTGCCAAGGCAATATATGCACTTTGGCTATTAGTGCCTTTGCTATTGATTGCTAACAACCTACCGCAAGATGTTATTTCAATAGACGATAGATCTATCTACCGTTATGTAGTTGAAATAAGTGGAGAGACAAACACAGTCAATATTAACCTTAACTGGGCCTTGTTATGGTTATCTGGCTTCCTCGGAATTTTATCTCTTGGTGCATTTGCACAGTGGAAAATGTACCGTTTAGCACACTTCGAATCTCGCAAAGTCGAACTGGGTATAGTGTTACCTAATACATTGAAAGTGGTCAGCAACAATCAATTATCAGGCCCTGTATTGAGCGGTATATTTAATTCAACCTTGCTTATCCCCGAGGGCTTCCACAGTCAATTCAGTGTGCGCCAACAACAATTAATGATAAACCACGAGTTAGTGCACTTTCACCGAGGTGATAACCTTTATAACTTGTTTGCCTTGTTGTTTGTGGCCGTATTCTGGTTCAACCCACTCACTTGGCTGGCGTACCGAGCTTTTAGGCGCAGCCAAGAATTAGCATGTGATGCAGCCGTACTCAAACAATCGACTGTTGAAGATCAAATCAGCTACAGCAAAGCATTAGTGCAATGCGCTGAACGTTCACTACACAGCTTTTCTATTTACTCACCTTATGGAGAAAAACACACCATGTTTAAACGTATATCCAATATCAAAAATCCAGCAAAAATCAAACCTACATCAATAGGTTTATCTATAGCATTAGGTAGTACTTTGCTGGCCGGTGTCGCGATGGCCAATTTAGCTGAAACGGCACACTCAGTCGGAAAAGCATCTATTACCACCCCCGTGATCAGAATCGAACCCAAATATCCTGTTGAAGCGGCACGAGATAACCAAGAGGGCTCGGTCACATTACAATTTGATATTACTAAAAATGGTTCAACTGACAATATTCAGGTGATTGAATCATTCCCACAACAAACCTTCGATAAAGTATCCGTTACCGCTTTAAAACAATGGACATACAAACCTAGGATCCAAGGCGGCCAAGCACAAAGGCAAACCGGTATAACAGTACAGTTAGATTTTAGAATGGAAAAACTTAATAAAGGGAAATCAGCTATGAATTCCAGTGTTGAGAAAATAAAAGTCCTGCGTTAAACCATGCCAAGGCCACTCTTATGTCGAAATACCTAATACTTGTGGCCTTACTTTTTTGTAGTTGCAGCCAAACCACAGTCCACCTTTATTCTCGTTATCTATCAGACCCGCAAATAGAAGCGATCAGTAAAGAATTAGTTGCAGCGGATTTTTTAGTTAAGCCTAATCAACTCAAATTCCCACAATCCGTGACTCAGTCTTCATTGACCTATTCGCCGCTTATTAACAACCGAAACGCAGTAAACAAATTAATCTACACCATGAGGGAAGTGGGTTGGGATATAGAAAATACCCGCATGTTATTTATCGATAATCACTGGTACAAAGAGAATTCCATTGCTTTGCTGTTAGTGCCACCAGGTGTAAACCCACAGCAAATAAAGAATCAACAAGATTGGGCGAATGAATACACAAGTCAAAATTGTAATACCGACTTAACCATAAAACTGCAGCTAGATGGCCAATACCAAATCTTAAACCTAAAAAGTCAATTGCTGAAACATGGTTTAGCCAGAGGGAGCTGGAATTTTACACATTTTCCTTACTTAGAACTTACATCAAAAACCGACGACTGGTCATTCTATTTTGAAGTTAAATATTATGCTCAAAAAGATCGTGTGGGTGAGGTTCAAATTTTTGAATTATCACCCATAGATAAGTACATCTTTCTAGATAATTGCTCCTTTGTGTCTGGAGTCCGCCAATAGTGTATTCTTTTAAATAATGGAGGCTAAATCAGCTCCTTGCCTAATAGCACGTTTCGCGTCGAGCTCTGATGCCACATCCGCGCCTCCGATTAAATGTGTCTTGATATTTCTCTCTCCTAACCCTTTTAATAAGTCTTTAAATGGTTCTTGGCCCGCACATAAAATAATATGGTCCACGTCCAGTATTTGCGGCTTGTCATTTACTTGGATATGTAAACCTTGATCGTCAATTTTTACGTAATCAACGCCTGCGATCATTTGCACCTGTTTCTTTTGTAAAGCCGAACGGTGGATCCAACCGGTAGTCTTACCTAGCCCTTTGCCTACTTTAGTCGTTTTACGTTGTAGTAAAAATATCTCTCTGGCAGGCTGCCCAATAGTTGCCTCGATCAATCCGCCAGCTTGTTTGTACTCTTTATCGACTCCCCAACTTTTTAACCATCGTTCAGGTTCATTGGTTAAAGAATGTTCTTCTACCAAAAATTCTGCCACATCAAAACCAATGCCCCCAGCCCCTATTATCGCGACCTTTTTACCGACTGGCTTATCGTCTCTCAACACATCAAGATAATCCATGACTTTTGGATGCTGTATGCCTTCAATATTGACCTCTCGGGGCTTTATCCCTGTAGCAAGTACCACCTGTTCAAAATTAGCATCAGCTAAAGACTCAACACTTTGCTGACTTTCTAGATGCAAATGTACACCTGTGACTTCTATTCTCTTTTTGAAGTAACGTAGGGTTTCATAAAATTCTTCTTTACCAGGAATACGTTTAGCATAGTTAAATTGACCGCCAATTTCGGTACTTTTTTCAAACAAATGTACCTCATGACCACGCTCAGCAGCATAACAACTGAAGGCAAGACCAGCAGGCCCTGCACCTACTACCGCTAGTTTTTTCTTGTGGGTAGTTGAAGGGAAATTTAGTTCTGTTTCGTATCCAGCTCGCGGATTGACCAAACAGCTGGCACGCTTGCGGGCAAATCCATGGTCCAAACAAGCTTGGTTACAAGCAATACAGGTATTGATCTCATCTCCTCTTCCTTGCTGTGCTTTGCGCACAAAATTTTCATCGGCCAAGAAAGGTCTGGCCATCGACACCATATCTGCTTGCCCACTGGCTAATATTTTTTCAGCAATTTCAGGCGTATTGATCCTATTAGTCGCAATTAAAGGCACCGTCAGCTCACCTTTCATACGCTCAGTTATCCAAGTGAACGCGCCCCTTGGGACCATAGTGCCTATAGTGGGCACTCGCGTTTCATGCCAACCAATGCCCGTATTAATAAGTGTGGCTCCGCACTCCTCAATTAGTTTCCCTAGAGCCACCACTTCATCCCAATTACTACCCCCTTCGACTAAATCCAACATGGATAAACGAAATATAATGATAAAGTCAGTACCCACTTTTTGTCTGACTGCATTGACTATTTCAATTGCAATACGCGAGCGATTTTCAAAGCTACCTCCCCATTCATCATCTCGTTGATTAGTTCGAGGACATAAGAATTGATTAATAAAGTAGCCTTCAGATCCCATTATTTCGACACCATCGTATCCCGCTACTTTGGCCATGGCAGCGCAATTTGCGTAATCATTTATGGTGTTAACAATGCCTCTTTTTGAGATGGCTTTGGGTTTAAAAGGATTTATTGGAGATTTAATAGCTGAGGGTGCAACTACAAATGGGTGATAACCATAACGTCCAGAATGTAGTATTTGAAGGCATATTTTACCTTGATGTTGGTGAACAGCTTCGGTAATGACTTGATGTTCTTTAGCGTGTTTTTTATTACTCATACGTGCCGCAAAAGGCAATAACCAACCTTGTCGGTTAGGACTAATCCCACCTGTCACTATCAACCCTACTCCACCAGCGGCACGTTCTGCATAGAACGCAGCCAGTTTTTCAAAGCCATTTTTCTCTTCTTCTAAACCAAGGTGCATTGAACCCATCAACACACGATTAGGTAATTGAGTAAACCCAAGGTCTAGACCTTTGAATAAATGTGGGTAGTAAGGATGTGTTTTCATATGTAAGTAGGCTTGTCTTTATATTTACAGTAACTCTATAGCAAATATTTAACTTATAAATGGAAAAGTTACAAAAAATTACATTTGAAAATGTTAAAAACGGCTGTTTTTAGATAAGATATCGTTCAATTATTTTATAAGTGTGCACACCTATTATGTCTTCAGGAAAAAGTTGGACGAAGTCGTTGTTTGTTGGTTTATGGACCGCGCTCAATTTTAGTCGAAAATTATTTTTTAACATTATTTTTATTGTTATATTTTTGAGTCTAATTACAGTTTTTTTAAAGGATGAAAATACAGTTACAGTACCATCTAATTCAGCGTTAGTTCTGAAGTTAGTCGGTAACGTAGTCATTGAGAAAGAAACCGTTGACCCATTCACCAAGTTTTTGGAAGAGGCTTTTGAGCAAAAAGACGATAACCCAGAAATGTTACTACAAGATATATTACTTTCTATTGAAAACGCTAGACAAGATCGACGGATAAAACTTCTAGTACTTGATTTACATGGCCTAGACAACATTGGTTTAGACAAATTAGAACAAATTGCATTAGCTTTAGAAGCCTTTAAAGAAAGTAACAAGCCCATCTATGCAATCGGGGACTACTATACTCAGAACCAATATTACCTTGCCAGTCGTGCAGATCACCTATATTTAAATCCTATGGGTTTTATGATGTTTGAAGGATATGGACGTTTTGGCATGTATTTCAAATCGGCTATCGAAAAACTTAAAGCAGAAACACACGTCTTTAAAGTGGGTACCTATAAGTCAGCCGTTGAACCCTTCATTCGTGACGATATGTCAGAACCAGCGAAGGAAGCAAATAAAGCATGGCTAACAGCAATGTGGACACAATATAAGGCAAGTGTTGCCAAGGCTCGCGGCTTAGATGTAGATGATTTTGATGAAGAATTAGATGTTTTCTTGCAGAAATTTGAACAAGTCGGGGGTGATTTTGCAAAATATGCATTAGATTTTGGTTGGGTTGATGCACTGAAAACACGCGAACAAGCTTTGCAAGAAATTGTTGCTGCAGTTGGCAAAGACGAAAGCGGCATGGGTTTCAACGCTATCAGTTACAATAATTACTTAAGAATGATCAAACCTGTTCTACCAAATATGCCTAACGATATGGATAAGGTCGCGATAGTTGTAGCGAAAGGTACCATATTAAACGGTACTAAAAAGCCAGGTCAAATAGGTGGTGACAGTACAGCACAGCTTCTACGTAAAGCAAGATATGACGATACAGTAAAATCAGTAGTGTTATATGTAGACTCACCAGGGGGCAGTGCTTTTGCCTCAGAAATTATTCGTCAAGAAGTTGAAAACTTGCAAGCTGTTGGTAAACCAGTAGTAGCAGTTATGAGTACTTATGCCGCTTCTGGTGGGTATTGGATTTCTGCTGGAGCAGACAAAATAATTGCTGCACCAAGCACTATTACAGGATCTATTGGTATCTTTGGAATGTTTTTAACCTTTGAGAAAACTCTTGATTATTTAGGTGTACATACTGATGGTGTCGGTACCACTGAATTTGCAGGCATGGGGATTACTAAGACACTTAATCCTAAACTGGCTGCCATTATGCAAAGAGGTATCGAACATGGCTATGATCAATTTATATCTCTGGTCGCCGATAAGCGTGAGATGAGTAAAAGTCAAGTCGATGAAATAGCCCAAGGACGTGTTTGGATTGGAGAAACTGCTCTTAAGTTAGGCTTAGTAGATGAAATAGGTTACTTAGAAGATGGCATAAAAGCCGCTGCTGACTTATCCAATTTAGAAACTTATGACACTCAATATATTAAAAAAACGTTGTCTAAGAGTGAAATATTCTGGAAAGAGATACTACAAAACGCCTCTGTTACCTTTCAAGGTGCTTTTAAGGTAGAAAAATCGAGTACTATTTTAAGTCTAGTTAAAGAAATCACAGCGGACTTGGAAGCGGTAGCAAAATTGAATGATCCTAAAGGGGTCTATGCTTATTGCTTACCTTGCGAAATATAATATTTGTTATTTTACTCTTGTCAATAACACTGACTAAAATTGATTAATTACATTAGCTAAGAACAACCAGTCTCTGGTATTAGCTCAACATGGATGTTGGGCTTTTTTATTAATTAAAGTTTAAGAATTATTGAAGCAGTATTTGTACAGCAGTTTAATTTCTTAATATGAGTTTATCATTCAAATGCTGTGGAAATATTAGCTGAAAAAGAGGCAAAGTATGGAATATAGTACACAGTAAATAGGTTCAATATGATTGCTTTTCATTCGGGATGATTAATTATAATCATTGAAACCTACTGTTCAAACTCAACACCGTGTCATCAGTGGGTAGAAATTCTCATTCTACGTTGAGACACATTATTTTTTTGAAAAAAATCGGAGCTACATACGTTTATAATCGTTTGTTAACACCAGAAGTATTTATATAGGGTCAACAATATCGTTTTATGAAAAATAGAAAACATATTATTTTTCACAAGCATTGCAGCTGACACCTGATACAAAATCCTAGCAGACTCTTGTATCTGAATGGCATATTATTATGTCGCAAGATTTAGTTTGTTTATAGCACCCAGTTAGTCACTTCGACTGGATAACCAGATGGGTCGTAAGCCACAACTGCCATGATACGATAACCTTTCTCGGCCATTCTATTTTGTGCAGGAGACCCCAACTAAAATCCAAATATAGATGTACATGCTTGTTTCGCATGTGTTCACAATTTAAGCAGTAACAGTCACCACCTGACCAACTAAAATTGGCCAAATAAATCGTATTCCACCAATAGATACGATTATACAATAATGTGCACCTCACCGCGCAGCAAAGGCATCATCTGCTTGAGCCATCCATTTTATGACAATACTGCCATGCACCTTTGCGCAAAAATTTACATCTGCCGGATCCGCTAAAAAACTAAAATATAGAGAATGGCGCTGTAGTTAATCTTGCATTGATATACTCAGAATAATTAATGTTATCTATTTATAGCATTAACCTTTTTAGAAAATTCACCATCCAGCAGGCTCTAAAAAGAGTGCTCTATCGAATTTTATACTTAATATAGATAACTTATTAAATGTTTTACTAAATGTTTTTATTAAGGTTGCAACTCGCCTCATCACCATTTAAAAAAAACGGTACACATTCTAGGCATTAAATATTGAGCATAATTGGTATATCATTGAAATTCGGAAGCCAATCATATTGGAAAGCAGAATTCATTTGTCTTTATCTACACAACAGTTAGTTACAAAAAAAGTTAAACAATGTATAGATCATGCTTCAACTCACTTTGACCAACATTTTATGTTGCCAAAAATAAACTTTAATCAAAAGGGCAAGATAGCAGGTTGTGCCCGGCTTCAAAAAAATGAATTACGCTTTAATCCTATATTGTTAGATGACAATGTGGATGCATTTTTGGAGGAAGTTGTTCCTCATGAAGTGTGTCATTTATTAGCTTATTGGCTTTTTGGTAAAGTTCGCCCTCACGGTAAAGAATGGCAAAATTTAATGTTTAAACTTTTTAGTTTAAAAGGGCAAACCTACCACCAAATGGATGTGACCAAAGTAAAAGGAAAAAGCTTCCATTATCAATGTCAATGTGGACCCATAGAATTAGGAATTAGAAGGCATAATAAAGTAATTAACGGCAAACAAATTTATGTGTGTAAAAAGTGTAGAAGCCCTTTGGCTGCTTATGCACTCGTCTGAAGTAACATTCCCATTGATATTGTTAACAGAGAATCTTAAATTGATGTAGCCAACAAAATGCTTTGTACTGCAGCTTGTTGTGAAATTAGTTGAGATAATATGTGAGTGACTACAACCTTTCACAGTAGAAGTTATACAGAATGAATCTGTCTCGAAACCAAAGCTTATGCACTTACCTTATTGTAAAAGACACTTGTTGTATTCGGATAAGTTTTAGGTAATAAAATACTATTTTGTTGGTTAAAAACAAACTTAAAACCAACGTTTAGTAAATGCTTTATCTAATTCGTCAAAAGCTGTTTTTAATAATACAGCAAGCTCTTTGTAATCTGGCCTAGCTTTGGGAGATTGTAATGCACATCCTTGCATCTGCATTTTATAATGGATATCAAGGTACCATTGCTTTAATGTAGGCGGTAGATATTGATTTGAACGATGCCCCAACCACATCAAACCCTGCATGGGTAGTGACAAAAAGAACGCGCCTATGGCCAGAGCCTGAGGTAAACGCTCAACGCCTTGCAAATTAATTAATGCCGCAACTGTTAAAACAGCCAGAGCAGGCATAACTTTTATCGAAAATTTGGTCGCCAAAATGACTTTGCTCTCTGGGAACATGCCAAACAACTGCGGTTGCATCGGCCAAGTCTGCATATATTGCTGACCATCTCTCACCATTGCTGTAATAGTTTGTGCCAACTCAGTGACTCCGTAATAAAGCTTAAATGTATTCTAGCGGCTAACTCAAGGATAAGCTAACACGCTAAAGTTATATTAATTCAACTATCTATACCCAAAAATTTCTCATAAACGTTACTATTAGAAATACACACCTCTAAATAGCAAAAGTTTTGACTTATGGATCAATACGTTCTCGTTCTTAATTGCGGCAGTTCTTCTATTAAATTTGCCATTATCGAAGCTAAAACAGGAACAGCACCGCTACATGGATTAGCAGAAAATCTTGGCACAGTTTCAAGCAAATTTGGATTTAATTACCAAAACAAACAACATAGTGCTGAATTACCCGCCGATGCAAGCCATCAACAAGCATTAACCGTCATTGCCAACACACTCAAAAAGTTTGAAACCTTAAGCCAACAAATTGTTGCAGTAGGACATCGAGTGGTTCATGGCGGTGAGACCTTTACACATTCTAGCTTAATAGATGATGATGTTAAGCAGGCCATTGAGCAAACATCATTGATGGCGCCGTTGCATAACCCAGCCAACTTAGCGGGTATTAATAGCGCTCAAACAACTTTTCCAGATTTACCTCATGTTGCAGTATTCGATACTGCTTTTTTTCAGACCATGCCTAAACATGCATATTTATACGCCTTACCCTACGAACTTTACCAACAACATCATATTAGGCGGTACGGTTTTCATGGCTCAAGTCATTATTTTGTAGCACACGAGGCGGCAAATGCGCTTAAAAAAGAGTTCTCAAATTGTAACTTAATTACTGCACACTTAGGCAACGGATGCAGTATAGCAGCCATTAAGCAGGGTAAAGCTATCGACACCAGCTTAGGTTTCACCCCTTTAGAGGGTTTAGTGATGGGTACACGCAGCGGTGATATTGATCCCAGTTTACCCACATACCTTATTGAGCAATTGGGCTATTCGGTCGATAAAGTAAGCCACTTATTAAATAATGAGTCTGGCTTGCTGGGTGTTTCAAAACTGAGTAATGACTGCAGAACACTTGAGCAGGAGGTCAAAGAAGGCAACCAGCAAGCGAAACTGGCACTGGATATGTTTATTTATCGTTTAGTGAAATATATTGGTTCGTATTTAGCGGTTGTAGGACCGCTAGATGCTTTGGTTTTTACCGGCGGGATTGGCGAAAATTCCGCTTATATTAGAGAAAATACGATTAACCAGTTGGGGCATTTGGGATTTCAACTTGATATTGATAAAAACCTAGAAATGCGTTTTGGACAGTCTGGCCTCATTAGTTGTTCTAGTTCAAATCCTATCTTTGCAATTGCCACTAATGAAGAATGGGTAATTGCCAAAGATGCCATACAATTTGCTCATTAAGGAGTCACTATGCCACGTCGTATAATGTTGATACCAGTAGGTACAAGTGTCGGTTTGACTAGCGTTAGCCTTGGGTTAGTGCGAGTGATGCAGCAACAAGGCCTGAAGGTAAATTTTTTCAAACCTGTTGGACAGCCTAGACAAGGCGATGGCGAGGCAGAAAAGTCGACCACAATAGCGACTAAAGTCGGATTGTTAAAACCAGCCAAGCCATTTTCCACATCATATGTTGAGGAGATGATAAGCCAAGACAATAGAGATATTTTATTGGAAGAAATAATCGCACTGTTTGAACAAAATGCGGGTGAAGAGGATATCGCTATCATCGAAGGATTGGTATCGACCCAGAACCACCCTTATGCAGTACGTTTAAATAGAGAAATTTGTAACGCCTTAGATGCACAAATTGTGTTGGTTAGTGCACCAGGAAGTTTGAGGTTAAATCAACTTAACGACAAACTTGAAATTGTAGCCGACAGTTATGGCGGTCATAAAGGTAAAAAAGTTATCGGCTGTATTTTTAATAAGGTCAATGCACCTATCGATGACAAAGGTCGGTTAAGTAGCGAATTAATAGAAAGTCATGACGACAGCCAAACGCCTGAAATTATGCAGCAGTTATCCACGTTGCCTATTTTTTCAAAATCTTTTGCATTATTGGGTTGTGTTAGTTGGAACTTTGAATTAATTGCCCCGCGTGTCATGGATGTATGCAAACACTTAAATGCACAATTATTAAATGAGGGCGATTATCAACACAGACGACTTCGAAGTGTGCATTTCTGCGCCCGCGAAATCCACAATATGGTATCAGTCCTTAAACCCGGTGCACTGCTGGTCATGTCAGGTGACAGAAGCGACGTGTTGGTGTCATGTTGTTTAGCAGCACAAAATGGTACAAAAATTGGTGCCCTGCTTTTAACTGGGGGGTATCAACCAGATCCCCGAATTTGGCAGCTTTGCTCGCAAGCGTTGGAAACTGGTTTACCTGTTTTACTAACTAACGATAACACGTGGCAAACCTCACTCAACTTGCATATGTTCAATCAAGAAGTGCCAGCGGACGATGAGCAACGTATTAATCGCGTGATGGACCATACGGCTGCTTGTATCGATCCTAATTGGGTAGCGTCTATTTCAAAAGGCTCTGATAGGCCCTTGAGACTGTCACCCTCGGCATTTCGTTATAAATTGACCCTACTGGCTCAACAAGCTCAAAAAACCGTGGTACTGCCAGAGGGTGAGGAACCAAGAACTATCAAAGCAGCAGCGATATGTGCACAAAGAAATATTGCAAAGTGTATTCTGCTGGGCAACAAAATCGAGATACTAAGGGTTGCCCAGCAACAGGGTGTTGAATTACCTGACTCAGTCGAAATTAAACAGCCTGAAGACATCCGCAGCCAGTATGTGCAACCGTTAGTTGAGATGCGCAAACACAAAGGGTTAACGGCGGTGGTAGCCAAAGAGCTTCTACTCGATAACGTTATGCTTGGCACGATGATGTTGCAACAAAATCATGTTGATGGGTTAGTTTCAGGTGCAATTAATACAACAGCCAATACTATTCGTCCTGCGTTGCAATTAATCAAAACTGCGCCAGGGGTATCTCTAGTGTCCTCAATCTTTTTTATGTTATTACCAGAGCAGGTTTTGGTATACGGCGATTGTGCTATTAATCCTGATCCTAATGCTGAACAACTGGCCGATATCGCGATCCAATCAGCCGACTCAGCTGCCGCCTTTGGTATCGAACCTAAAGTAGCCATGATAAGTTACAGCACTGGTGATTCAGGTACTGGATCAGATGTTGAAAAGGTCAAATTAGCCACTAAATTAGCGCAACAGAAACGCCCTGATTTATTAATAGATGGTCCTTTGCAGTATGATGCAGCCGTGATGGAAAGTGTCGCTAAAAGTAAAGCGCCTAATAGTAAAGTAGCAGGTCATGCCACGGTATTTATTTTTCCCGATCTCAATACCGGCAATACTACTTATAAGGCTGTGCAACGAAGTGCTGACTTAGTCAGTATTGGTCCAATGCTACAAGGCATGCGTAAACCTGTTAACGATTTAAGCCGAGGCGCACTGGTAGACGATATCGTATTTACTATTGCACTGACGGCAATTCAGGCGGCACAGAATTAATTTTGAGCTTATTACTAAATTTAGTTACGCTTTGGATGTTGAAAGTGCTGCACATGCCCACATCTACTGTCATCTCATGATCAATGAAACCTAGGTCATTTTGGTGACGTTTAAAAAGAATATTTGGAGAGTTAAATGTCTGTAGTAAGACACGTTAAACTACTAATTTTGGGTTCAGGCCCTGCAGGTTACTCTGCGGCTGTATACGCTGCTCGCGCTAATCTTAATCCTGTGTTATTAACCGGCATTCAGCAAGGTGGACAACTAACTACCACAACAGAAGTCGAGAATTGGCCAGGCGACCCTGAAGGGTTAACTGGTCCTGATTTAATGGACCGTATGCAAAAACATGCTGAAAAGTTCGATACTGAAATTATTTTTGACCATATCAATAAAACTGACCTGTCTAAACGGCCTTTCACCTTAACCGGTGACCAAGGCACTTATACCTGTGATTCATTGATTATTAGTACAGGTGCTTCTGCAAAATATCTTGGTATGGAGTCAGAAACAGCTTTCATGGGCAAAGGAGTATCAGCCTGTGCAACTTGTGATGGATTTTTTTACCGCAATCAGAAGGTAGCTGTTGTGGGCGGTGGCAATACAGCCGTTGAAGAAGCTCTATATCTATCTAACATTGCCTCTGAAGTTCATGTTATTCATAGACGCGATTCTTTTCGAAGTGAAAAAATACTTGCTGACCGTTTAATGGAAAAAGCTAAAAATGGTAACGTTACATTACATTTAGACCGTCAATTAGACGAAATCCTAGGTGATGAGATGGGTGTGACTGGCATTCGTATCAAAAACACAGACTCTGAAGCGACTGAAAACATAGATTTGATGGGTGTGTTTATCGCAATCGGCCATCAGCCAAATACTGGGATATTTGAAGGTGAGCTGGATATGAAAGACGGCTACATTACAGTGAAAAGTGGCACCGAGGGTAATGCCACTCAAACCAGTGTTGAAGGTGTGTTTGCTGCAGGTGATGTGAGCGACCATATCTATCGTCAAGCCATTACCTCAGCAGGTACTGGTTGCATGGCAGCTTTGGATGCTGAGAAATTTTTAGACGCTCAAGAATAACAAGTGATTCTATTTACATAAAAGGCCTCGACTTGAGGCCTTTTTTAATTCTATTTTACAAACTAGAACAATAACGAAATCCCTATGCTGACTTTGACTAAACTCGACAAAAAACTTATATTTCCACCAACAGATATAGCGTTAACTGAACCTAACGGTTTATTAGCATTCGGTGGTGATTTGAGCGCCGAACGTCTACTTCTAGCTTATGAATCTGGAATATTTCCTTGGTTCAGTCAAAACGAACCTGTTATGTGGTGGTCACCAAACCCTAGAGGCATATTGCCTGTAGATAATTTTAAGTGCAGTAAAAGTTTGAAAAAATTTGTACGCAACTGTAACTACCAAATCACCATCAATATCGCGTTTAACCAAGTCATAGACGAATGTGCGACCATTCCTAGAGACGATTCTGGCACTTGGATAACTTATGACATGATTAATGCTTACAAGAACTTACATCGTCTTGGTCATGCTCATTCTATTGAGGTATGGAACGAAGATACCCTTGTAGGAGGCTTATACGGTATAGTAATTGGCAAAATGTTTTGCGGTGAGTCTATGTTTCATAAAGCCACTAATGCGTCTAAAGTAGCTATGTTTTCTTTAGTTGAGATACTTAAGTCTCAAGCAGCAGAATTTATTGACTGTCAAATGCAAAATCCACATCTAGCCAGCTTAGGTTGTGTTGAGATGCCTAGAGATAAATTTTTGATTATTTTGCAACAGCAAAGCCAGAAAACCTTCGATAAAAGTGTTTGGCAACCACAAGCACTTAACCTGATTAAATGGCTATAACGTTATGGAAATGAAATTTGGCATTACCACTGCTTTTACTTGTAGTTATCTTCCAGAGCAAGATGAAAGGCTACTAGTTTTTATGAGTGATACTCAACCCACTATGCTTGAATATGACTATTTAATCAGTGCAGGCTTCAGACGCAGTGGGACGCAGATTTATCGACCTCACTGTAGCTCTTGTAACGCCTGTGAGTCTATTCGGCTTCCAGTTAATACATTTACCCCATCAAAGAGTCAAAAGCGCATCATGAAGCGTAATCAGGACTTAACAATACATATTAGTCATGGTGACAAGCCGGAATATTATCCATTGTATGAGTCTTACATCAATCAACGTCATTCTGATGGCAGCATGTACCCTGCAACCCTAGAACAGTATCAAGGTTTTGTTTTAAGTCCTTGGAATAACGCTTTGTTTATTGAATTATACGCGAGTGACGAACTAATTGGTGTAGCAGTCACTGACAACCTAGTATCTTCCTTATCGGCGTTATACACTTTTTTCAAGCCCGAAGAACAGCAACGCTCATTAGGAAACTTTGCTATTTTGCAGCAAATCGAACTTGCCAAGTCATTAAACAAACCTTTTTTGTACTTAGGATATCAAATAGATACCTGTCAGAAAATGAGCTATAAACAAAATTTTTTACCCCATGAGCGCTTTTTTGATGATAAATGGCAACTAATTACAAAAAAAGCAGGGTAAAGCTTTACACTCGCTCCCTTATTGGGCAATATCTTCGCGGCATTTTTAGACACTTATTTTATTTATTAGAGGTAACAGAGTTAGATGGCGAAAGAAGATTGTATTGAAATGGAAGGCACTGTGTTGGATACCCTTCCAAATACTATGTTTCGTGTTGAATTGGAAAATGGTCATGTTGTTACTGCCCACATTTCAGGCAAGATGCGTAAAAACTATATTCGGATTTTAACTGGCGACAAAGTAACAGTAGAACTTACGCCTTACGACCTATCCAAAGGCCGTATCATCTACCGCGCAAGATAATAAATCATTATTTACTCTTGGGATTAATAAGGTAGAGCACTTAACCCAAGTACAGATTTTAAAGATATAAAAAAACCGATATTTTTCAATATCGGTTTTTTTTATGCCTACAGACATTTAACTCAATCAAATATTATAAATTAGGAGTTAAGCACCGCTGGTTTTTCTTTACTGTCAGAAAAAAACTCGAAGCTAAGCTCTTTATCTTTAACAGCAATCTTAACACTTCCACCTTGACTTAATCGTCCAAACAACAACTCGTGTGCTAATTCTTTCTTAACATGTTGCTGGATGACGCGTGCCATAGGTCGTGCGCCCATATTTTTATCATATCCCTTATCGCCTAACCAATCACGAGCTTGAGTAGTGACTTCTAATGACACACCTTTATTGTCCAGCTGCACTTGCAGTTCAACAATGAATTTATCAACCACTTGTAAAATGACATCCCTTCCAAGGTGGTTAAACCAAACAGTCGCATCCAGTCTGTTTCTAAACTCTGGTGTAAATATTTTTTTAATTTCAGACATCGCATCATGACTATGATCCTGCTGTTTAAAACCAATAGAAGTTCGAATCGTTTCCTGCACACCCGCGTTAGTCGTCATAACCAACACAACGTTTCTAAAATCTACCTTACGGCCGTTATTATCCGTTAATGTTCCATGGTCCATGACTTGTAGCAATATGTTGTAGATATCGCTGTGAGCCTTTTCTACTTCATCTAACAAAATTACTGAGTAGGGATTTTTGATCACTGCATCTGTTAATAATCCCCCCTGATCAAAACCCACATAACCTGGGGGAGCACCAATCAAACGGCTCACCGCATGACGCTCCATATATTCAGACATATCGAAACGTAACAACTCTACGCCTAGAACTTTTGCTAGCTGGGCAGTCACTTCAGTTTTACCTACTCCAGTAGGCCCAGCAAACAGGAAGTTACCAATAGGTTTGGTTTCATTACCTAAACCAGAACGAGATAAACGAATAGCGTCCGTCAAAGTATCGATAGCTTTGTCTTGCCCAAACACGACCATTTTTAGGTCACGGTCCAAGTGTTTAAGCACTTGCTTGTCTGAGGACGATACAGACTTTTCTGGAATGCGTGCAATCTTGGAGATGATAAGTTCAATATCGCTTACACCAATCGTCTTTTTGCGCTTAGAGGCTGGAAGTAAACGTTGACTAGCACCAGCTTCATCAATGACGTCAATCGCTTTATCAGGTAAATGGCGTTCGTTAATATATTTAGCAGACAACTCAGCTGCTGCACGGATCGCTTTGTGAGTAAAACGTACACTATGATGCGCTTCGTAACGTGATTTCAATCCCATTAGAATTTTAGTGGTATCACTAACGGTAGGTTCTATCACATCTACTTTTTGGAAACGGCGGGCCAGCGCACGGTCTTTTTCGAAAATTCCTTGGTATTCTTGATATGTCGTTGAGCCCATGCAACGTAATTCGCCACTACTTAGTTTTGGTTTAAGTAGATTGGAGGCGTCCATTACTCCTCCAGAGGCAGCACCTGCACCGATAATAGTATGTATTTCATCAATAAATAATATAGCGTCTGGTTGAGCTGACAGCTCTTTCAATATTCCTTTAAGGCGTTTCTCAAAATCACCACGGTATTTAGTCCCTGCCAACAATGCCCCCATATCTAACGAATAAACTGTCGCTTGTGCAATAACTTCCGGTACTTCGTTATTCACAATCCGATAAGCTAAACCTTCAGCAATAGCAGTTTTACCTACTCCAGCCTCACCTACTAATAATGGGTTGTTTTTGCGGCGACGACATAATATTTGAATGCTACGCTCTAGTTCGCTATCTCGACCGATAAGGGGATCGATTTTGCCTTCTTTAGCGCTTTGGTTAAGGTTAGTTGAATACTTATCCAGCATCGACTCTGCTTCTTCTTGTTCGCTGGTTTCGTCTTCACTTTCATTGCTAGCTGGTGATTCATCGTCAATTTTTGAGACACCATGCGAGATATAATTGACCACATCTAAACGTGTTACATCAGATTTTTTTAATACATAAACAGCCTGAGACTCTTGCTCACTAAAAATGGCTACTAATACATTTGCCCCAGTGACCTCTTCTTTGCCTGATGATTGCACATGAAAAACTGCACGTTGCAGTACACGTTGAAAACCTAGCGTAGGCTGTGTTTCTCGTTCCTTTCCCTCTTCGTCTAATAATAAAGGAGTGGTATCTTTAACGAAATCAGTAAGTTCTTGTTTGATTGACTCAATATTAGCACCGCAAGCCTTCAACGCATCTTTAGCGGCTTTATTATCAAGCAAAGCAAGTAAGAGATGCTCTACCGTCATAAACTCATGACGATGCTCTCTAGCAAATATAAACGCTTCATTGAGCGTTTGCTCTAAATCTTTATTTAACATTAAAATCCCCTCTGACTACTAGCCTATTCGATGATGATATTTCTCTCAATCCAAACATCACACTTGCTCCATGGTACACATGAGCGGATGTTGGTGTTCTTTTGCGTACCGACTAACCTGCATCACCTTAGTTTCTGCAATTTCTGCAGTATATATGCCACATACAGCTCTTCCGTGATAATGCACTGTAAACATTACTTGTTGCGCTTTTTCACCATCCAAATTAAAAAATCGCATGAGTACGTCAATTACAAAATCCATTGGTGTGTAATCGTCATTGTTGAGTAGCACCTTAAACATAGGTGGAGGAGCGGCTTTTTTCTTTACCGCATCAATTTCTTTAAGACGTTCAATGTTGATGGTATTATCTTTACTCATAGTTCACTTATTTAGCCCAAATAATTTAAGACGACTTCATGCATTAGCCACTACCGCTGAAATTTATTATCTTTAAGATTTCAATAAAAATATCAAATTCAGCTTGACAAAAACAGGTTAAAAAACCTACATTTTAATTTGACGATTGTATTGAGTAGTTAATACGTCAGCCTTCTAATACAGTGTGGGGGCAAAGTTGGATTAGTTCAAGGGATTAAAAGGAAGCAGAAGTATGGCAATCGGCAAGGTAAAATGGTTCAACAATGCTAAAGGTTTTGGCTTTATTGTTCCTGATGATGGCGGTGATGATATATTCGCACATTACTCAACAATTCAGATGGAAGGCTACCGCTCTCTCAAAGCAGGCCAAGAAGTAAAATATGAAGTGCAACAGGGCCCTAAGGGGTTGCATGCAGAGAATATTGATTTTAATGGTGAGCCTGAAAGATAGATTATCATCTGACATATAAAAAGCAGACTTGGAGTCTGCTTTTTTGTTTGCGTACAATTTGGGCTTTGATAACGCCCTGTAAACAGGGCATAAATTTATTAACCGGCAGCTATTATTTCATTGAACGTAGCACTGGGGCACATCGCTTGAGTTAATAAGGCATCATCTGGGTAGTAGTAACCGCCAATGTCTATAGCCTTACCTTGAGTTGAATCAATTTCCGCCATGATTTTGCTTTCATTGGCAGACAACGATTCAAATAAAGGTTTAAATTTAACAACTAACTCCTGATCATCATTTTGATTAACCAACGCTTCAGCCCAATACAGAGCTAAATAAAAATGACTTCCTCTATTGTCTAACTGACCCGCTTTTCGTAACGGTGATTTACCTTCAGTCAACAGCTTTTCTGTTTCATGGTCTAGTGCTACGGCCAAAGCTTTTGCCTTGCTATTTTTAGTCTTGAGCGCTAAATCTTCAAAAGACACGGCTAACGCTAAAAACTCACCAAGTGAATCCCAACGCAAATGCCCCTCTTCAACAAATTGTTGAACGTGTTTTGGCGCAGAACCCCCGGCTCCAGTTTCAAATAATCCACCACCAGCCATTAAAGGCACGATAGACAACATCTTAGCGCTGGTACCCAATTCTAAAATTGGAAATAAGTCAGTAAGATAATCACGAAGAACGTTACCTGTAACAGAGATAGTATCCAAACCACGTATTGCTCGTTCCATTGAAAAACGCATTGCGCGAACAGGTGACATGATAGATATCTCTAAACCGTTTGTATCATGCTCTTTAAGATATTCAGCTACTTTTAAAATCATCTGAGCATCATGTGCTCTTTCATCATCCAACCAAAATACAGTCGGCATACCAGAATGGCGAGCTCTGTTGACTGCAAGCTTAACCCAATCGCGGATAGGAGCATCTTTGGCTTGGCACATTCTCCAAATATCACCCTCTTCTACAGCATGCTCAATTAAAACCACGCCATCCTGATCGATAATTCGTACATTACCGTCACCAGTCATTTCAAAAGTCTTATCGTGCGAGCCATACTCTTCAGCTTTTTGGGCCATTAAACCGACGTTTGGCACAGTTCCCATTGTTGTGGGATCAAATGCACCGTGCGTTTTACAAAAGTTGATAGTTTCTTGATAAATTGTGGCGTAAGTACTTTCAGGTATAACCGCTTTGGTGTCATGTAACTTCCCATCTGGTCCCCACATTTTCCCAGAGCTTCTGATCATCGCTGGCATAGAAGCATCAACAATAACATCACTAGGTACATGTAAGTTCGAAATACCCTTATCTGAATTAACCATAGCGATGGGAGGACGATTAGCATAACAAGCATTGATGTCATGCTCGATTTCAGCTCTTTGCGACTGCGGTAGGGTCGCTATTTTATCGTACACACTGCCTAAACCATTATTAGGATTCACACCTAATTCATCAAATAATGTTTGGTGCTTGTCAAATAAATCTTTATAGAAAACTTTAACACAATGACCAAATACAATTGGATGAGACACTTTCATCATGGTCGCTTTAACATGCAACGAGAATAAAACCCCTGTGTTTCTGGCATCTTCAATTTGTACTTCAAAAAATTCACACAAAGCTTTTTTGCTCATAAACATGCCATCAATCACCTCGCCTGCTAACAAATCTACTTTCGACTTAAGTACAGTGACTTTCCCAGATTTGTCAGTAAACTCAATATCTACGTAGCCTGCTTTAACCACCGTAACTGATTTTTCACCCGAGTAAAAATCACCTTCACTCATGTGTGCTACGTGAGTTTGTGAGGCCTGACTCCAAGCTCCCATTGAATGGGGATTACGTTTAGCATAATTCTTAACTGCAATTGGCGCACGACGGTCAGAATTACCTTCACGTAAGACTGGATTTACAGCACTGCCTAATACTTTACCGTAACGTGCTGAGATATCTTTTTCATCATCTGTTTGAGGATCTTCAGGAAACTCAGGCAAAGCAAAACCTTTGCTTTGTAACTCTCTTATAGCTGCTCTTAACTGAGGAATTGAAGCGCTTACGTTAGGCAGTTTTATTATGTTAGTTGATGCTTCTTGTGTCAAAGCCCCTAATTCAGTTAGGGCGTCTGGTACTTGTTGATTAGCTGGAAGAAGGTCGCCTAGAACAGACAAGATACGTGATGCTAACGAAATATCAGTTAATTCAACTTCAATCCCTGCACTTGAACTAAAGTTACGAATAATGGGAAGCAGCGAATAAGTAGCAAGTGCTGGTGCTTCGTCCGTTTTAGTGTAGATAATCTTTGACTTGGAAATCGTCATTATAAGCCTCATGTTAATGGTAAAGCACCGACAAACCATAGTTTGCACATTTTAGAAATCAGCAAACTCACGACTATTTTCGTTATGGATTGGTGTTTTGTACCGAAGTTAAAAAATTTAAAATTAAATCTGATCTAAATAGCTTTTATCAAAAAAGATAACAAATGATATATGGATTGACCGATTAAGTAAAAGTTTTGCTTGCAAATTTTCTGCTGTAAATCACACTTTCACATAATTATGTCCACCAATTAATCAACTTGTGATCAAAATCAGTAAATAAATATGTCAAATAAACCTAACTTACGTTTCAAAAAAGCACCGACTAAACCCGTACCGTCTTCTGTGACAAAAACACGAGTTATTTTGTTTAACAAACCTTTTGATGTGCTGACCCAGTTCACAGATCACGCTGGCAGACGAACCCTCAAAGATTTTATTCTCATACCAGAAGTTTATGCCGCTGGGCGCTTAGACAAAGACAGCGAAGGGTTGTTGGTGTTAACTAATGACGGCAAGCTACAAAACAAACTCGCCTCACCTAAACATAAAACAGCTAAAACCTATTGGGTTCAGGTAGAGGGTATTCCTCAGCCTTTCGATGTAGAGCGACTGCGTACAGGCGTTAACTTAAAAGATGGCATGACAAAACCTGCGTATGTAAAGGTAATCGATGAGCCCGACTTGTGGGATAGAAACCCGCCGGTGCGCTTTAGGCAAAATAAGCCTACTAGTTGGTTATCTATTACGATTTCTGAGGGACGAAATCGGCAGGTTAGACGCATGACAGCACATGTTGGGTTTCCTACTTTAAGGTTAATTCGTTATAGCGTGGGTGATTGGAGTATTGATGGGATTAGGAATGGGGAGTATTCAGAGGTTTGAACTTTATAGAACCTCACATTTACATTGGGCTATTAAGTCAAATTGTGGCTACTCAATTATATAAGGTGTCTTTTTATATTCATAAATATCAACAGAACGAACAATAATCAAGGAGTTAATAGAAGGGGTCAGGTCACTTTAATTTTAAAGGAATATCGCCTTGATAATTTTTTACTTACTATTTTAATGGAATATTTATTCCAACAGCTAGAGCGTTAAAGACGCAAACGCAATCGCGAAGCCAGCAAATCCTTTGACTGCGCTGACTAATAAAGTCAAACGAATACATCAGATTTACTCTTAGTATGCAAACGTCTCACTTTGCTTCAACATTCCTTCCAATTGGCGCTTAGTTTACGATATGTCAAGTCACTAATATTTACAATATGACATTCCCTTCCATTGAAAAGCATACGAAAATTGTATGAATGCAGAAGAAAACTCTGAGCTGTTCCCCACGAAATTAATAGGCGAAAACGTTTATCTACGCATCGCTAAGATGTCTGGTTTTGTAGTTATTAGACTGTATTAACA
>NZ_CAJXPA010000072.1 GCF_913058035.1 uncultured Paraglaciecola sp. | reverse complement strand
TTAGCGGCGATGGTAGTTTGGGGTCTCCCCATGCGAGAGTAGCACACTGCCAGACTCCTCATAATAAGAAAGGCCACCTGTTTCAGGTGGCCTTTTTTTATGTCTATTGATTAGGGATATTCAGGGGATAGGGAAGCAAGGGGCAGGATGGGCTACCGCTGGAAACACAAACACATAACGGCGTATCCTAATTGTTATGCTCATTGTGAGAAGATAGAGCCTAGCTGTATCATTATGATGTATGACGAGCGACGGCTAATCCTTAGTGTTCGTTCACAAAAGCATAGGGGGTGATGAATGGAGCATTCGCATCATTCCAACTATTTCCATCATTCCAGCTATCGCAGCATCAAGTATTAAGAATTAAGAATATTATTAGGGCTATTAAACGACCGTTGATAATTGATGCGGGTATCGTACGCATAAACGTTAACGGCAAAACTTGTGTGTTAACTCATAAGCAGTGCTAATTGATACGGCATGTTGATATATGTGCTCGACATCCCTGTGAAGGGTTGTGTTGGACACAGAGGTAATGAGCCATTTCGACACCTGTTGTAATGGTAACGTGACAGGCAAACCACATAGACGTTCTTTACACTCATTACGCTACGATAATATCCTCTTTGTGCTTAACAACGCGACCAAGCGTATTCTTTAGTCAAGCTGGCTTACTCCAAACACCAACAACTCGTTTTATTTAGCGTGACATAGCCTGAAATCGAGCCTGTATCGTATTATTAGTATCAATAAACTGCCAAAAAGTGTGAAGGTGAACTGCTATTTCTTATGTAATATAAATAAGATTATGCCACCTAAGTCAAACTTCTGTGCTCAATTAAGTCTTAATATAGACAACCCATAAAGAAAAGCAAAAGATGGCTGGTCAGACAATTATAAAAAGTTTTAAGTAAATATATATGATACTGATCTGGTTACCTCAAGCAAATCGCTGCAATAAGATATTATTTTTTGCAGTCGATTTGAGGTCATAAAATTGAAACAATACTGTTGTCAGGAACAATGTTTTAAGAAGCCAAAATTATTAAGACTAAGGTTTTAGGATTTTGTTTCTCAAGTTATAGTCAAAGCGAGAACGCTTATCAAATCCCCTTCTCTTATCTCTGTAATAAAGTTTGTTGTTTTTTCTTATCCTATCCAAAGTTACGCTAGCAATATCAATAGAATGTATATCTATTTCCAAACTAAAGGCGACTAACTTATGAGGCTGATAAAAGTCTGTCAAAGTCAAATACTGCCCCTTTCTTTTAACTGTTAACGAGATTTTTTCCCCTACTTTTAGATTAGTTAGTGACTCAACTAAGTTTCCTAGGTTTTCTTCTGTTATCTGTTCATTTTTTATTTTTACTAAAACATCCGCTTTTTCCAAACCAAATGCTTCTGCAGCACTATTGTGGTCAACATATGTGATGCTCAAGCCCACTTCATCTTGCAGAAATACCTTTTCTCCAGACAAACCGATGCTCTTATCAAATGTTTCATCTCGACTAATTGATATAACATCTTGATCAGTGACTTTATTTCGATAGTAATCACTCATTTCAAGCATCAATTGATCAAACTCAAATTGTATCACTGCAGGTAGAGTTTTATAATTAATCAACGTTTGTCTTATATTCTGAACATCACTCACCTGAGACAGATGATATTTCACTTCTGGTGAAATAATCGGCACGTAGTCACTGTTCAATGACTGCTGGACTTTATTACGTATGATATCGATTTTTATTTTTTCGCCAATATATAAAGTACTTAAATAATCAAAAAACAGCTGCTCGGGTGATTTATTGCTAGCTTTAATTTTTTGACCATTAAGATGAGTTATTTGATCACCGCTGAATAGTTTAAGTTTACTTGCTAACGAATAAGGAAATACAGAAAGTACCTTTAGTACTTTACCATTAAGACCATAATTTTCATCAAATATGATCCCAACAATACTATTAAACTTGGTCGGTATAATATTATTAAACGCATTGTTACCATTGCCTTCATGGTAGGCACCTATGGTTGTCATAATGCGACGTAAGCGGTATTCTAAGGGCTCAGGTAATACATTTTTTTTTGACTCGCTTTCATCTGAGGACTTACCTTTAGCCGCTAATATATAATACTCTTCGACTGCACATGGCTTAGCTGTTTTCTTTTTCAATTTGAATGACTTAGAACTATCATCTCCTGTCAAAAAATCAAATTGATAATGCTGATTCGCTCTAACATTCAAACGTACGACCTGAATTAATGTATTAAGAGGTAAATACTCATTATTGTCTTTTAGTCTTTTATATTCGTTCACAGGCCACTGTTCAACAACCAAGGTATGTTCACCTTCAGCCAATGGATAGTCATATTCCCCAAGTAAAGTAGCCCTTTTATTTTCATATTTTTCTAATAATTTATCATTATGAACGGCAATTATAGTTACAAATTTTTCACCATTTTTTTCTGACGGCGAAAAATTTATCGTAGCGCATTGGTCCGCAGCTACAGAAAAAGCGACAGACCATACAAAAAAAAGTTTTATTAGAGAGCTTTTAAGTATTTTTAATAAAAAGTATTTAGATGTTGTATTCATAGTGCTTCCCTTTTTTATTAGTGATCATCTCAGCCATCAACTTTTGACGCTGCTTCAATAATGAAATTTTTTGTAATGATGTTGTTGTATCAAATAATTGAAAATCAATTCGCCTTATTTTCGAAAGTAACTGGATTTGATTAAATGTCGGAGTACCGTTTTGCATCAATTGTAATTCAAGAGTTTGATTAACATACAAAACGTGCTCCAACTGACCTTGTAACTGATAATTATCCCAAGTCAGCCAGCCGATAGCGATAAAGGATACCGATGCTGCAGCACTGATAAAAAACTGCATAAATGACGTTCGTTTTACCTGCTTTTTTTTAGCTAAATGCTGTTGTATTGCCAGCCAATCACTCTCAGGTGGATGTAATAGTTTCATTTCTTCAACTGAACATTTAAGTTGATTTATTGCTTGTTGTTCAAAAGTACATTGTTCACAAAATTTCAAATGCTCTTGTTCCGCGGACGTTAACCGATCTTCTAATCGATTATTAATTATGTGCATTGTGCTTAACCTCCAATTTTTTTCTTAATTTTTGCAAACACCGAGAAAGGATTGATTTGGAATAGCTTGGACTTTGAGAAAATAATTCTCCTATTTCTTCATGACTATATTGCTCGACAATAAACAACCATAAAATTAACCTTTCATTTTCACTTACTTTCGTTAGTAGATACTCTAATAGATTGCTTTGACTGATAGATTCATTAAAAGATGACTCTATGGTTGGCACCTCTTTTAAATACTCTATCGCTTTGTGCGCTATTTTTTCTCGCTTAATAAAATTTAAAGTATTGTTAAACGCAATGCGCTTTAGCCAAGCAATAAAAATATAGTTGCGATTGTATTGTGCTAAGTTCTCAAAAGCGTCAATAAAGGTATCTTGTAGAAGGTCGCTCGCATGAGCTCTGTCTTTACAAATATTATTAATAGTCGTATAAATGGTGCTTGAAAACTCTCGATAACAACATGCTTGCGCCTGAGTATCGCCGTCTAACATCTCGTCTATGCGCTGTTCATTCCACTCAAGCAAAAGATATCCTTCTTATTTGTTATACTTTACTAACAATTTAGCATGTAAAATCGTCGCAATTATTTACATAGTTCTTTGGCTGCGTACTTTAAGTCATCAAGCGACAATGTTTTATTCATCCCTAGGTTTTGGAGTCCGAACAGCGTATTAACCTGACCGTCACCCCACTTCCAAAGGCGTAAGTTCACAGTTATAGTCATCAACTGCAGCAATCGGTACAAATAAGGTCAAAAGCAAGTTCCAAATAGTATTTCCCAGTTTGAATCTTTAAAATGCCCGTACACTGCCAAACGCGAGCTGAGGCGATAGCTACACTATTGGCGATGTATCAGCCAATGCTTGGGGTATTTGCTAGGTGGGCAGTTTTATTTTGCGTTGCGTAATCCGTTCAAAGCCTATAATAATTTTTGGCAATTTCAGGATTTATGGCCCAGTACTGGCACGCCTAGTTTCTGCTGCCTATCATCACCATGCAAATGTAAACACGGCTGCTGCAACTGTGCTCGTCGATGCGCTACTAAGCAATATCTCACGCCTGTCACTGTCGAATCATCACAAGGCTTTGTTGGTGTTTGCAAAAGGTGAACATAAAGACGCTAAATATTACGTAGAGATATCTATTTTTGATATTTTCAAAGCACTATTTAATTATCTGGTGAAGGTGTGTATCTGCATATCATTTAGACAATCTAGAAACTGCTTATGGTCATTTACGCACGGCTGTGGGCTTTATCCTAATAATGATGTTGAATCGTGTATTACTGGTTTTTTAGGTGAAATTGGATTCGCTTATGAATGCTTAGTTATAATATTTAGACCAAGACCTTGGGACCGAAGATGATCTGCTATTTGGTAATGTTATGGCCTGTCAATTGAAACAAAAACAACAATTTGCAGCGGCTGGTAATGTATTGCCTTATCTTGGAAATAGCCCGGTGTTATATCCCGCCGTAAGGTTTCAAACCTTAGCCTTAAAAGCCCAATTAGACCCTAACAACGCACTAGTGTTACCCCAAATAGGATCCAATTCTGGTGAAGCAAGTTAAGGTAATAAGGCAAATGACGTGAGTAGTAAGGCCTCTATTATGCTATTGGTACAAGGTAATGCAATGCCAGAAGCCCAAAGTAGTGCACAGTAATAGCTGACAGAAGCACCAAATAATGTCGATGCTTATCAATAATCAGACATACCAAAAAATCCTAAGTGTTGACTACCCAAACATTACAAATCAAACCAAGCAATAACCTCAGCCTGTTTTTGCGGCACAAGCTGTTAGTGTAAAAGACGGCTATGCGGCTGCTAGCATTTCAATTAATGGTACTGGCTAACAAAAATTATCCCCATTAGCCTGTCGGCAATGCAGGCATTTATGAGGTTAACTTTTGTTAGCCACCAGGCTTTGCATTGTCTATTCTGGAGCAAAATAGCCTATTTGATTTAGTATTAGAAATAATGGAGTCACTAGACCCAAAAACCCGTCAGACGGATGTGTTGCCACTGGCTAAAGCTCCGGCGTTAATTGCTTTAAAACAAGACGAAGCAGCCTAAAAAAACTGCGTTTGTTAAGCAACAACCCAGTGTTACCCGAGGCACAGTGATTTGTGTTGGGGCAAATAATGAAATATCGAACGTCCCATTACATGAGCGGCTAGCAATTTCAACACTCACCCATCAGCTGTCACCCAGCTTTAGCTCAGTAACGTGTCTGGCTAATATATTATTGAAAACTGACCGTATCAATTAAATAGCAGTGTTGGCTGAAAAGTACACATCAGCGGCCCGGCCGGTAACAGTAAAAGTGTATCGCTAATCTTTAAGCTGGCAACCAGTCATTTGGACATAGTAATACAATGATTAAGGACCGAACCTGTGCACTGGTTGCGATGCAAAATTGGAAACTGTCGAACAATATGGCGGCGCTATATTTGGTGCAAGGTGATGCCAGTAGCGCTTTAAAATATACCACTAGCGCTTTCAGCCTCATGACAAATCCTGCGGGCGTTAGACATTTAGGTAGAAAAATACAAGATGAGCTGGCTGAACCAGCCAGTGTAGTCTAGGATGCTTGGTCATTAATCATTGAAACAAAAGAAAGAATTCTTTTGATGCAGTTGACAATAAATAGTGTTCGGCTTTTATATTCAAGTCCCTTAATCGCTTGCTATCAGTGAACCACTACTCTGAGGTTGGGCTTCTTGCAAGTAATGTTAATGCGGCTTCTTTAGCTGGCTTATAGTTGTACAGTACTTCATATACTTGTTCGCATATAGGCATTTCGACTCCCATGCGTTTTGAGAGGATATGGACTTCTTTGGTGTTTCTATAACCCTCGACGACTTGTCCAATTTCAGTCATGGCTTCTTGAATACCTAGACCATTACCCAGAGCTAAACCAAAACGCCTGTTACGAGATTGATTGTCTGTACAGGTGAGTACTAAGTCACCTAAACCTGACATACCCATAAAGGTAGATTGTTTGGCGCCCATTTTGACCCCTAGTCTGGTTAATTCGGTTAATCCTCTAGTGATAAGTGCTGTTCGGGCATTGGAACCAAAGCCTAAGCCGTCAGATAACCCCGCGCCTATGGCTATGACATTTTTTACAGCTCCGCCAAGCTGGATACCTATGAAGTCATCATTTCTATATACCCTGAATGATTTGGAACAATGAAGTTTATTTGCAAATTCAATAGCAAGGTTTTCATTTGTTGAGCTTAGCGATATTGCAGTAGGAAGCCCTGCAACCATCTCCTTTGCAAACGTTGGGCCAGATAATGCAGCAATTGGTGTTTCGCTACCTAAGATTTCTACAGCCACATACTGTAAAAGCCTACCTGTCTCAGGCTCTAATCCTTTTGTTGCCCATATAACTCTATGTTCAGGTTTCAGATATTTTTTGACTTGTTGTAAGGTATCAGAAAATGCATGGCTAGGAACAACCACCAGAATATCATGACTACTGGCTATGGCTTTTTGAAGGTCTGACTCTAAAGATAACTCTTTTGGAAATGTAGCATCAGGTAGATACCTGTGATTATTTCTATCTTTAGTCATCAATTCAATTTGCTGTTTATCTCGACCCCACAGAACGGTTTTAACGCCATTGCGAGACAGACAAAAAGCAAGGGCAGTACCATATGATCCTGCCCCTAATACACAAACCGAGTTCAATTTACATCCTAGCGACTTATGCGTCTAATTTTTGAGGTGATTGATCTTGAGCATCTTGTGCCTGCTGTGCGCGTTTTTGCATGTAGGCTGCAAAAATAGAGTTGAAATCAACAGGTGCGAGATTTAAGGGCGGAAAGGTGCCACGATTAACTAGATTCGAAATGGTTTCTCTTGCATATGGAAACAACGTATTAGGACAAAATGCGCCAATCATCTGAGCTTTATTTTGCTCTGGCATATCGCCAATTACGAATATACCCGCTTGCTGTACTTCACAAAGAAAAGCAGTTTCTTCACCTATTTTTGCTGTAACTGTGACAGACAGTGTCACTTCATATAAATTTTCACCAAGAGGGTTGCTCTTCGTATCCAAATCCAATTGCACCTCTGGCTTCCATTCTTTCTGGAACATAGCGGGCGAGTTAGGTGTCTCAAAAGAAATATCTTTTGTATATATTCTTTGTATTGAAAACTGAGGGCCTTGAGCAGATTCTGGTTGAGCGGCAGTTTCGTTTGGTTGATTTTCGTCGGCCATAGTAGATCCTTAAATTGAGTTGTTAGTCAGCTAATAAACTGTCTAGTTGGTTTTTTGCTTCTAATGCAAACAATTCATCACAACCGCCTACATGGTGATCTTTGATAAAAATCTGGGGTACAGTCGACTTTCCTTTTGATCGTTCAATCATTGTGTCGCGTAGCTTCGGCATCACATCGATCTCAATTTCATTAAAATGAATTTCTTTTTTGGTCAACAAAGCCTTTGCGCGATGGCAATATGGGCAATGGCCTTTTGTGTAAATATCAACTTTACTCATTCTTACTTCCTGAATATTATTTAGTTATAGGTAGGTTTGCGCCCTGCCAAGCATTAATTCCACCTTTTAACGTCACAACCTTTTCAAAACCGGCTTTCAGCATTTGAGATGCAGTGCGTTTAGACGTCATACCCATGGCGCAGACAACAATAATGGGCTTGTTTTTCGATTTTTCAAGGGTGGAAAAGTCGCCCTTGGTTACTAAGTCAGCTTTGATTTGCTTCGAGCCTAAGATGTGACCTTTCTTAAATTCCGTCACGGGACGAATATCTAAAATATACGCATCTTCCTTGTTCATGAGTAATGTTGCTTCATGTGTGCTTAATTCTTTTAATGATGAAAGCTGACTTGCCACAGTAGTGTATATCAGCGCCGCTAAAAGTGCGGCAAACAAACCAGATAAAATATAGTGATTAGTAACAAATTCTACCATTTGATCCATAACAGGTGGCCCTTAGAGGTGAGTAACTTAAAAAAACGAGGCCAAGTATATAGATTTTGTGTGCAGAAACTAGTCCTAGGGTAGATTCATACGTTCGACAAAGAATAACTTATTGTTATACATTTGGTTTTTTAAAATGATTTAGCCGTGACGTGCATAGCTAGTAAGGATAACATTAGTGCAATACTAACGAACTAGGCTAAATAATTGCAATCACAAGCACACCTAGTATTTAATAATTACATTTGTTTATAGATTACCGATAAGGACTGGATCATGAGTCACAACAAAAAGACCACGGCGTTAATTATTTTAGACGGTTGGGGCCATCGTGAAGAACAGGACAACAATGCAATAGCTCATGCAAATACACCAATCTTAGATGGTTTGTGTGGCACGCATGCTAACACATTAATATCTGGTTCTGGTTTAGACGTAGGTCTACCGCCCGGACAAATGGGTAACTCTGAAGTGGGTCATGTTAATTTAGGTGCAGGACGAGTGGTATACCAAGACTTCACTCGTGTAACTAAAGCTATTGAAGACTGTGACTTTTTTGAAAATCCTGTACTAATAGAAAATCTAGATGTCGCCATTCAAGCTGACAAGGCTGTCCACGTCATGGGGCTATTATCGGCGGGTGGCGTGCATAGTCACGAAGAACATATTTTCGCTTTCTTAAGAATGGCTGCCAAACGGGGTGCTAAAAAATTATATTTACATGCATTCTTGGATGGCCGAGATACACCACCACGCAGCGCAAAAGGTCCTTTACAATCAGCAGATGCAGTATTTGCTGATTTAGGTTTAGGCAAAATCGCCACTGTAATTGGCCGTTATTATGCAATGGATAGAGACAATCGCTGGGACAGAGTCATGTCTGCTTATAATCTACTTGCTCATGGAAAAAGTAATGAAGTGGCTTCAAATGCTATTGATGCGTTGGAGGCATCTTATAAACGTGACGAAAATGACGAGTTTATGCAAGCAACAGTGATTGGTGAAGCCGTTCCATTGGAGGATGGAGATGCTGTTTTCTTTATGAATTTTAGGGCCGATCGTGCTCGTGAAATTAGTCGCCCATTTGTTGAAAAGAATTTTAATGAGTTCAATAAAGGTAAACACATTGAGCTTGGCGCTTTTGTTACTTTAACCCAATACGCAGAAAGTATTGATGCACCAGCAGCATACCCACCTGTGCCTTTAGTAAACGTGATGGGTGATTGGTTAGCTCAGCATAATAAAACTCAATTACGTATCTCTGAAACTGAGAAATATGCCCATGTCACTTTTTTTTATAGTGGGGGTCGCGAAGACTTGTATGTAGGTGAAGAGCGTATTTTGATCCCATCTCCGAAAGTTGCGACATATGATCTTCAACCAGAAATGAATTCAGCTGAACTGACAGATAAGTTAGTTGCAGCCATAGATTCTGGAAAATTTGACGTTATTGTCTGTAATTATCCTAACGGAGATATGGTTGGTCATACCGGTAACTTTGATGCAGCGGTTAAAGCTTGCGAGGCAGTTGATTCATGCGTTGGAAGGGTTGTTGAGGCAATAAAACGTAATGGTGGTGATTGTTTGATTACTGCTGATCACGGTAATGCTGAAAAAATGCAAGATGAAAAAACTGGGCAGGCACATACTGCGCACACCAGCGAACTTGTTCCCTTTATTCATGTTGGGAAAAATTCTACAGCTAGGACTGGAGGCACATTAAGCGATGTAGCTCCCACTATGTTATACCTAATGGGGATGGAACAACCCAAAGAGATGACTGGCACTACTATCGTTAAACTGGTCTGATTAATTGAGATTAAAAGCACATACATTTTTTAAAGGGAAAAGCGTGGTTTACAGTCTTTTCTTCGGCTGCATATTATGTTGCTTTTTTATCTCAAATTTAAAAGCTCAGGAACAATCAGATCTTGAAAGTATTCAGCAGCAAATAAAGAATAAACGAGCGCACATTAGTCAACAACTAGAGGCTGCCAAAAAGCTCCAGGGCAATCTCAAAGTTGTTGAATTACAGATTGCTCAATCTGCTTTAGAGCTGAGCAAAACAGAGATATCCCTCAACGACAATCGACAACAAATGATTGAACTGCGCAAACAACAAAAGGGTTACTTAACATCCTTAGATGCGCAAAAATCAGTATTAGCTAAGCAAATCCGTAGCGCTTACATGACAGGTAACTATGACTTTGCGAAAATGTTGTTGAATCAGCAAGATGCCGCTAATTTTGAACGTACCATTACTTACTATCAATATTTGAACAAAGCGCGTAAGTCACAGATAGACAACTTTAATTTGTTAGTCAAAGATCTTCAAAAAGTGAATGCTAATTTGATTGAAAATCAAAGCGATTTAAAACAGCTAAAAAGCAAACAGCTGGAGCAACAACAAACTTTAACATTAAATCAAATTAACAGAGAAAAAACCCTTTTATCGATGCAAAACGCTATTGAATCTGATGAAGTAAAAATTGCGCAATTACAAATCAATGAAAAGAATTTACTAGAAGCCTTAACTCGAGCACAACAAAAAGTTGATAAATTAGACATCACCTTAAATGGATTAAGTGATTTTAGAGGTCGTTTGTTAATGCCCGCGCAAGGTAACCTAAGAAAAATGTTTGGCAGGTTTAGGCAAGGACAAATTAAATGGAAAGGAGTCGTAATAAACGGTATTGCGGGTAATTCTGTAGTAGCCATTCATCATGCCAAAGTACTTTATTCTGATTGGCTTAGAGGTTTTGGTTTAGTGACTGTGCTTGACCATGGTGATGGATTTATGAGCTTGTATGGCCATAATCAAGCATTATTGAAGCAAGCTGGGGAGGTTGTTCAGGCTGGTGAAGCAATCGCTTTGTTAGGTCAAAGTGGTGGTCAAAGTCGGCCCAACTTGTACTTTGAAATACGCCATAAAGGAAAGCCAATTAATCCTGTTAATTGGCTAAAGTTATAATTTCAAACAACTTTAAGCCATTATCCTCTAGTAAAAATATTGCATCGGCTTATAATTAAAACAACAAATAGACAAATACAATAATAAGAAGTCATGCGTTTATTACTAATTAGTTGTTTTTTGTATATCAGTTTCTCTGCAAAAGCGTCGCAAATCGCTTTAATCATTGATGACATGGGTAATAATGAAAAAGATGCGATGGCTTTTACTCTGCCGTCTAATGTGACATTTGCGATCTTGCCTAATAAACACTTATCTAAGATTTTTTCTAAGCGGGCTACAGCACAACAGCGAGAAGTGATTTTACATATGCCGATGGAATCATTGGCTGGTAATAATCAAGAAAAAAATGTGCTGCTATCTAATATGCCACCCACTCAAATCGTAAAAATGTTAAAAATAGCCCTATCTACTGTCCCTGATGCTGTGGGTGTTAATAATCATATGGGCAGTAGGCTGACACAACTGACATTACCCATGTCTGTCACCATGGAGTTTTTGTCTGAACAAGGACTATTTTTTGTTGATAGTCGCACTACTAGGTATACTAAGGCAGAAGCGATTGCTAAAAAAAATGGTGTGTTAAGTGCTAAACGTAATGTATTTATTGACCATATCCCTAGCTCCGAACAAATTGATAAACAATTCCATCGTTTACTCAGCTTATCCAAAAAGCATGGCTACGCTGTAGGTATTGCCCATCCTTATCCACAAACCCTTGAATATTTGAAAGTGCATTTGCAAACACTTCAAAAGCACGGCATCGAGTTGGTTAAATTAAGTGATGTACTTTCTTCAGGTTCCACTTACGCTTATCATTCTAATACAAAATCACAACCCATTTCCCCAGCACCTAAGTTCCAAAGCTCGATGAAAAGTAAAAGCAGGTAAGTGTTACAACAAGAACATATTATGCCAGTTGCAAATCTACTTACCCCTATAGAGGATATCGCCACTATTCTGGGTGATGTCGCTATTTTGTCTAAAGTTACCGCAAAAAAATAGCTGGCATATTAGGAGGCGACTTAGCCCTAAATGCCGAACAAGTAAACGGTGTGAAAGCAGAACTTTAGTTCCAGTTGTTTTGGCTGTGGCAAAAGGTTATTTTATAAAGAAACTTATTCTGGTGTCTTCTGTATTATTGATGAGCGTATTTTTGTTAGTGATTGGTGGATTATACCGGTGTTTTGAGGGAGTCGAAAAACTAGCGCATAAATTGATGTACACCAATTACGATTTGGAACAAGAACATATAAAAAGTTCGCTGTTGTTGCAGATCCTAATGTTGAGTTAGTTGCACTTGAAAAGAATAAAATAAAAGGTGCCATCAGAACTAATTTTATCCTATCGGCTGAGATAGTTGTGATTCTAATTGGCACAGTCCAAGTCGAACCTTTTGCCACTCAAGCAGCTGTGCCTTGGTCTGCTTTTTGGTTTTGGCTATTACCGTTGGGGTGTATCGCTTAATAACTGGTATTGTAAAGCTTGAGGATGCGGGTCTATATTTACTTACAAGTCTATGAGCGGCACTTTTAACAGTATTCAACGTCTAGTAGGGAAGGGTTTATTAGTTTTCCCTCACTTTTCAATGAAAACATTACCTATCGCAGTGTCAGCATCTAAGTTCTTGGTCGGAGGTAGAATTTTAGTACACTACATTCGCTACATTCTCTGTATTCATTATATTAGGATTTGGCTCTAAAAAAATATACGGCCAACCTTATATTGCAAAGACCAAGTAGATTTTGATTTGTTCTATCTTGAAATTTTTACTTACCGCTGATTTATATCAAATTCTAACCATCAAAGGCTTGCAAAACTCATGAAATGTTATATTATAACAATTAATTGTTTCAGGGTAATGACGTATGCAAGTAAGTAAAGATAAAACGCTGTTAGACAGGCTAGGCATTTGGGCCTCAAGTTTGTGTGCGTTGCATTGCTTGTTGTTACCTATTCTTATTCCACTTATTCCTTTTGTTGGCGCCTCATTTTTTGCACAAGGTTGGTTTGAAAGAAGCATTCTATCACTTTCAATGATCGTTGGTTTTTGGGCCTTATTTTCTGGGTTTTATCGCTACCACAGACAGCTTTATCCTTTATATAGTTTAGTTTTAGGTGGGCTCATCTATTGGAATAAAGACATGTTTGGCGAGTCCTATGAACCATTTACTATTGCTGTAGGAGCGTTACTAATTATTGGCGCACACATTGTTAATTTGAAATTATGCCAGAGCTGCCAAGATTGTGATTCTGGATGTGCTAGTTCTTAATATTATTAAGCGTTCACAACCTAAAATAAGTAAATCATTTAAGTAATATGCCTTTATCGAAAATGTGATTTATTTATTAAATTATTCTTTGCAGATATCCAACAATTTGAATCTCTAGAATAGATTAATTTTCTGCCGCTAACACCAATTTAGCTTTAGCCGGTCCATTACTGAACACCGCATCTACTCCCCAAGCCCTCAGCCTGAGCAAGTCTTCAGGTTCATCAACCGTGTAAACAAAAAATTTTAGCCCACGATTATGTGCATCCTTTACGAAAGCTTGTTCGACAAAACTAATATCAGCATTAACTGAATACGCTTGTAATTCTTGAGCAAATTGCGCGTATTTCAGTGGATAACTTCCAGTTAACGCCCCTGTTCTTATTGCGGGCGCAATGCTTTTAAACGCTAGCAAAAGATGGTGATTGAAGGACGAAACCATAAATTGCTCAGGTTCAAAATTTAATTGATTTATGGCTTTGTTAATACACGCATTGAGCAGTGATAATTCATTCACTCCTTTAACTTCAATATTGATTAAACATTGTCCCTGCACACGCTGTAACACTTGCCAAAGTGTTGGCACAAACTGACCTTGGCCTACGTCCAATGCTTGTAATTCTTCGAGGGAATAATCTGTTAATGCACGATTTCCCTTGGTGGTTATCTTTATCCATCTATCGTGAATAACTACTAATTCATCGCCTAGTTGAAAGATATCTATTTCAATGCCATCAGCTTGTTGTGTTAAGGCTAAATCAATGGCTAATAATGTATTTTCGGGGGCATCAGCGCTGGCCCCTCTATGAGCAAATATCAGCATAGTATTTATTTATTGTGGAGTTTCTGGGCATTAATCGTTTCATAAATAGCTGCAGAAATCACCAATAATCCACCGATTATGGTTTGCCATCTTGGCTGTTCATTTAATACTAATATGGCAAGTCCTACACCGTAAAGTGGTTGCATACAAGCAATAAGGGAGAATGTTTTAGCACGCAGATGTTTAAGGCTTGCAGCAATTAAAGCATGTGGCACTGCGGTTAAAAATGTGCCGAGTATAATCAGTCCTATGTAAGTCTCTTGACTTGCTTTAAACAATTCATCACTTGAAAAAAAACTAAGAGAGACAAAAATCACCAAAGTTTGATAGGCCATTGCATGGGCACCAGAGTAATGTGAAAAATGTTTCCGGTGAACTAAATTTCTAAAAGAATAAAGAACCGCAGAGCACACACCAATTAACACACCTTGTGTAATTTCATTTTCTAAAGAAATTTCTGGCACAATTAAGAAAATACCAAAAAGAACAACAATGGCACTCACCACATCTTGCCAAACTAGACGTATTCCCTCAAAAAAAGGTTCTAAGAGTACTGTCATTACTGGAAAAGTAAATAAGGCTATCATCCCCACCGATACTGATGAGTACTGCATAGCAGCAAAATAGCTGACCCAATGAGCTGCCATCAACAAACCTAGAAACAAAGCAATAAAATAATCTTTTTTACAGTCCAATAAGATGGATTTTTTAAATAACTTAACAATGCCAAACAACATGATGCAGGCAATGCCTGCACGGCCATACGTAATATCTACTGCAGATAAGGGGAGAATTTTAGAAAATAATGCGGTAGCTCCAAGCAGCACCATAGTAAAGTGTAAAGACCAGAGACTTTTTTTAACGGGGTCCACGAATTTCTACTTCGTTATTTTTGCGAAGACGTCACCGAGACGTGTAACATCTCCTGCACTTAGCTCAGCAAATTCTATCATGTTAGCTTCGAAGCACGCTACTACGGTTGACCCGAGTTTAAATAAGCCCATTTCTTCACCTTTTTTGATAAACACCGAACTGTCACCTTGCTCAGGATACTGCCAATGTTGCACGTTTTTACCAGCCGGAGGTGACACAGTACCTGCCCATTTAGTTTCGATACTTGCAACAATTGTTGCACCTACTAGAACCAAAGCCATTTTACCTATTTCGGTATCAAAAATAGCCACTACTCGCTCGTTTCTAGCAAACAATCCAGGTACTCTCTGTGCAGTAAGAGGACTAACTGAAAACAACTCGCCGGGCACATAAATCATATCGGTAAGTTGTCCATCAACAGGCATGTGTATTCGATGATAATCTTTAGGAGACAAATAAATCGTAGCGAACTTACCATTTAAAAATGGTTTTGCAAGTTCAGGTTTACCACCTAGCAAAGAAGATAGACTATAGTTATGGCCTTTAGCTTGAAAAATAGCATCGTGCTCAATATCACCCAGCTGACTAACTGCCCCGTCTACAGGCAAAGCAAGTTGTTGTGAGTCTTGGCAAATCGACCTGGCGTCAGTTTTAAGCTGGCGAGTAAAGAAAGCGTTAAATGATGAGTAAGATTCTGGATCAGAGTCGAGTGCTTCAGACATATCCACTTTATATTGTTTAATAAAGAGCTTAATAATGGCTGTTGTCATTGCACCAGCTTCTGCTGCAGCTAGCATGCCGATCAAACGTGATAACAAATGTTTTGGAGTGATATATTGCAAAGCAATTTTTAACGAATCAAACAAAGTAGCTTTCCTTGTAGCTTAACTTTAACGATAGGAGTGTACCGTAATAATCTTGGCAGTTTGCTCTTAACTAAGTTTAATAGGCTATATGCTAGTAGATTTTACAGGCTAATTTAGTCATTAATTTTTAGAAATTCACACCTTCGTGTGTGCTGGACGCAACTCATCCATATTCAACAATATTTTATGATAACTTTGATAGCGTTGAGGGCTTATTTTACCTTCTTCGACCGCCGCTTTGATAAGACAGCCTGGATCATTACCATGTTTACAATCTCGAAATTTGCAGCCACCTAAGTAGTCTCTAAATTCTCTAAAACCATTAGTCAGTCTTTCTGCAGGTAGATGCCATAAAGCAAATTCACGGACTCCGGGCGAGTCAATTAAATCCCCGCCAGCAGGAAAATGCAGCAATTTTGCTGTAGTTGTGGTGTGTTGACCTAATCCTGAATTATCCGAAATGTCCCCAATGATTTCGTCTGCTTCGGGCAATAGTTCATTAATTAAACTTGATTTCCCTACACCCGACTGACCAACAAACACACTTACCTTATCTTTTAGACATATGGCAAGTTCATCAAGACCAGTCAAGGTTTTGCAACTGGTGTAAACAATCAGGTAACCAATATCACGATAAATGTTAAGTTGTCTTTCAACTTCAATGAGTTGTTGTGAGTCTAGTAACTCAACTTTATTTAGCAATATAACGGGCGTAATATCTACATCTTCTGCTGCTACTAAATATCGGTCGATAATATTTAGGGATAAACTGGGTAGCACCGAGCTCACTATGATTATTTGATCAATGTTAGCAGCTACAGGTTTTACCCCGTCATAAAAATCAGGACGGGTGAGAACAGACTTCCTATCTTGGACAATCTCAATAATACCGCTGATCGATAACGACTGATCTTTGCCTGGCCTAAACAACACTTCATCGCCACATACCACACTGTTAATAGTTCGCCGCATATGGCACCTGTGAACTATCCCGGACTGGTCCTCAACATCTGCATGTTTACCAAATCGGCCTATTACACGTCCGCCTTGTTGCTCACCAAACTGATTGTCTTCAATTTCGTTTGGCTTAGCACCACTTGTAAGACGCTTCGAGCGGTTTACAGAAACTTGTCGTTTCTGTCTGTCTGTTAACTTTGGTTTTTTAGCCACGTTTTATCTTTGCTGTAATTAATACCATTTCAAGTATCATGTTACCGTTTGATGCGGCGGATACCAAATTTTTAATGTATTTGTTGTTTGTCCAATAATTTTAGTTTAGGAGTCTGCATGTCAGTAAACAACGAAAATCTAGTTTGGATCGATATGGAAATGACGGGGTTAGAGCCTGAGACCGATGTAGTCTTGGAAATTGCGACCATAGTCACAGACAAGGATCTTAATATATTAGCCGAAGGACCCGTATTAGCGATATATCAGCCTGATGAAGTACTTAACGGAATGGATCAATGGTGTACAGATACTCATGGGAATTCAGGTCTTACCAAACGCTGTCGTGATAGTGAAGTCAACGAACGACAAGCAGTACAAAGAACCATCGCATTCTTAGAAGGTTTTGTTCCCAAAGGCATATCACCACTATGCGGCAATACCATTGGCCAAGATCGTCGTTTTTTAGTCAAGTATATGTCTGAACTTGAGCAATACTTTCATTATAGAAATGTTGATGTCAGCACAATAAAAGAATTAGTTCGCCGCTGGAAACCAGAATTGCTTGGTGGTTTTCATAAAAAAGGCGTGCATTTGGCGCTTGATGACATTCGTGAATCTATCGCCGAAATGGTTTATTACCGTAAACATGTCTTCACTATTTAATTTAATGCATGAATAACTGCGTAATGTTTGTGTGTTATTTGTGCGTTGCTTGCGTGCTATTTCATCAATTTGAGTTAATTTGCAAAAAAAAACATAAAAATGAGCTTTAGTGCTTGCATAGACCTCTTATTTTTGTAGAATGCGCCTCCGCTTTGGGCAACCACAGTTTAAAGCGTTAATAGTAAAATTATGCGGGAATAGCTCAGTGGTAGAGCACAACCTTGCCAAGGTTGGGGTCGCGAGTTCGAATCTCGTTTCCCGCTCCAATGATAGAGTATCAATATTTTAAAGTAATCAGCACCTGTTATGCGACTCCAAAAAGTGCACGACAACGCGGTTGGCGGTTACAAATCTCGTTTCCCGCTCCAATGATAGAATACCAACATTTTAAAGTAATCAACACCTGTTATGCGACTCCAAGGAGTGCACGACAACGCGGTTGGCGGTTACAAATCTCGTTTCCCGCTCCAATGATAGAGTACCAATATTTTAAGTAATCAACACCTGTTATGCGACTCCAAGGGGAGCACGACAACGCGGTTGGCGGTTACAAATCTCGTTTCCCGCTCTTTGATTCCGGCTTTGTGGCAGCGAGCCTAGATGAAATTGAGTCAAGAGACTTTGATCCTGATTTAGCCCAAAAAGATGATGGTAGTTTATTTAAATTCAACACCTCTTATGTCTTCAATGAAGACCTCAATGCCTACTTTACTATCAGCGAGGGTTTCCGTATCGGTGGCGGCAACGGTGGCGGAGAATGCGATCCGTATGATCCTGACGCGGCGCAGGGGAACTGTAACCTAGCACCAGGGCAGCAATTTGGCCCGGGTCCTGACGATTTTGCAGAGTTTGATGAACGTTCATATGGGCCAGATACCACACGCAACCATGAACTTGGCGTAAAGAGTCGTTGGTTAGACGGAAGCCTTACCTTAAATGGCGCTATTTATTATATTAAGTGGGAAGACAACCAGCTATCATCAGCAACGGTAAATGCTTCTATACCTATTACAATAAATGCTAATGGTGCAGAATCCAAGGGCTTAGAGGCCACTTTCAATTGGAATGCTACCGATAATCTAAACCTAAGAGGTTCATTCAGTCAAACTACCAGTGAACTATCTAAAGATGTGCCTTCATTAATACGTACAATTACTCCTCCAGGCTTTGGGGCAGACTTCATAGATGGCTCTGCAGGCGACAGATTACCTGGCTCACCGGAAAATCAGGTCTCGTTGTCAGCTACATATTACCAGAGCTTGTCTAACGACGCAGAGTTGACCTATAGTGGCGATTTTGCTTGGCAAAGCGATATTCTTTCGCGTACTGGTGGCCTTGGCGGAAGTTATACACTGCCTAGTTTTGGTGTAGCAAACGCTCGTATTACTTATCTCACAAATGATTGGACCGTTACTGCTTATGTGAATAACGTGTTTGATAAGTTTGCTGAAACAGGGGTGCAATCAACGCCATTGATTAATCAAACCGTTGATGGCGCGACTGTTAGAAGTTTTGTGACTAACCTGCTAAGACCAAGAACTATCGGTCTTCGTTTCACTTATTCTTTTGAAGAATGGTAAAACCGTAAATAACAGAAGTTAGTTCTGTGAAAGAGCTAACATTCTATACATAGTAAAACCAAACAAACCTTATTTTTTCTGCATTAAGAAGTGAGGTTCTTTTAGGTTTTGTGAAGAAGGTGAAGAAGTGGCCACTTTTGCAGGAATGTACTAGGTCATTTATTTAATCACAAAAAACAGCGCAAGGCTTAATGGACAGGAATTCTCGGCGAAAGCAGTCAATGGTCTGCTTTGTGTCTGTTTTTCTTCTCAGTACAGATTTCCGCTGATGACAATCATTGCTTTCGTTGTTTCTACACCAAAGGCACGCGTGAGTTTACACTGCTAAGTGTATTAGTTTTACATTGTCCCTCTTAGGATTATTTTGACCGCTGTCACCTGGTAGTTGTCTTCGTTTAACCGTAAGTTCATCAAATGCTCTCATGAGTCCATTATCAGGATACGAGTGGTTACCCGAAATTTCTCCCGCAAATAAGCCTTGGAGCCTATTCTATCATCGGCTGGCGGTAGAATAACCCTTAGCCACACAGTACAGACTCGGCCGGGTATGGGTTTGTTTGAGTCATTCGATAAAACGCTTCGGTGCGTTGTACTCACAGACCTGCTTTCGGCTACCATCGGTGTTATATACTGCTTCTAGCATCACCGGAATGACCCGTTTTTTGTCTGGATGTCTGATGGCCCTCTGCAGGTCACTATGGCTAGAGTTGATGTGTCTATTTCGGTTTGTTCTGTGCAGGCATTAGCTGCAGTGAGTCTTGCTGGGACTGAGGTATTGGGTGACATCGACAGAGCACAGATACATCCCAGAAAGCATTGCGCGGCTTGCACGTTTCGCAAATAAGGCTTATGACGCAGCATATCCAAAAGTCGGCATGGTATACATGATGGTGTTGAGTAGTCATTCATTGCTCGATAGCTCAGCTAATTTGCCACTTTGAAGTGGTATAGGTTTATATGTGATTTATAAAGGACTTTTTTAGCTTTCAGACTCATTAGGAATATCCAGCATTTGAATTAAAAAATTTATATAAAAACAGTTGACAGATTCTTGTTTTAAATTATAAAGCAGGTAACAAAAGGCGACATCACTGGTTTATTTATCTTTTCATATAACGTCTTTATTAAACCGATGTTTTTAATCTTGTTAACTTATTTTATGGGTGTTGTGATGACAAAACTTAGCAGAGATTACTTAGTAAAGCGTATATTTAGCGATCTGAAAAATTATCCTTATGGTTTTTCTCGTTCTGGAGATTTTTCCATTAGTGAAAGCAAAGCCTTAGCCCAACATGGTTGTATCATTGCGGCCTTAGTAGATGGCCAGATTGAACCCCAAACCATCGAGGACGAAGGAATGTTAGCTGCGGCTTTTGGAAGCAAAGAGCCCGAAGGAGTAACAGAAAAAGCCTGGGTTAAATATCAAAAGCGAATTAATCGCCCAAAACTGGGTAGTGTTTATGGAAATCATTGTTCGACAAGTGTCAACGATGCTGGAAATATAAATGAGCAAGAAGATATTGAAGTTGAAATTGAATAGGTCAGTTGTTAATTAAATGTAATTTCATCCTAATATAATATATAAAAAAGCCCAATATTAGGTTGTTTATCCTAATTTAGGGTTATATTGGGATGAATATCTCTCTTTTGTCTATTCCTGTGTTTAAATTTTCTAATTGCTCACGTATAGTGCATTTTCGTTTTTAATTATTAAATTTTTGGAGTGATTCTGATGGAGATGATGTCAGGCGCCGCAATGGTTGTGCGAACGCTAAAAGATATAGGGGTAAAACATGTGTTCGGTTATCCAGGCGGTGCCGTGCTTGATATTTACGATGCGTTGTACGCGCAAGATGATGTCGAACATATCCTCGTCCGTCACGAACAAGCTGCCGCTCATATGGCAGATGGTTATGCCAGAGCAACGGGTAAAACAGGTACAGTGCTAGTTACATCGGGCCCAGGTGCTACCAATACAATAACAGGCATTGCCACCGCGTTCATGGATTCTATTCCGATGGTCGTGTTATCGGGTCAAGTGCCGACTAAGCACATAGGTGAAGATGCATTTCAAGAAACGGACATGGTGGGTTGTTCCAGACCTATCGTTAAACATAGTTTTTTGGTTAAACGTGCAGTTGATATCCCTATGGCTATCGCTAAAGCTTATTACATTGCTAATACAGGCCGCCCAGGTCCGGTGGTAGTAGATTTACCTAAAGATATCGTAAATGTTTTAGAAGAATATCCATACCAGTTTCCTGATGACGTCACTATGCGTTCATACAATCCGACGCTTAAAGGACATAGCAAACAGATTAAAAAAGCAGTAAAAACTTTACTGGAAGCAAAGCGTCCCATTGTATATGTTGGTGGTGGAGCAATAATTGGCGAAGCCAGTGAATCAGTTACTGAGATAGCTGAGAAACTCAATGCACCTGTTACTTCCACTTTAATGGGACTAGGTGCATTCTCGTCTGTTCATGAGCAGTTTGTCGGCATGTTAGGTATGCACGGTAGGTTAGAAGCCAATAAAGCTATGCACAATTCAGACTGTATTTTGGCCTTAGGTGCACGCTTTGACGACCGCGTAACTAACAACGTAGATAAATTCTGTCCTCATGCGAGCATTATCCATGTTGATATCGATCCTGCTTCTATTTCTAAAATAATTGGTGCCCATCTTCCTGTCGTCGACAGTGTTTTCGAAGTGGCTACACAGCTTCTTGAATATATGGGACAGACTGATGCAAGAGCACCGAAAGCAAAACTTGGAGACTGGGGGGTGCAGATTAATCAGCGGATCGATCATCCATGTCTGGCTCATAAAACAGCACACAACGTCATTAACTAACA
>NZ_CAJXPA010000071.1 GCF_913058035.1 uncultured Paraglaciecola sp. | reverse complement strand
TAGCTCGTTGAAGACAGAGCTGGTCGATGATGAAGACTATTTTACGCGTTCAGAAGCTAAGAAAAGCATATTTGAATATATTGAAGTATTTTACAATCGACAACGAAGACATTCCTATTTGGGCTACATAAGCCCGATAGAATATGAGCAGGCCAATGCCTTTTAATTAAATAGTCCGAAAAACTGTGGCAACCTCAGATACTATTGATTTGATGAAATAGTCGGCTATTTTTAAATTATTCATGATGTTTTGATGAGACTCTAGAAATGGCTAGGCTTCCACGTTTTAGAGATCAACTGCTCTAACCCTATCGATTTGCACTGGAAAATCAGCCTAGAGTAAAACAGTTTTTTGAAACACTTAATAAATCGAGTCGTTATGTTATCGTTCACGGATTAACAAGTGCAAAGAAAGCTGAAACCAGATAAAGGCGATTTGCAAAATACATGACAATGTTTGTTCATGAGGAAAGCCTAAATAAGTGGCATTCTGCATAGCAATAATTTCAAGCGGGACTGCAAACAGTTTGCTCGGTTTCGCACCGCCACACAATTTCAGCAAAATACTAACAGCCCCTTAAATGGGTGTTCGATTAAAGGTCATATGAAATCAATCACTAAGAATCAGCTTCTCGAAGTTATCCAAAACTGTATCGATGGAAAGTTTTCACCTGCAGATTTACAGAAATGGATGTTGTTTAATTACGAACCACCAGAAGTAATTATTGGCGAAAATGAGGCTCAGCACACAGTCGAGGCAATGAATATTGTCATGAATGAATACGAGCTTTCAGAGATTGATAAATATGCAGGAGTTGGTTTTAATCTAGCATTGAAGTTTATATCTTGTAACGAGAGCGATTTCGATATGGCTCGTAATGAATTTATACGTAAAGGTTTCACTGACTAGTTTATAATATCTACTTTGTAGGTATAGGTAATCTAACAAGAAATTCCACGGCGACTCATTTTGCTGCGTATTTTATGTGTAAGTCTCTTCGCTCCATTTATTACATAAAAACGCTCCACAAAATGTGGTTTTAATGTTGAATTATCTATGAATAAAAAGATTAAGGTTGCTAATATTTCTTCTTCTGGGACTTGTTGCGATAAAGATTTTCACTACCGTTTTAACATTCGATTGGCTTAGAAGATTTGCGGGGTCAGGTTCGTTGAAACCTCTAGTTAAGGGGAAGTTAACAATTAATTACAGAGACACTCATCATAATTAATTTGCAATTTTTATGATGGATGTCTCGGAAAATAATGGATATTTCGGAAAATAAAAAAATAGCGCAAAAAATAGTCCAATTTACTCTGCTGTTTATGCGGAGCATTAACAATATCAACGGGTTTGGATTGATAAGTAAAACCAGCTATTAGTTGGTCAAGGTATTTCATTTTTAATTATTCAAAAATAAAACACCTTTTTCGATGCAATTGACTAAATTGGGTTTACCTTTGCCTAGCTTTAAACCTTGGGTTCGTTTTGCAGATAACATAAATTTTACCCTTACGTTTTACAATTTGACAATCAGGGTGGCGTTTTTTAGCACTTTTTAATGAACTCAAAACTTTCATTTTTTCTCATTCGTTTTTAGTTTTCCAAATCGATTATTAAATTTCGCAACACGGCCATCCTGATTATTGATACTTTGCTTACCGGTATAATATGGATGTGACTCACTAGAAACTTCTATGGAATAATAAGGATAAATTACTCCATCTACCTCAACTGTTTTACCGGTAGTCAATGTTGAACCAACGATAAAATATTTATCGACAGAGGTGTCATGAAAAGCAACTTGTTGATACTTGGGATGGATATTTTCTTTCATAGTAAAGCCCTATATTGCAATGTTATATTATAACGTTAAGTAGTATCGCAAATGATAACAAGTCTTATTTGTATTTGATACTTATGAAATAACATTTATTTATAGTTTGCTAGAGATAGGTATTGCTAAAAGTACTCACGATCTGCGGGGGCAGGTTCGTTGAAAGTAGTCGGAATTGAATAAACTGTATTATGAATTAGACTTTGTATACCCAAAGAATGTAAAGGAATACAAAAATAGCTCGCCTACCTAGACTATCCATCGCTGGCTGTCCTCAGCACATAATTCAACGAGACAATAATCGCCAAGCGTGTTTCTTTGCTGAGCAGGATTACACAGTTTATAAAGATAAACTCAAGGATCCCGCTACATTTTCTTGTTAAATTTTTCGAGTGAAGCTCAACAGAAGTTGATGTTAAAACTCAAAACAACATACTATCAAGTCAACTCAGAATATTGTGCTAAGGTTGCCTCAACACTTTCAAGCGCTAAATACAGGCGCCCTTCTAATGAAATATTTTTATTTCTCTTGCCGGAATGAACGATGCCTAACCTAAAACCATTAATCACTCTATTAAGCTCAAGTATCTTTAGCGCTATTTTACTAACGTCAACCGTGCAAGCTGCAGGTGACACAATCCCAGTAAATGTGATGAATTTTGTCGACGCAAAGACATCCGTACAATTCGACAGAGTGATAACCCGGGCAGGCGGAGTGAATTTATGGGGTCATATACGCTCCCCCATGCCCATCGACCAACAGCGACTTAGAAGAATGAATAGAGACACTATTTATAGCTCAGTCGTTGTTGATATTAGCAAAGGGGCTTCGCTGACCTTACCTGACGCTGGAACGCGTTATATGTCGGCAACAGTGACCAACGAGCATAATTATATCAATAATATCTTTCATGGCTCGGGCGACTTTAATCTGGATTTACTGAGCTTCAAAACTAACTTTGTGATGGTGACGGTAAGGATTTTAGTCGACTCAACGGATCCAGAAGATCTCAAGCAAGCTAATCATTTACAGGACAAGCTTATGGTTAACAGTGCAGCCAGCGGCGACTACACGCATCCAAATTATGATATGTCTAGCTTAAAAACAACAGCAAAATCCTTAATCCAACTTGCAACAGGGCTGACCGATACCAAAGCCGCATTTGGCAAACAAGGAGATGTAAATCCGGTAAAACATATACTGACATCTGCCTATGGTTGGGGCGGCTTACCAGAAAAAGAAGCTTACTACATCAATGTACAACCTTCACTTCCGATAGGCGCCTATACCCTATCAATTCGAGACGTTCCGGTTGATGGTTTTTGGTCAATCAGTGTTTACAACAAAGATGGCTTTTTTGAGCCAAACGATTACCAATCCTACAGTATCAATAACCTCACCGCGAAAAAGAACAGCGACAATTCAATTACGGTAAGTTTCGGAGGACAGCCAGATAATATTAATTACATACCTATAGTGGATGGTTGGAATTACGTAGTAAGACTATATCAACCACGAGAGGAAGTACTCGATGGCTCATGGACATTTCCAAGTTTGTCGAATTAACAAAGACATTGGCCAATGATAGGCCCCCATTAATTGAAATACCCTTGGTAAAAACAGTAATTTGCTAACACCTCATTCTATTTAATCTGAAGTATCTGGGTCAGAGTAAACTTTTAGTTAGGAAATATAGGTTTACTCAACAGATAGAAGGTAAGTTGTTAAAAGATATTCGCCAAGCTACCAACATGGGATTATCGCTGCGTAACGAACACTTTCTTGCTGACATTGAGAGCCTTACAGGGCGACGGGTTATTGAAAATAAACGAGGTAGCCAGTCGGTTGGCGCAAGGAAAAAAGTGAAGTCAAAGCTTTAAATTGACCCTGACCCTTTTACTTTACTTCTACTTTATGGCGTTGGTGGACGGTATGGCTTATCGAGATCAGGTTACTGAAAGTGTTTCCCAGAATCCTTTAATTTGGCTACACGCTATTTTATTCAAGCCGTATAAATTAATTCAAGTATTTGTTATTGTTCACGTATCGCAAAAAACTCACTATTATTGACAAGTCACTACTGCTATTGTTGAGCACAATAAAAAAAGAACAAGGATCGTATGTCTATAAAACCACAAGGCTCTTTGGTAGTAGTGGGCACTGGTATCAGTGTTGCAGGCCAAATGACCCTTTTAGCCCAGAGTTGTATTCAAAACGCAGACATAGTGTTTATGGGGATCACCAACAAAGTCGGTGAGAATGTAGTTAAAAAACTTAACCCTAATACTGTGGAATTGGATGATCTGTACCAAGCAGGCAAATCTCGCGCAATTACCTACCAACAAATGACAGATCGCATTGTAGACGCGGTTAACGCTGGGCAAAAAGTCTGTGCTGCCTTTTATGGTCACCCGGGTGTTTTTGTTAATCCATCCCATGCGGCAATAAAAAAAGTGCGGGATCTAGGCTTACGTGCTGAAATGTTACCCGGTATATCTGCCGAAGATTGCTTAATTGCTGATTTAGGTATCGATCCGGCTCATTATGGCTGTCAGTCTTATGAAGCCACCCAGTTTTTGTTCCGCGACTATAAGCTCGATCCACACATGACCCAGATTATCTGGCAAATTGGTTTGGCAGGAGAGGCCACGCTAGAAGTGTTAGATGCATCCCAATGTAAGCCCGGCCTTGATCTTTACAGCGAAATTTTAATGGACGTCTATCCGATTGAGCATGAAGTCATTTTGTATGAAGCCGCCACTTTACCATTATATGGGCCCAGAATTGAGCGTTTCCCATTGTCTGAATTACCCAATTGTAAACCCACATTGATTTCAACATTAGTCGTGCCTTCGCTAGGCTTACCTGATTATCATCAAGAGCGCCTAGAAAAACTTGGATTAACTCAAGAACAGGTCATGAATTACCGTAAAACCTAACATTAATTTTGTATTGAATTTAATAACCTAAGGGAAAAATAAAATGGCAAAATCTCTCGTTGATTTTTTAGAAGAATTAGATAGCAATGCTGAACTCAAAGAGTCTTATCTAAAAGATCCTGTAGCAACAGCAAAAAATTACGGCCTAACAGATGAGGAAGTGGCGATTATCAAAAATAAAGATTGGGACACTGTGCGAAAACAATTTGAAAATTTAGGTAGTGACCCTAAGGTTCACACTCACTAATTTATGCGATTAGTTACGTTAAAAAACACCATGGTAGCCGCTATTTTAAGTGGTTTTTTAGCTTGCTGTGTATTTTCGGACGCTATATATGCTGCAACATATGCTGCAACCAATCAAGAAGTCTCAGAGCAACTTGAATCCTTAAGAATACAAGTTCAAAACAATGCAGCAGGTGTTCCTACCCAAATCGATTATTTTCAAACCTATTTTTCCAGCAATAACGATCCCTATAATGAAAGTACTTTTTTGAACGTGTGGGCCTACGCTCATTTATTAAATCAAGAATTAGAAACTGCCTATGAAAAGTTGTTACAGGCGCGAACAATCGCAGATATGTCTAACAATAAAGCCCAGAAAGCAGAATCCTTTCGAATCGAGGGGGCGGTATTAGACACAATAGGAGAATACGGTTTGGCGTTAGAGGCATTAAATAATGCGTTTATACTCTATGATCGATTACAAAGTAGCAAGGTCTTGGGTGTCTATAGCTCATTATCCAATGTGTATTCTTCTCTAGAAAACTATCAAGGCATGCTGCAAAACTCTTATAAGTTGCTTGCTGCAGCTCAAAAGTTTAATGACCAAACCTACCAAGGACTTGCGTATTATCGTATTGCATTTTCGCAAACCAAGTTAGAAAAATTTATTGATGCAGAGGTCAACTATGCCTTAGCGGAAAAAACACTCACTCAAATAGATTATCCCTTTATTGGCATTATTTATTATTCTATCGCTGAGCAAAACGTTGCCCAAGGCTATTTTGACCAGGCCTTAAAAAGAATAAGCCAATCTATTCAAGCCGATAGAAAAGTGAATTTTCTATATAATGAAGTGCCTCGAATTTTACTGTTAGCAGATATCTATCATCAACAAGGTGACACCGATAAAGCAATAAATGAGCTGAAAAAAAGCGTTAATATTGAAGCTTATAAAAAAGATAAAATTCAGTTCTTAGAGATTTTGGAAAGACTCATTGAGCTGACAGAATTGACCAACGACACCGACTCTCAACTTAATTTTTTAAAACAATACTTAGACTTATACAAACAAAGTTTTAACCAGATACAAGCTCAAATGTTGGCCATAAATAATGTGCGCCTCAATGTGTTTGAAAAAGAAAAAGAAATTAAACTACTATATAAAGAAAACGAACTACAGCTGCAGAGAAACCTGCTGCAAGATCAAAATAATCTGTATCAACTGTATTTTACCCTGACTATATTTGCGACTTTGATATTAGTGGTTGCTTTGTTAATTCGTACTCGCAAGCAGCGAGCCCAACTTAAACGTTATTCACAAGAACTACAACAGGCCACTCAAGCCAAATCAGACTTCCTGGCCAGAATGAGCCACGAAATTCGCACCCCTATCAATGCTATTTCTGGTTTAACTAAGTTGATGCAACGGTCAGCAGACAACCCTGAAGACATCACCAATTTGCGCCAAATTGACGAAGCCTCACTTTCTTTATTAGGGGTAATTAATGATATTTTGGACTTTTCGAAAATTGAAGCCGGCAAGCTAGACATAGAAACAACCAGCTTCCAGTTGGATAAGGTAATCAGTCAATCTATACGCTTACAATCAATCAAAGCTCACGAAAAAGATATTGAGCTTATTCAACATATCGCCCGAGATGTGCCGTTATATTTGCAAGGCGATGGTATGCGCATTCAGCAAATACTGATCAATTTACTCAGTAATGCGGTGAAGTTTACCGATGATGGTTTGGTCTCGGTCACCGTTAAAAACAAAGTGACTGAGCAAGGAGTATTGCTTGAGTTTGCGGTTACTGACTCTGGTATTGGCCTTTCACAAAACCAAATTAATGGACTATTTGAGTCGTTTGCCCAAGTAGACGAATCGATTTCTCGTAAGTATGGTGGCACCGGCTTAGGGCTAGCTATCTGCAAGCAACTGGTTGAGCTAATGAAAGGAAATATTTGGATCGAAAGTAGACTCGGTGAAGGTTCAACCTTCTATTTTACAGTTCCGCTTAAAGAAGATACAAATCAACACCTTAGCTCACCATCAAAACAATTATCCAGCCTAAAAGTGTTAGTGGCCGACGATGTTTATTTGTCGCGTCAAGTGATAGCCGAAGCGTTATTAAATGCAAACATCACTTCAGATTTAGCCGAGGGTGGCCAACAAACCTTAAACAAATTACGCCAAGCATCAATTGAACATAAACCTTATGACATATTGATATTAGATTGGAAAATGCCAGATATTCATGGCTTACAAGTAGCAGCCATTATCAATCAAGAATTCAAAGCCAACAAACCCAAAATAATCATGCTTTCAGCCTTTGATTTTTCTCATATGCGCCAGCAAGCAAAACATCTTGGTATTAATTATTTTATAGAAAAACCATTTACTACCAGTGAGTTAATTAATAAAGTACAAGAAGCCGCACTTAATATAAAAACAAATTCTTCCTTCAGTTTTACAGAAATGAAAAACGTACCGGACTTAAGCGGTAAACGCATTTTGTTAGCAGAAGATAACAAGTTAAATCAAAAAGTCGCACTGGGATTCCTAAAATATACTAAAGCGCAGGTTGTCTTAGTTGAGAATGGTCTAGAAGTAATTGATACCTTCAAAAAACAAGCTGATTTTGATTGCATCTTGATGGACATACAAATGCCAGAAATGGATGGTTTAACAGCGACCACCATACTGCGCGATGAACTGAATTGCAGAATACCCATTATCGCTATGACCGCCAATGCTATGAAAATAGATTTACAAAAAAGTACTGCTGTAGGCATGACAGCACACATTAATAAACCTATAGATCCGGAGTATTTTTATCAGGTGCTTGCAGAAATAGTACTGACTAGTTCGCCAGCGTTTTTATCTAATTCGTTACCTTCAACAACACAGTCGAAGAATATCGTTGCACACCAAAGCATAGATAAGCTCTTAGTCATGGATCAACAAAAAGCCATACAAAAGTTATTTGTGGACGAAGAAACTTTTACCAATATTTTACAAGACTTTGTGGACAAAGGGCCCGTAATAGATACCCTAGCCACTCTAATCGAAAATCATGCCTATCAAGACATCAATAAAATTATCCACGATGCCCTACCAGCACTTACATACATTGGTGCTTACAACTTAGCAATGCTAGCCAAATCATTAGAAGTAACTATTTTTAATAAAAAACCAGAAAATAACCAAAGCTTTAATGAACAATTAAACCTCTTCAATCACGCCATGGTTGCACTTGTGCTAATAATAAAAAAACAATTAGCATACAGCTGAAGGCGAGCACCAGAGACCAAATAAAAGACATTTGTAATTACTTTGCAAAAATTAACTAAGATGACGGTTTTCAAATAAAATAAATGGGTCAGAGTCAATTTAAACAAACTACTCTAGTTTTATGACTAAAAGATAGGTTATTTTAATAGCCAGAAAGCGACGAGTTTCTAGTGCAGGCGTTCCTGAACACTTAATCCAGAGAGAGTAATCGTCAGGCAATATTTGCATGTGAACAGGATATGCAAGCTTATGTTGGTTGGCTTAAAACCTATTCTAAAAAATATTAGTTATAATTGTGGGAGTTTTACTAGCTGAAAAGCGCTCCTAAAATCCCCATATGTTGTATGTCATGACTGAATCAGACACTATTGTTACGTTAATAGACTCATTTAAAGATGAGCTCCCAGGTTATTACCCAGAGGGGAATACCTATGAAAAGTACGTTGAAGATCGCAAATCACGCATTCTGGATTGTGTTATTGAACCTCAAAAGATTAAAGTTACCTTAGCCTGTTTTTCTGAGAATTATTTAGCAAAATATCAATCATCAGATGTTTGGGCTGTAGCGAAATGGGACGATAATTGGTTGCTTGCGTTGGAAAGTGAAAACGAATTTGCCTTGGCTTTCGGTGAATGTAAGGACAATATTATAATATTAGGTTTTTCTTCTTCAGATGCCCCTGCACAGTGGTTAAGATCATGATATTTAAAAAAACATCATAGTGGGAATTTTACTCGCTAAAAAACACTTATAAAATTCCCTACTTAGGGCGTTATATTTTTATCATAGGATTGAGTATGGGTTATTGGTATTTGGCAATCGCAATTTGCGCTGAAGTTGTAGCGACCTTAGCACTAAAAGCATCGGATGGTTTTTCACATTCAACTTTCAGTACTATTTGTATCATTGGCTATGTAGTTGCATTTTATTTTCTATCATTAGTTCTTAAAACTGTTCCTATAGGTATCGCTTATGCTATATGGGCTGGTATGGGTATTTTCTTAATTGCATCAATAAGTGCAGTAATATATAAACAGATACCTGATTTACCGGCAATTATAGGCATGTGTTTAATTTTGACTGGTGTTGTAGTCATTAATGTATTCTCAAAAACAGTGAGCCATTAAAAATGTAACAACACGCCCTGAGGTGGACAACTAGTAAAATTTCAGAAACCTGCGGGGTCAAGTTCGTTGAAACTAGGTGTTTTAAATAAGTGAAATTATCGAGCCATCACCACAAGACTATGGCATAAGGACCAAGTTTTTTAACTTATCAAAAATAAAAAACTTTTATTTTTCTACGAACCTGACCCCGCGGGTTAAAAAGCGGGCCATTGCTTCGCAATTTTAACCCACTATTTTTAGCCAATTTTTTGAACGTTGTGTTAGGGTGAATTTTAAGGCGTAAATAAAGCGCTCATATTGTGAAGCTCACATATAGGAAAATGGATTTGAAACGAATTATATTGTTTTTGGTTATTTTGGTATGCATACAAGGTTGTCAGGCAAACTATGATTTAACTGATAAACACAGGTCAGATGGCGCTCTTCCGAGAGTTGAATTTGGAGCGACTTGTAATCTAAATTACAGCAGCGAATCTCAGGTTAGTACTTGCCCAGTAGGTCGTCAAGAGCTATCAGGATCGACTTGCTCATGCAACACTCAAAATGGTATCCAATATGGGGTTGTGGGTCGATGACGTAAAGGGCGAGCAAGGAGACATGGATTGTTTTCTTAAAACCTAATAAATCAATAAACCACATTCTCTCTGCCCATTGGGAAAAGCCTTGCTGCTGCTCAGCATTTCCTGTTTTTGCAGCCGTTAGACGACAAGGAGACGGTTATAGATGGAACCAAACTATTTAGAATATTCCGTAGCAGATCTTGAAGATTCCTTAAAGACCATAGAGCAAGGAGTCTATCCACATAGAACAGATAAACTAAAGCACGAGTTAGACTCTCGCCAGAAGACAAAAGTAAGTTATTCAGAAACTATCTAAGATGAGTTTGAACTAAATGAACAGTTTTTTAGGTGCCCAACTTGCGAGAAGAAAATATTATTTTTTTCCAAAACTGCTAATAAATGGGGCAGGAAAAAGGTATGTCCACATTGTAATTCGTCATTTGAGACCACTGTAAAGCTAAAAGTATTTTCCATTGCATTAATACCTATGTTCGTTGTTCATCTATGTCTTTGTAAACCACCTGTGAAATCGTTTGGTTTAAATGGTATGGTCAGTGTCGGCGTTATGGGTGGGATATTTTCAGTTTTGGCTATGCGCTTCAGGAAACTCCGGCGCAGTAATCTCACCTAAAACAATCAACCAACCGGATCCTAACTCGTTGCTTTTGGCTCGAACATAGCAAGTTTAGCGAACGCACTTGTGCAGTTTATTAAGGGCGTTATATAGCCAAAACGGTTTAGAGTTCAATCACTACTTATTAACATTAATATAGAGGAATTGCATCATGGAAGACTTAGGTTTTGTATTTGGAATAATCGGCATGTCAATGGGGATTTCTGGTTTTGTTTTTGCCATTGTAACTATGAGAAAGCTAGATAATCTTGAGAGTAAACTCAAAGAGCTTGACGTTTTAAATTCTAATTTCAAGTCTAACTAATTATCTATTTGGTCTTTGTATTACGGTAATATAACGACATCCCCTGAGGCGGAACGCAAGCCCTAAAACTTTCTTTCCACCGCATATCTTAATTAGGGGGGAGCTGTTACGTTTCAATGCTTCTAAATACGTTGATTCATTATGTAGTGTCTTTATTTTTCAACGCCGAAACAATATTCTGATCCACTTAAATGCCGACGCTCTGATGATGGTGTTATGTGGTTTTCCTTTAGCTTATTGCTGCCAATAATAGACTTTTCCTAAAAAGAATAGCGCACCAATTGTTGTGCCCATTCAACGAATGTTTGCCGTAAAAATTTGTTACATGAGCATCGTCAATGCATCCATTCTTTTTTACCGCTTCGTAATGTTACAGGTGTAGTACCCGCATATTTTTTGTATTTATTCACACGAATGATAACCATCACGGTTTGGGCATATTGTAGCTTATAAACGTGAGACTATTTGTGGTCCTGTAAATAAAAAGGGTAAATAAAAGTGTCAGACACAAGAATCAATTTAAACAAACCACCCTATTTTTATAACTAAAAATAGGGTGGTTTAATGACCAGAAAGAAACGAGTTTCCAGTGCATGCATGCCTGAACAATCGATCCAGCGGGGAATAATCCTCATGCGATATCTGCATGTGAACAGGATATGCAAGCTTATGTTGGCTGGCTTAAACGTATTCTAAAAAATATAAAGTCAGTGTTCATGCGTGGGTGTTAAAGACCAATCATGTTCATCTTTTGTGTACCCCAAGCAATGCCAGCGGAATTTCGCAAATGATGCAGTCTCTAGGTCGAATGTATGTGGCTTATTTTAATCGCCGTTATAAACGAACAGGCACATTGTGGGAAGGGCGGTTTACATCCTGTTTGTTGCAAGAGGAAACCTACCTTATGCAAGTTTATCGTTATATCAAGTTGAACCCTGTGAGGGGATCCATGGTCGATGAGCCAGCCGATTACTTTTGGTCAAGCTATCAATGTAATGCTTTTGGTAAAAAGAGTGATTTGTTAACACCTCATTCTATTTACACTCGACTTGGAATAAATGAAAAGGAGCGTCAGTTAGCGTATCGCGGATTGTTTGCACAACAGATAGAAGGTAAGTTGTTGGAAGATATTCGCCAAGCGAGCAACAAGGGGTTAGCGCTAGGTAACGAACACTTTGTTGCTGATATTGAGAGTCTTACAGGGCGACGGGTTATTGAAAGGAAACGAAGTAGGCCAGTCGGTTGGCGCAAGAACACAAGTGAAGTGAAAGCTTTAAACTGACTCTGACCCTTTTACTTTCTTTTACTTACTTTTACTTACGTTTACAGGGCGATGGGTTATTGAAAGGAAACGAAGCAGGCCACTCGGTTGGCACAATAACAAAAGTGAAGTGAAAGCTTTAAACTAACTCTGACCCTTTTACTTGCGTTATAAGGTAGGGCAAAAAGAAAAACTTACCCCTCTATGTTTATCAGCTAAGTTCATTCGCTTTTCGATAAGGACCCTCGTAATCAAATAAACGTTCGGTCACTTGCCAGTGATGTTTTTGCTTTTTGGCTATCACAAAGTCAGGCGCTGGTAGGTAAGGTAAAAACTTCTCCAACTCTTCCAGTGAGTTGAACTGAATCGACTGACTTGCGTTAGCTATTCTTCGTGCAAATAAATCGTTAAATGCTTGTCTCGAATTTTTGTAATTAAAGCGGAAGGTTTCCGATAACGTGAGGCCGTCTTCGTCGTGGTAGGTGACCTTTAAACACTTGTCCGCCCAGATAATCTCTGGCGTAATGGCAGCACAACGCAGTACTTTATTATTTTTTAAATTTAACGCACTTCTTAATAAATCATCGGGGTCAATTAACTTCTCTGAGCAATGCTGGCATTGTCTGGCGGCGATATCGTTTTCTTGGTTGCAATAAGGACAGCATTTGAAGCGAAAACGATAAGTGCATTGTGTCTCGTATTTGGGGTCATCTGGGACTTCTGTGTTTTCAGGGCTATCTGGGCCTTCAATCAAGCCATGGCAACGACGTCCAAAATGTTCAATAATATTACCTTCTGTGTCTTTTCTGCCCCAAAATACATTTGCAAAATCACATTGAGGGCAATGGATTTGAACAGCAACAGAATCTTGTGTGGGTTTTTTTTCCCCAATTTCTGGTTGAAAAATGTTGTAACCATTATTGGTATAGTCCAATACTAAGCAATCATTTTTCCCCGGACTCAGCCGCAAACCACGTCCTACAATCTGTTGAAATAAGCTAATGGATTGAGTGGGACGCAAAATAGCAATAACATCAACATGTGGCGCATCAAAGCCTGTCGTCAATACAGACACATTGACCAGATACTTAATTTTTTTGGCTTTAAACGCGGCTATTGATGCGTCACGTTGTTTTATTTTTGTGGTACCGGTAATGAAGGCTGTTTGGTCTGCAGGTAAATAACCAGTGATTTCTTGTGCGTGATCTATGGTTGAAGCAAAAATCATCACGCCTTGACGGTTTTGGCTAAGCTGTAAAATTTGCTCGGTAACCGCTTTGGTCACTCGTGGATGTTTGTGAATAAGTTCATTTAAGGCAATATCATCAGTGTCTTGTTCACCGTCCAAGCTTTGTGTCAGCAAACTAAAGTCATAATGTGCAATGGCTGCATCATAGTGAATAGGTGGTGTTAAATACCCGTCTTTTACCATGTGCTGGAGTGGTAGTTCGAAAATACATTTTTTAAAAAAAGAAGTCATGCATGGTCTTGTATAACCATGGTAATGATGTTGATAAATCCAGCCGCTGCCCAATCGATAGGGTGTAGCGGTTAAACCAAGAATTTTTACGCTAGGATTAAGCGTGCGAAAATGCGTTAGCGTTTTATTGTATTGACCGCTGTCATCTATGCCCACTCGATGACACTCATCAATAATAATCAGGCTGGCAGGGGATCGGAAAGAGTCTAGGCTAGCAGACAGTGACTGAATGCTTGCAAAAGTCGTTTTTGCTGTGCTATTTTTTTGGCCCAATCCAGCCGAAAAAACACCTGCTGGCGAACCCGTAGCAAGAAATTTTGAGTGATTTTGCTCTACTAACTCTTTTACATGTGCAAGGCAAATGACACGCCCTTTTGCCAATCGACTCAACTCAGCAATCACTAAACTTTTACCTGCACCGGTAGGCAACACAATCACCGCTGGATCATCACTATTACGAAAATGTTCTAAAGCCGCATTAACAGCTTGAGTTTGGTAATTTCGTAATATGAATGTTTGGCTCATAATGCTTGGAATATTGGGGAGAGTGAAGGTGTTGTCAGTGAAACTACAATACCATAGTGACCAAGGTGGTTTAGATGTTTTACAAAATATAAAGTAGGGGCAAGTCGAATTTTTGAGTAAGTGAACTATGAATTGAGGTTAATCAAGCTATTTAAATTGACCCTGACTCTTATATTGAACTCTTATATTGGTATCAATTAAAGTCGTTAGGTTTACGTGACTGAGTTAGAGCATAACGTTTGTAGCTGTTTGAATACCTTGATGCTGAACTGATGAATGATTCTTTGCTACTACTTAGTTACCACTTAGCTATTACCTTGCTACACCTTAGCTAATTCTTCGCTATTTTTTTGCTGCTTTTTAAAACGAGTGCCTTCTTTATATTTTCCTGCTGAACTGGTAGCTTAAAGACCTGCGGTTAAGTTAGCTAAAGATTAATACTTAGATAGGAATACGTAAATGAAAGCAGGAATAAAGTGGGGCTGCATCGTGTTAGTGGCTGTTTTCGCAATCTCTGGTATTAGCTTGTGGTCAATGGGTCCTGATTGGCGAGCACTGCTGGCCGATCCGCCCACAGATACCAACATTCTTTTTTGGAGTCAAAGCCAGCGTGATGCAGGCTTCAAAATGATGGACAAAATTTCAGTTTTGGTAAAGTCTAAAGAAATACAACCAAGCTCCAACAAACGCGCATTATCACTTGGCGAACCACTAGACTTTACTACTAACATAAACACTTTTTTTGAAACGCAAAGCCTTGCTGGGATGTTGGTTTTACACAAGGGCAATATTCGCTTCGAACGCTATGGCTTGGGCCATTCCCCTGATAAGAGATGGACTAGCTTCTCGGTTGCAAAATCCTTTACTTCTTCCCTTGTGGGGATCGCACTGAAAGATGGCGATATTAAAAGTCTCGATGATAATGTGTCTGACTATATCAAGGGTCTCAAAGGCTCTGTGTATGATAGCGTAACGATTTCGCAGTTACTGACAATGACGTCTGGGGTAGATTGGAATGAAAGCTATACCGATCCTCAGTCAGATGTGGCCCGTTTTAATAATCACATTGCGACCGATGGTTTACCCACCATTGTAAGTTACATGCGCACTTTATCCCGAGCCCATCCAGCGGGCGAGCAGTGGTTATATTCTACTGGCGAAACAAATTTGATTGGCATATTGGTTGAGGCGGCAACAGGTCAGTCTATTGCACAATACCTTGGCGAAAAAATTTGGCAGCCCTTCGGCATGGCTGATCAAGCTAGCTGGTTATTGGGTCCTGATGGCAAGGAAATTTCTGGCTGCTGTATTCAAGCTAGCTTGCGTGATTTCGCAAGATACGGTCTTTTTGTGCTTGAGGACGGCAACATAAATGGAAAATCTATACTCCCTGACGGCTGGTTTAAAACAGCAACAAGCAAGCAAGCCGATATCGGTCAACCTGGCTCTGGTTATGGATATCAATGGTGGACTTTTGACGATGGCACTTTTACTGCGCGCGGTATATTTGGACAAACCATCTTTATTGACCCAGCAAGACAATTAGTGATCGCCCTCAATGGCAATTGGTTAGGCGCAACAGATCAAGAACTCAATCAACAGCGTTTTGCATTTATCAGCGAAATTCAGGCCATGCTTGACCAATAAATTAGCAAGACAAAAATTAGCTTACGGCGATTCGCAATTCACTAGAAGTTTAATTGGGTGTTTGTAAATTATTGACGGCAATGTACAAACCGCTCTTTTTTAATGGACATTTTTCAATAGATTAGACTAAGTATCTAATCATTACATGGAATGTGGCATTAGTGTTTGTACTTATTAATAGTGGGTCTGACTAATATGATTTAGATTAATTATTTAGAAAAAACATAAAGAAAACATAAATCTACAAAAGAGGCGGTTTACAAAATGTAAACCACAGTGTCACCAAACCATGAGCCATGGAGGTCAGGTTTTGTCTTTTTATCTCAAATGATTTTTGTGTACAAATTTAGTCAACGGATATAAAAGCAAAAGGCAATATATGCTCCGTATATCACCTGAGCTGAAGGTAAATCAAACGAGCTGATGTTATTGATTGATGATTATTTTGTAGTCTCAATTTAATTAAAGAATAGCCCACTTCGCTCCCGCTCTATTTTTATACTGATGCACTTAAACTTGATATGCTAGAACTTGGGTTTTTTTGGGAAAAACATACTGGTAGTACGTTGATATTCTTTGTATTCAGGGCGTTTTTGTACTGAATAGTATTCAGCAGGAACAGCGCCAGTGTAATAGACTAATGTGGTAAACATTACTCGTGATGCCATCAATAAAACACCCACCAAACCTAACATTATGACTAAAGGCTCTGTACTCCAAAGCGCCATGACTGATGGCAGCGCAATCACGACTAATGAGTTCCAAACCATCCATTCAAAAAAGTAATTCGGATGTCTGCTAAAGCGCCAAAGACCCACATTGCATAATGCGCGCCTATCTCCTGCTTTTACATTCATACTAATAAAGCTATTTTTTTGTTTATCGGCAAGACTTTCTAAGCCATAACTTAACAGCCAAAGACCAATACCCAGGATCTCTAGCCAATGAAAGGTAGAGTTTGGGTTCCACGCAATTAATAAAGCAGGCATGGCTAGAAAACTCATATTTGCAAAGGCTTGAACTAAAATCTCTACTTGCATAGCCAAATTAACATTGGCTTTACCTTCTTTATCCCAGCGTAGTTTCTGATATTGGTATCGGGGTAGCTCTCGTTTAAACGCTCCTTTGGTTAAATACAGAAGCGCCATCAGACCCATACGCAGCCCCATAAATAAAAATAAAATAGCCGCTAGCCATTTTTTAGTATCTGCGCCCTGACCGTAAACCAGAACTAGAAGGCCAATTAAAGCTAAACCCAACGGCCAACCAATATCTACGTAAGACATTCTACCGGTTAACTTTGCAGGAATATTTACCACCAATATAAATAGTAATAACTGCGATAGACCATTAATTAAAGTGAATTCAAAAAAGTTGTTACTGATGAATAAAACTATGCAGCCTAATAAAAAAGGTATTAAAGGTTTGAAATATTTCATGATTTCCAGAATTTATAATTATTATATTTTGTTAATTTTTTTACAGCGTTATATTTTGCTAATGATATAGCTTGTAAATAAAACATGTTCTTAGAACAATAAACCAAGTACTTGCTCTAATCAACGGGTCTTAATTTTTAGACGTCGGCGAGGTAATACTTTTTTAAACATTTATTGTGTCGCTACTCACAATTGGTGAGTGAAATGATAATAAAAAAAAGGTTATTTTAAGATTAGAACTCGATAAGACCTCATCTCGAGATCTGAGGAGAAAGGTAGTGTTTTCAGGATTAATTCCAAATCTGATTAATGTTGATAGTTAACACTAAACACTAAACATTCTTCCTATTTAATATTAACCCGACCGCGACTGAATCAAATATTCAGCATTATTTAATAAGATCTACGATGGGTGTATTCATTAGGGTCTTAGTCACACTATTAAAACATGTCAGTTTGGTATGGATTTATTTTTAAAACTAATATGTCAGGCATCAATTTTACCGACGCTCGCCCCTATTAGCCTCCGCACGTGAATCGTCTATTGAATAAGAGATGATATGTAACTGCTGGGCACATTCAACGTTGGTTTTAAGTATGGTTTCAGGTTAAATCACGTCATTGTCGTTCTGACATACTGGATGCCATATGTGCTATATTTCTCAATTTTGTGAGCAAGCGCATGTTTTAAAAGCCTTAGCTATTGTTACAGAGTCATATTTCGGAGTTGGCCTGGAGCAAACTGCTTTGTAACGGGCTGTATTAATGGCATTTTGTTTGAGTCAGGGGCTTGTTATTACCTTGCTCCATCATCTATAGCGCCTTGAGCCAACTATTGATACCGCGTCTAACTGCAACGTCCGTCGGCGATTAAATGTTTAATTCTACGATCCATAAAACCAGTTATCTCTGACTAATGAGTATAAAATTATAAGACTATCCCTAAAACTTGTATCATTCTTGTTCTTTTAGCTCCGGTAAAATCAAGCTCAGTAACATTGCTGTAAGCCCAGCAGTGGCGGCGGCTGAGCTGAAAATGTTTTGTATTAGATCAGGGGTTTTTGCGAATATATCAGGTACCAGCGCTAAGCCTAAGCCAAGACCGAGGGAAACCGCAATAATAATCATCTTGCGACGATCGATGTATTCTGAGGCCAATATCTTGATACCTGCCGCTGCAACCGTACCAAACATGACCAGTGTTGCGCCTCCCAGAACGGGTTTTGGGATTTGCTGCAAAATATCTCCTACACCTTGAAAAAGGCCAATAAACACTAATATACCAGCGATATACATGCCGATATGCCTACTGGCGATGCCTGTGAGCTGAATAACGCCAGTGTTCTGGCTGAAGGTGGTATTAGGAAATGAATTTAACACTGCAGCGATCATTGAATTGATCCCGTCTCCCAATACTCCACTCTTAATTCGCTGAATATAGCTTTCCCCAGCGATGGGCTGACCAGAAATAACGCAGTTGGCAGTAATATCACCGGTTGTTTCTACCGAGCTGATAATATAGATAACGGCTAATGGAATAAAAGCCGCTAGTTCAAAGTTGAAGCCATACTTGAAGGGGATAGGCACACTGATTGCTGCCGATGGTAATAAATCACTAGGTGTTAGCATACCTGTTAGTGCTGCGACTCCAAAACCTGCAACAAGTCCGACCACAATTGAAGACAGGCGAACCCAGTTGTTGCTGGATATATTCATCAATACGATCACAGCAATCACAAAAAAGCCAAGCATCAAATTAGCTGGACTACCAAAATCTGGGTTATTGAGTCCACCGGCTAAGTCAGTCATGCCCACTTTGATTAGGCTAATTCCAATACTAGTGATCACGATACCTGTCACCAGCGGTGTGACTATTTTCCGTAGCCGCGGAATAAACTGGCTGAGGCCTATTTGCACAAACGATCCAACAAAGCACAGGCTGGTTATTAACGCGATGATTTCTTCTGGTCCGCCTCCGGCATCACGAGCCATAAACCCAGCACTTAATATAGCCCCTAAAAAGGCAAAACTGGTACCTTGTACACAGAGCATGCCTGCGCCGATCCCAAAGGGTTTATAGGCTTGCACAAATGTGCCTATTCCTGATGCGATTAAAGCCATGGAGATAAGGTAAGGCAATTGTTCTTGTAGTCCCAGAACGCTACCGATAATAAGTGTAGGCGTGACAATACCAACAAAAGAGGCGAGCAGATGCTGTATCGCTGCAAAGAAGGATTCTAAAATGGGTGGTTTGTCATCGAGTCGATATATCAGTTCTGACGGTGTTTTACTGCTCATGCACCCTATCCCTATTTTAATGTTATGTAATGGACATCTGCTTAAAAATGTCGCAGTTCCAAAAATTATTTTTTTAGTATCAATACTTGATTAATGCTGTCGTTGCATCAGTAAGTTATAACTTTCAACGCAAATAGACTACTAAAAAAGCCCAGTAAAAAACTGGGCATAAAGTTTTGACGCTATTGTAACGTTAATAGTTTCTAGAAATTATATCTTAAACGAGCCATCAATTGACGGGGTGCCACGAATTGAAAACCAGTCTCGTTAACGCCGAATACGTCGGTCATAGCTGAGTTAATTCCATCCTCGTCAAACACGTTATAGGCTATTAAGTCGACTCCCCATACCTCGTCAGAATTGTCATAAGATAGGGTGAAATTGATTAAGTCGTATGAGTCAACGGTGTCCACTTCTGCGTTGTTGAATACCCGCTGCTCGAACTCACCACGGTAGGTATATTGTAAACTGGCACCGATATAGCCGCCGTCTTTCATTTGCTCTTCGAATACTAAACTAATATCAGCCGTTAACCCTGGCGTTTTTGCCAACTCATTACCATTTAAGTTTTGCAGAAATCTGGCTACATCTCGATTGGCACCATGAATTTCTTCTTTGGCTGGAGTGACACCATCGGCAAGTAGCACATCTTCAACCAGTAGTCGGTTGTCCAAGGCTAAATAATCTGCAGAGACTTCAGACTCCATACTAGCCAGTTTTACATCCAGGCTAAATCTGTCACCAATTAGTGCAGTCATTTCTAGCTCAACACCATAGATTTCAGATTCTGGAATATTTGATACACCACTACCAAACTCGTTAAAGTCAGAGGCTTGAAATTGTAAGTTGGTGTAATCATAATAAAAGGCTGCGACGTTGGTTCGCACTCTGCTATTCATAAACTCTGTTTTAAGCCCTATCTCATAAGCATCGATAGTTTCGTCTTCAAAAGCGGCACGCACTAGTGCCTCATCACCCTCTGAAAAAGTTAAGTTGCTGCCACCTGGCTTCAAACCCCGCGTGTATGAAGCATAGGTCATGGTGTCATCACCGGCATCCCACTCGATGGCAATTCGGCCGGTAAGGTCTTCGGTTTTGGGATTAATAAATGAGGATGTGGGATCAAAAAAGTTAGATACAGTACTTTTTACTTCATCTTTTGTGTATCGAAGCCCAGTGATTAAACGTAGTGTTTGTGACATCGGATACGTTGTTTGACCGTAAAATGATAAAGATTCGCGCTGTGGGTTAGAGTCAGAAATAAAGCCTCGGTCGCCGCCAAATACTGCTGGAAATTCCGGAATGTAACCATCAAGCACACCATCACGTCCTACATCAAGTTCTTCACGGATAGTGATTTCAATATCAGTATCAAGATAAAATGCACCAACAATCCAGTCGAACTTGCCAAACAGTGGCTCATTAGAAATAACATTCAACTCCTGTGTAAACGTAGTTTGGATGTTAATTTCAGGATTAAATACACTAATTTGAATCTCGGGGTTGGTATCGAAGGAATGACGGTCGTTGTCACGCACAACAGTAATGTCGTCTTTTTGATAGCTGCTCAAAGATTTTATAACTGCAAAACCTGCATCCCATTCTGCTATTAATCCGTACACTTGCGATTCTAGCTCATACAACGAGTCAGTATCTTGTGACAAATTTCGCGCACCAGGAGTTGGGTCATCAATACCTTTGATACCTGCTCCATTGGACTCACCGCTAAAATACTGAGCTAAAAACCGAAGGTTTAATGTATCGCTTGGCTTCCACATCCAATCTGTGCGCATAGACAAGTTATCGATATTATCCATGTCTTTACCAACAAATGTTTCAGTTGGGTCTAGAGCATTTGGCCCGTTGTAGACGTTTTGGGTGTATCCATCTTGCTTTACTTTGCTAAAAGAAGTTCGCATGGCCAAGTCATCATTAATAGGCACATTGACGGTAGCACGGACTTTACGTAAATTATCAGTGCCTAGACTTAGATCAGCTTTTCCAACGAATTCTTCAAAGTTGGGTTGCGCACTGATCACATTAATGGCGCCACCTGTGGAATTTTGTCCAAACAATGTGCCTTGTGGTCCACGCAAAATCTCTATGCGCTCAATGTCGATAAAATCTGTCTGAAGCGCATAAGGCGATGCAATATATATTCCGTCCATATGATAAGAGACGGATGGGTTTGCGGTTGCATTTTGATTCGCTTCATTACCTACGCCACGAATAGAAATAATTGTTTTAAAGCCTTCATTTTTCGCCACAGTGACACCCGGGGCGATGGCACTCAAGTCGACAAAAGAGGATATATACTTGTTGTCTAGATCCTTTGCGGTAAGAGCGGTGACTGCTTGCGATAGATCTTGTAAACTTTCGTTACGTTTTTCAGCCGTTACTACAATTTGCTCTATAGCTCGGTCCTCAGCATTGGCAGATAGTGCCGCTAAATTAGATACGGCTACTGCAACTGCTAAGGACTTTAATTTAAAGGCTTTTTTATTCATTTTAATCTTCCTGGATTGAATTATAAATATTGGTGTAACTGCTATTGGCACTGTAGTCATCTGCGTTAAGTTGACCTTAGGGTCAGGTTATTTAGTAATTTAGT
>NZ_CAJXPA010000070.1 GCF_913058035.1 uncultured Paraglaciecola sp. | reverse complement strand
CCCTGTGTCACTTACATAAAACTACAGGAAACGAAGATGATTAAGCTAAATAAAATTGTAAACCTCATGGTAATGGCGGGTGTGGTTCATTATAGCAGCATAGCTTTTGCAGCCGACATACAAGTGAGTCAAGATTTTCAGTTCGCCAACCAAACTTCAGTTTCACAGCAAACAGATACTGGCCAAGCCAGAACTAATCCTGTGACAGGACCTGATTCATCGGCGCAAAGCAATAACGACGCCCAGGGAAATACGAATGCCCAGGCAAACACTGATAGCAGCGCTGAACAACAGCAAATTGCATCAGCAACGGATGAAAGTTATGAAGAGGCGAGTACTCAGTTAGGCGAGCTAAATACTGATTTAGCGTCGAATAGCTTGTTGAGTCTCAGCAGTACGGCAACCCAATCAACATCTGTGATTACTGCAAACAATTTGTCTACTGTATCGCAGCTTCAATTACCTTCAACGTTTAATGCAGAATCAGCAGAATCAGCAGAATCAGCAGAATCATTGGAGCCATCGGAACCATCAGAATCAATGAATGATTTTCAGGTAGTGCAACAAACAACGCCGATCGTGATGCTTGATGTACCTGAGCTTAGTAATGCTGTTGCCTTTGATAACACAGCCAACATTGGCAACAGCCTATCCGCAAATGTAGAGCAACTGGCAAGCTTGGAGCTTGCGTCACAAGCCTCTCAGATTATCAATCAGTCAGCTAATACTGCTGTTGCAAATAGTATTACAAATAGTATTACAAACAGCATTACAAACAGTATTACTAACAGCATTACAGATGGTATTAAGAGTAATGCTGAGAGCTCAATGGTGCAAACGATGAATAGTCAAATTGATACATTAGTGACTGAGCAAATGAATGCCGTAGTTGCCAATGCAACAGCAACTGAAGTGGCTAACACTATCAACAGTGACTTAGATTTGGGTATTTAAACTGACTAAATATCAATCATATGCCGGCGCAGTGCCGGTTTTCTTTTATACCTATGAGTGCTTAAGATGAAATTATTTTTTAGAAATATGCTATGCGTTCTTGCTTTAACAACAAGTTCGCTAACATTAGCAACAACTCAATCCAGCTTTAAACTCGATGGTGAAGTCGGTTGGGGGCTTATATTTAATTCTGCTTTGAGTGTCGATGAGTTGGATGAAGTGTCTTCACAAAGTGATGATGGCTATGAATTTAATGGGGCAGTTAAGGGCAAATGGCAATTAACTGATAAAACAAAGTTGTCCTCTAGTTATGCCTATAATCAAAAAACATACTATGAATATTCACAGTATGATTTAGCCTTACATCAGCTCAACATAGATGGCAGTTACAAGTTTAACCGCAGCGAAATTGGGTTACGTATCGACGGTGCTTCTGCTTCTCTAGCAGGAGAAACGTTTCTAAATTTTCAACAAGTAAGTTTTTACTTAGGACACTTTGTACAGCCCGAAACGTATTTACGTACCAGTGTTAAAACAAAAAATAAATATTTTGCTAAATTATCTGATCGTGATGCGATTGGGTTGGGGGTATCCTTTGACATATTTCACTTCATAAACAGTGCTAATACTATGCTAATGCTTGGCTTAACTGCCGAAAAAGAAGATACGCAGGATAACCAATTCACCTATTCTGGGATGGGAATTCAGACTAAAATTACTCATAAGTTCAGAGTGTTTGGCTTTAATTCTAAAGCGGGTGTTGGCTTGCGTTTTCAACGTAACGACTACCAAAGTATTGAAGTGGAGACCCTACCGGCCGAGGGTATAATTGAAAGAGATGAGAATAGGCAGGTAATAGAAGCTAACTGGGACCTACATCTTTTAGATAATCTTTCAGTGATGACAGAGTTGGAACATGGCGATTTTAATAGCCAACTCGAAAGCCAAACCTATCAGCAGACTACGGCCAGTGTTGGTTTAAAGTACACTTTTTAGATGCACTTTTAGATGCAGTTTTTAAATGCAGTTTTAAAAAGTACTTTCAACATAAGGCTAATTTCTTTCAATGCCACCTCTACCAAAAATAGGATCTCTTCCTTTGGGACCAAGGTCTATAGCTCGGTCAGAAAGGTTGGTTAAAACGGTGACCCTATTAAGTTTGTTATGTTTTTTGTGCTCAGCCAACAAACAGACAAGTGCTGCCGAAACCACAGGGGCTGCCATAGAGGTTCCAGACTCTTTACCTAAACCTTGTCGAGGTTGTGCGCTTAATACGTTCACACCTAATGCTGAATAATCTATATAGTCACCACGATTAGACCAGCGGTATGCTCGATGTTGTTGATCAAAGGCACTTACCGCGATGACGTTTTCATAACCAGCAGGATAAACTGTAGTGGCGGCTGGACCTTCATTCCCAGCTGCAGCAACAATAAAAGCGCCTTTACTAGTGGCGACGCTTATCACGCGTTCAAGGATACGATTATCAGGTCCAGCTAAGCTCATATTAATTACTTCAACATCCTGCTCAAGCATCCAATTTAAGGCTTCAATCATCGCACTTAAAGTGGCGCCTTGAGTAAATTCAGACTGACGGTAAAAAACCTCTGCTGAATAAAGTACCGCTTTTGGAAGTAAAGGTGTGAGTGCAGCGGTATTTCCAATTAGCACGCTAGCCACCGCGCTTCCATGTAAGGAGGGAGAAGATAGGTTGTTGGCTAAAAAAGATTTTACCTTTATGTTGGCCTTAGAAAATGCTCGGTGTGTTTTATCTATGGCACTGTCTATCATGCCAATGCGTAATAATGTCTCACACATGTGACTGTTGTTTAGCTTGATATCTGGACGTGTATGGCTATCTATGGGGAGGCTTTGCCGACTTTGTACTTGGTATATGTGATTGCGATCCAGGGTTGCGAAGGTGTCAGTAGGTAAGTGTTTTGCTAAAGCTTGTTTAGTATTTAATAAGACTGGTACCGTGAAGCGTAATAAGGTCAGGCCTAGACCAGCGTAGTATTGGCTTGATTCAATATTGGCGCCCAGCCTGATCAAAACTTGTTTACTGTGTGGGTCTGCCAATACTATCCATTGGTTTTCAACTGCTCTGAAACCGTCTTCTACTTCGACGTCCACTAGAATTGGGTTGCTTAGATCTGGGCCAATGGGGAGAAATTTAGGCAGCTTAGCAAGCGGTTCAGTGACTAGCTCTGATATTGGCGGTAATGTACTTAAGGAAAATGGAGGAGCACTTATAGATTGACCAAGACGACTTTCCACTTGCTGCGTGGTGCGTTGCAGCTGACCAACTTGTTTTACCAGTGTATCGGTATTCACAATTTGTGCGGATGTCGTGTGGCTGAAAACTAACAGACTGGCTAGGGCGACTCTATGTAGTGTCATGTAATCCTCGAACTAAAATAGTAAATATAAACAGTAAACGTTTCAGCAATAAATAAATTTCACTATTCTTGGAATAAAAATCAGGCCCATTCGTCATCCTTGTAAATGGGAATTAAAAAAAGAGTAACAACAATGAATGAATCGTTTGAAAATATCATACCTATGTTGCGACGTTTTGCCTATTCACTCACTGGCAGCAACGCGGATGCGGATGATTTAGTGCAAGCCACATTTGAAAAAATATTAACAAAAGGATTACCTGATGACGTAGAAATCCTTAAATGGGCGTTTAAAGTGTGTCGCAATGTATGGATAGATGAATATCGTTCACGTAAAGTCAGGCAAAACGCAACGCAAGCCCCAGAATTACAAGAGCAGGCAGCAGTAGAACAGCAAGATCAGTATGAGTCACAAGAATTGCTGATGACAGTCAATATTGCGATGAACACCTTGCCTCATGACCAGCGTTCAATTTTATCGCTGGTTGCCCTGCAGGGTATGGCTTACAAAGACGTGGCTACAATTTTGGAAATTCCAATTGGTACCGTCATGAGTCGCTTATCTAGAGCTAGAAACTCTTTGTTGAACTTGGTCAGGCCACAAGAGTCAGAGGAAAACGCATGAACATTAACGATGATATGTTAAGTGGATTTTTAGATGCAGAATTACCGTTAGAAGACATGGAACGAGTTCGATTAGCCCTCGAAACGGATGATAATCTGGTTATGCGTATGGCTGAATTAGCTCAAGTTGACCAGTGGGTGTTAGAACACGCTCAGCAAATTGACCAGACTGAGGTGTCACATAAAATGGTCACACTAGCACAACAACTGGACGGCATGGTCAACACTAGCAAGACGTTAAATAATGTAGTGCATATTTCAGCATGGAAAAAATGGACTGCTGATATAAAAGCACCTTATGCCATGGCAGCAGGTATTGCACTGGTGGCAAGTATCACTATGTTGAATTTGTCACAGCAAGCTTCGATCCCCAATTTTTCCAACAACATTGCGGCAGTGTTAGATACTGAATTAAGTGGAGAAACGTCTTACCTCGCTGATGGGAGAACGATAAAAGTTCAGTTGAGTTTTGCTAATCAGCAAAAACAACTGTGTCGCCAGTACCAAGTAACCAACGTTGATCGTCGCACTACCAACATTGCCTGTAAACGAACCAGTGGTTGGCAACTTGAAACCCAACATGCCGAGCAAGGCGAAACCATCACGGGCGATTATCAAACAGCCTCAAGAAACCAACAGTTGGAAGCAGTGATAGATACAATGATCAGTGGTTCGGCTTTTGATCGCGACCAAGAACAACAAGCAATCAATTATAAATGGCAATTTGAAGATCAAAATAGAGGTGAATTATGAAATATTTAATGACGATGGTAACACTTACCTTTTTATTTTCAGTATCAGGCTGTGCTTCAAAGCCTGATTACCGTTCGGCAACAAATGGCTCTGTGGGTTACAGTGAGCAAAAAATAACCGAAGACCGTTACCGAGTGCAGTTCAAAAGTCACTCGAAATTAGTGGCAGATGCATCAGACTATGCACTGTTGCGTTCTGCCGAATTGACTGAGCAGCAAGGTTACGACTGGTTTGTAGTGACCAGCAAAGAAACATTTGTGGAATCAGAAAAACAACAAACTAGATCGTCTATCGGTTTTTCGCAAACACGTCAGATGGAAAAAAATTGTGGATTATTGACCTGTGAAACCCGTAGTCGTCCATCCACTGCAGTGGGGGTAAACATTAATTCTGGCATCAATAATGACCGCAAAGAAGTCCACAGTATTTTAGAAATACGCATGGGCAAGGGCATAAAACCCAGTGAAAACAGCTACGGAGTTCAAGATGTTATTGATAATCTTAGTAAGAAGATAAACCAAAGTTTATAATTTTATGTAAAGCGAAATGTGACAAAGACGATTATTCAAGTCTACGTTAACAATACAAGAAAACTAATTTAATGGCATTTTAACATTATTTGTTAGGTGCCAAAATAAAGTTATCTGGACATTGAGGAGATAAAAGTCTTGGGTGGGTCTAGGTGCATTTAAGCAGTGTTTAGTAGTTAAGCAGTGTTTAGTAGTTAAGCAGTGTTTGGTAGTTAAGCATTGTTTGGTAGTTAGATAGCTGACTTCAAAGTATTAAGACTCGATAATTAATAAGCTTGCACCCCAAATTTCAACAGCAACCGCGGCAAAATATGATCTAAATTTTGCACATCAGCATCATCTAATTGTATGAGTTTTAATCCGTATTTTTCGTAGACTGCTAATTTTTTATCTTTGCGAGCCAGATATTTAAGATCACTACTATATCCCCAATACTCAATATAGACTTTGCCAGTTGGGATATAAAAGTCACAAAAAATATTTTCTTCAATAGGTAACTTACGCTCATAAGCGTGCACTATTTGAGCCATATACAGCCAGTTATCAATTAACATCTCAGCTTTAGAGTGAACATAGTGCCCGTCAGTCGCCCTGTGTTGAGTATCCATTTTTTTTGTAAACATTATTGCAGTTGATGTGTTCTTAGTACTGTCTGCCAGAAAAAATGGTGGGATATTCGTACCGTCAGCATCATTTATGGAGCCAAGCAACAACCTAGACTTGGTTATGGTTTCTGGCCACTTGACATAAGGCACGCCTGAACGAGTATCTTCACTTTGAATTGCACCTTGTTTAAGCCCTTGTTCAGTGACGACCCAACCTTTTAAACTCTTATTAACCCACCCAAGTTCTGAAAAGATATAATTTAATTTGTTTGCTGTGAGGCCCAATTCTTTGCCCATCTTAGTTGAACTAATCAGTTCAACTAAGATGTCAGGACTTTGATGCGCAGGTAATTGAGTGACATCAAAGTTTCCTGGCCACTCAATATAATTTCCCAATTTTATAGAGGCTTTAATCCTTCCACCTGCCAACTTACCCTTTGCAGTCAAGGCCCATTTATCGGATTGACGCACAATATAGTTAACTTCTTGAAGTTTAGCGAAAAGTGCCTTAGGTTCAAGACAAAGGCGCTTAGCTGTGGCAGTGGTAGAAAAGTAGTTAATGGTTCATTTCCTAAACAAAACTTAAAGAACAGTGTATCCGAATAGATTAACTAATCGCAATAACAATAGCATACAAAGCAATTTGCGATAAAAGTGCCAATTAACAGTCAAGCTAACTGTCAGTAAGCGCAGCATGTTTTTTGCATTATAATTTAGCTCTGGAAATGCTAAAAAAAACCGGCTTAAGCCGGTTTCCGAATGTTCTCTAGAAAGCTCATTGCTCCTAGCTTGGACAATAAATTAACTAACTAACTCTAAACTGTTGCACTGAGCTTTGTAATTCCTCAGCAAGCTTGGCTACTTCGTGGCTAGACTCAGACGTCTGATTCGCTCCGATCGTGGTTTCCTCAGCAATATTCACGATATTTTCAAGCTTTTCACTAATTTCTAGTGACACAACATTTTGTTCACGTGCAGATTGTGCAATTTGACTACTTACATCGTAAGCTTTATGCACTGCATCAGTAATAGATTCTAATGCTATTGTTGCTTTTTCAGTTTGTTCTACACAAATTGTTGTTTGCTCTTTGCCTTGATTCATGACATTTACCGCTTTTTCTGCACCAGCTTGTAAAACTTCAATCATCGAGTTAATTTCTTGTGTGGATTTTTGCGTACGACTTGCCAATGTTCTGACCTCATCAGCTACGACTGCAAAGCCGCGTCCTTGTTCACCTGCTCTGGCGGCTTCGATAGCTGCGTTTAACGCTAATAGATTAGTCTGATCTGCAACACCTCTAATGACATCTAATATACCGCCAATGCTGGCACTGTCTTGATGTAATTTGTTGATTACTTGCGCCGCTTCTTCCACGTCTCTAGCTAGTACCAATATAGTTCTTTTGTTTTCTTCAGAAATAACCTTAACTTTTTCTGCTTCAGAGTCCGCATGTTTTATTTGACTCAAAGTATCTTCTGCACTTTTTGTCACTACTTGCGACGTACTGTGCATCTCAGTTGTTGCTGCTGCAACTTGTGCGACTTGTGATTTTTGGTTTTGAATAGAGTGAGTAGTTTGTGCTGTAACCGCAGATGTTTGCTCAGCTGCAGCCGCTAATTGTGCTGCTCGAGAGCTAATACCAGTAATCAATGCTTTTAAGCTATCGATTAAGTTATTACAGTTTTTTGCTAAATCGCCAAACTCATCTTTCGCAGAATCATCTAATCTTCGAGTCAGGTCACCAGTGGATACAACTTGGAGTATTTCATTCACTTTTTGTAATGGTTTGATTATGGCCATTACAGTTCCATAAGCAATGCCTGCGGCGATGAGTACGGACACTATACCAATAACTATTGTGACCGTTTTACTTGTTGTAACTGAGTCAGCGACATCCTTCTTGGCATCTTTTGCTTTAGAGTCAGCTAGTATTAATAAATCGTTGAGTTTTTGAATGGCATTTTTAATATTCTGCTCTGAGGCTTTATATGTCGTATCAGCCTGCTTTCGACTATTCAAACGCTTAATTTGTGATTGAATTAAACCGTTAGGCGAAGAAATAGAATCGGTGACTTCTTCAATCAATTCATATAGTTCACTTAACGTGCCACTGTCATCTCTATCCCCTGCAGTGGTCTGAATTTGATTCGTTTTATCTTTAATTTGCTCGACTACTAATTTAACTTCATTTCCTATAGTGTCGGCTCTGACTAAGGTTTGAGTTTTAACATATTCAGCACCCACTGTTAATAACGAAGTGAGGTTGGATTCAAGTCCATTAGCTATTTTTACAGCTCTTAAAAGTTGGTCATTGTTTTGCACCTTTCTTAAATCTGCAAAATCCACAATCAAAGTTGAACTATCATCCGCATTATCTTCAATATCACCTAATACATTTAATACTTTATTGCCAAATTCTAGGTCTGCTTTTTTACTATCAAGTAACGTATTAATATTTTCTATATATTGCCGATAAATATTTTCTGTTTCGATTAGAGAGGCTCTTAAGTCCGGCTCTTTGCTGACCACACTAGTGAGGATACGTAATTCACTATTAAAATTACTTTGGCTAGTTTCGAATGCTATTTTTTTGTTTTTCAATCCATCAAGAGTGTCTTCGTAATAGGCTTCAGTGCTGAGACGGCCCATGTTCAAAAACGATACTTTTAATTGACTACTTCCGCTGACTGTTGGAAGCGCTAACGTATTCACCTCTTCAGTTGCACTGTCTATGCTAGATAAAAAGGACACCGCTACTACCCCTAATATGACTAGCAGCAGTGTAATAATTGCAAACCCACCCACGACGCGCTTAGCTACTGTGATTTTCATAGAATGGCCCTAAATTATGTTGGCAGTTTCAAGACTGACTTTATACTTTTTATAAAATGACTAATCTAACAAGCCAATAATGTTTTGATACTATAACTGACAAAGAAGATAATTATAGTGTGCGTATTTAGATATATAATCAACTATCGACTGCCATTAATTAATCTTGATGATTTACCGTATAAATTTCATTAGTCGATAGGTTCAGCATCGTCATTGTTTGTCCCCACACATAACCCGTATCTAAAGCACAGAACTGGCTTAAATTTGTGTTTCCATTTAAGGAAGCCCAATGACCAAAAATAACTCTTTCATCTGTTTTCAGTTTTTTGTTATCAACATTAAACCAAGGTGTGAGATTCTCAGGAGCTAAATCCGGGGAAATTTTGCAGTTGAAATCAAGGTTCCCCTTTTTTTCAATAAAACGCATACGAGTCATGGCGTTAACAATGAAACGCAATCTCTGATCTCCCAGTAAAGTTTTCTGCCAAGCTGCAGGTTGATTGCCGTACATATTGGCTAAAACCTTTTTCCAATCTTTACCCTGCAGTTGTTCACTGACCTCAATGCTGAGTTTAAGCGCTTTTTTAACCGACCATTCGGGATAAAGACCTGCATGAGTGACAAGCGTTTTTGGGCCGGCCATCAGTGCTAGCGGTTTGCCTCTTAGCCAGTTAATGTGATTTTTGATATTCGAGCTAGTAAGCAAAACATCTAGATTATCGCCGGGTTTCGCTTTACGAATACCTGCGTATATGGCCATTAAATTGAGATCATGATTTCCTAAAACAGTATCAAAATTATCTTCTAAGGAATACAAATAATCAAGGGTTTCAAGTGCTTGAGTGCCGCGACCGATCAAATCACCAACGGCGATCAAGTGATCTTTTGTAGGTGAAAATTCGACTTTTTTCAGCAGATTTTGTAATCCATCAAAGCAGCCTTGAATATCACCAACAATATAAGTAGACACCGTTTTAATTTAGTACGTTAGGAACGGCTAAACTAAAGACCTTGATAGGTGCGTCAAACTGTTCTCCATCTTCTCGTTGCATTTCATAGTGGCCTTGCATTGTACCTACTGGCGTATCTAACACTGCACCACTGGTGTAGTAAAAGCAATCACCAGATTTAATATGAGGTTGTTCACCTATCACACCAGGTCCTTGTACTTCTGTTTTTTTGCCATTACCATCTGTTATTAGCCAATATCGGTTAATAAGTTGCACTGTATGTTGGCCATTATTATGGATCGAAATTTTATATGCAAAAGCATACTTACTCTTATCAGGTATCTGATTTTTTAGATACTGAGTTTCAACTTTTATATCAACTTGAGTCATCTGTATTTCAACACTGCCATTTACATTGAGATTTATACTAAAGAGTCTACCGCATTGGCAATTTTTGCATACTGCTGCAACGATAAATTTTCAGCACGTAATTCGGGGTTAATATCTATATCGATGAGCTGTTGTTCGCTAAGGCTTTCTTTTAAGCTATTACGAATTGTCTTGCGCCTTTGGTTAAACGCCTGAGCACAGACTTTATGTAATGTGCCTTCATTTATCAAAGATACGGGTTTCTCTTGATGAGGAACCAATCTTACAACGGCCGAGTCCACTTTTGGGGGTGGGCTAAAGGCACTAGGCGGCACTTGTAAAACCGGTATTATTTGGCAATGATATTGGGCCATAACTGACAGGCGACCGTAGCTTTTATTACCTGGGCTGGCTGCTAAACGGTTTACCACCTCTTTTTGCAGCATAAAGTGCATGTCTTGAACTTTATTAGCAAAAGAAAATAAGTGGAACATCAAAGGTGTCGAAATATTGTAAGGAAGATTACCAAAAATACGTAAAGGTTTGTTACCTGATAATCCATCTTGCGATAAAAGCTGAGAAAAATCGTATTTTAGTGCATCAGCTTCAACAATATTAAGCTTATTGGCAATAAAAGGATGGGTTCTTAACCTTGCAGCTAAATCCCTATCGAGTTCAATTACAGTAAGTGAATCAACTAATTCGCATACCGGCTCAGTTAGTGCACCCAGACCAGGACCAATTTCAACCATGTGTTGGTCTTTCTGAGGTCCTATGACAGTGACTATTTGATCTATAACATAACTATCATGTAAAAAATTCTGGCCAAAACGTTTTCTGGCTGTATGACCTAAGTGTTGTTTACTCATTCTTTTTGCGCCGCTATTGATATGGCTTTTTCTATGGCTAGATTGAAGCTGCCCGCGTCTGCAAGACCTGAGCCTGCCAGATCCAATGCGGTACCGTGGTCTACCGATGTACGTATAAATGGGAGACCCAGGGTGATATTAACCGAGGCTCCAAATCCTTTATACTTTAAAACTGGAAGCCCTTGATCGTGATACATAGCTAGTACTGCGTCAGCCTGCTCTAAATATTTTGGATTGAAAATAGTATCAGCTGGCAAAGGTCCTGTGATGTTTAGGCCTTCAGCCCGCAGTGCATTCAACGCAGGTATAATCACTAAAATTTCTTCTTTGCCTATATGCCCATTTTCACCAGCATGAGGATTTAATCCACAAACAAAAATATGCGGCTTTTTAATCCCAAATTTTAACATTAAGTCGGTATTCACTATGTGAATTACCTTATGGAGACGTTCGAAGGTAATCGCCTTGGCGACATAAGCCAAAGGAATATGAGTAGTGGCGAGTACTACTCTGAGGCCTTCTGTCGCTAACATCATTACCACGTCGTTAGTATTAGACTCATTCGCAAAAAATTCGGTATGACCGCTAAAAGAAATACCGGCTTCATTTATAATACCTTTATGCACTGGTCCTGTTACTACGGCATCAAATTCACCATCTAAATTCTTTTTACATGCTTGGCGTAATGTTTCTACAACATAATGACCATTCTCGCTATCTAACTCACCACTTTTAACCGGTACTTTTGTTTTAATGTCGACCAAAAATAACTGCCCTGCAGGCAATGTGTGCACAGCACTTTTGTCATATGGTACTAAGGTAATGGCTAAATTTAATTGCTTAGCACGTTGCATGAGCATATCGCCATCGGCAAAGGCTACTAACTGCGCAGGCCATTGTTTAAGTGCAATACTCAATAATAAGTCTGGACCAATCCCTGCAGGCTCGCCTGGGGTGATCGCTAATTTTAGTGGTTTCAATTATGCGCCTTGCTGAACGAGTACTTCAATGTAAGCACTGGCACGTATTTCTCTCAACCAAACGTCAGACTCTTCAGAAAATTTACGTTGAAATAACAACTGATGAGCTTTTTCTTCTTTACGTTTTTCAGTCGCATCACCAACACGTTTATCAATTAACTGCATAAGATGCCAACCGTGTTGTGAACGAACCGGTGCACTAATTTCATTTACTTCTAAATTTCCTAAGGTATCTCGGAATTCAGGTACATATACATTTGGATTGGCCCAGCCTAAATCTCCACCTTTTAACGCAGACCCCGGATCAGCAGAATGCTCTTTAGCTAATGCCGCAAAATCAGCATCACCCGTTAATATTTGTTCACGAAATTTCTCAAGCATTTTTTGGGCTTTGTCATCACTTAAAATAACGGAAGGTTTTATGAGGATATGTCGTGAACTTACTTCGGTCACTTCGACTATCTCGATTCCTCTAAGCCCTTTGACCTTCAAAACATGAAAGCCAGCGCCACTTCTAATGGGACCAATCAAATCGTCTTTAGACTTTTTTTGCACTGCTTCAGCAAACAACGTTGGCATAGAGTTTATATTCATCCAACCCATGTCTCCACCTTCCAGAGCGCGTGAACCACCAGAAGACGCGGTGGCAATTCTTGAAAAGTCAGAACCGCTATTAAGTAATTCAATTACCTTATTTGCTCGAGTTTTAGCTTTTTCGATATCTTCATCTGTTGGCTCAGGTGGAAATTCAATTAAAATGTGGCCCAAGTTATATTCAGCTTGTTGCTCACCTTGTTCATCGATCAATTTTACTAAATTACTAATTTCTTGCTCGGTAATATAGACACGGCGGCGAACGTTGGCCCGACGCACTTCACCCAGTATTAGTTCTTTTCGGATATCTTCACGGTATGTATTGTAAGTTACACCTTCTTGAGCCACTTTTTCGCGAAACTGAGTAATATTCATGTTTTCGCCTTGAGCAATATTGGCGATGGTCTGCTCTAGCTGAGGGTCACTGATTTGGATACCCATACGATCTGCCATCTGCATTTGCAGATTATCCAATATTAGCTTCTCAATGGCCTGAGTTCGCAGAACCCGATCGGAAGGTAGAGTTTGATCGTTAAGCATAGCATTACGTTTTACAACGGTAACTAACTCGGTTATTTGACTCTCTAACACCACACCTTGGTCAACGATCACTGATACGCTATCTAATAGTTCAGGTGCTGCCTCTGTCTTAAGTGATAAGAAAGAGCTAATTAAAATGGCTACTACTATTACTTTCATGATTATCTTTACTTTTTTAGTTGAGGGTGATTTTTGGTTTCACACCTTAGGTGAATGCGAAGGTGAGCAGCTTTTAGTTAGCTCAAACCCAAATTAGTTCAATATTTCAGAGCGTCGATACGCAAACAACCCTAATCTTTAGTTTAATAAATAAGGGCGTCTATATCCAAACAACCCCTCTCTTAACAAGTTTCGCGTGGTGAAGTATACACGAAAGCTTGATTCGAATTCATTGGTACTTTGTGATCCATTAACATCAAAACGGTTACTTAAGTTACGCTGGGCAACAAAACTGATATTCCAACAGCACGACTCATATTGTACACCAGTATAACTCTCCACGGTCCTGTTTAGCTCTAAGTCATGATACCAACGTCCAACCCATTGCCAATTCTTAGCCATAGGCCAGCTGGCAGTGATACCCACTTGATTAATTTCCTCTGAAGATAAATCTCTTACATAGCGGTGGTTTATTTGCAAAACCTTGTTTTTGCCGAGCTGGTATTCTATCGATAAGCTACTACGTTCAATTTTATCAGTGATGGTAGAAACTTGAGCCTGAGTATTTACATACCATTTACTGCCTATCTTCCAGTCTAGCTCTGCGGCTAAGGCTGAACGGTCATCATCCTTTGAGGCGTCTACCACTTGATTGTCTTTCAAATAAAATATCTGCCCTAGGCTAAGTTTAAAGCGTTCTTGATTATTCTTATCAATAAATCTTGATGTCATACCTATCGTAATTTGATTATTATCGCTAATGCGATCAAGGCCAGTAAATTCCTGGCCTCTGAATAACCCAGAGAAGTCATTAAATAGTCGGGTTGTGTCATATAGACCAATATTACTTTGGTCTTCGAAGCTGGTGTATAAGTATTGAATTTTGGGTTCAAAGGTCTGAGTTGCCTGAGCTCCAAACCAGTGAGCAGGTCTTTCAAACGCCAAAGAACCATAAATTTTGGCTTGGCTTAAAGTACGGGTAACATTTTTTTTAAGTGCTAAATTTTGTATGTTTTCTTGAATGTACTGGGTATGTAAAACCGTAGCTTCTGCTAAAAACTCGCTCCATTCATTCCTATATGGATAACGCACCGTTGGAGCTATATGAAAACGGGTTGCTGTTGGATTATTTAATTCACCACTTTCAAAATACGCTAACTCTGAATTCACTGCAAACTCGGCACCTAGCCCCAATGGAGTTAAGTAGTTGAGTCTAACTTCGGGTAATGCACGATAACTATCTGGATGATCGCCTAGTACTTCAAAATCCCTGAATTGTGCAGTAACGTCTAAATCCTGTGTAAAGTAACTCACACCCAGTGTTTTGTATAAATGAGTATCTGCTCGATTATAATAATCGGAACCCAAATCGACGATATAATTGTCGTCACTTAGTCCATTAATATCAACATTGACTCGCCAGTTATCACCAATCTGCCCACTGTGTACTAGCCGATAAAAATAACGGCTCGCGTTATCATCTAAGTCTCGGTCATTAGATAAATATTCAATATTTGCCTGCCCAGATTGATTTTCGGTTAAATATCGGAATTCAGTTTTAAGCTGTAATCCACGTTCCGTCATCAACCTAGGGCTAAAAGTTAAGTCATAGTTGGGCGCAATATTCCAATAAATAGGCTGTTCAACACTCATACCAGTGGAACTATTATTAGAAATACTTGGGTAGAGGATTCCAGATTGTTTTTGCTCATTAACTGGGAAGGAAAAGTACGGCAAATACAGCAAAGGTATGTCTTTAATATAAAATCGTGCATGTTTAATTACCCCTCTTGATTGGTCAGGTGTAATTTTTATATTACTTGCTTGGATGCGCCACACTTCGTTATCCACAGGGCAAGAAGTAAAACTAGATTCTATAAGATTAATCCCAGCCTTCTCGCCCAAACCAATTTTTTCGGCCTTCCCGTGACCCTGTACTTTGTTTAGCTGATAAATTGAGTTTTTAATAAGCAACTCATTTGAAACCCTATTTAACTGAACACTTTGACTATACACAGTAATGTTGTCATCTTGAAAACTAACATTGCCAGTTGCATTCAAAGTTTGGGTCTGCCGATTGAGTAGTGCTTCATCAGCCTTTATTTTGGCATTAAAACTATCGATTTCTACACTACCTTTGAATCGAGCAAAAGTATCTTGACTGATTTCACTATCTTCAGACTTGACTTGAATTTGCCCTTCAAACAGCGAATTTTCAAAATTAGGCCCAGCCAAAGGAACAAAACAGACCTCTTGAGCATCCGCAAGGCCAATCGACATAAGCAAAAGACTAATAAATATGAATTGTTTGTTTTGTATACTAGACAAGTACAAAGTGGCCTAAAGTTGTATTTAAAACAGTGAGAAGAAACATAATTTTAAAGGTTTCAATGGGATTTACCAGTAAACTTGCAAAAAAAGCCATATTTCGCCATTCTTTACTCTTATAAAGTAATTAAATTTGTTTAACGAATAAGAGATACCCTTGGATATACCATTACCTTTCAAGCAACTTCGAAAGCAGCAATTACAGACTTGGATCAACCAGAACACAGACTTCGAGTGTAGTTCGTTGGAAACCGTTTCAGAAGATGCTAGTTTTCGTCGATATTATCGGTTTATTTACCGTGATCAATCAATTATTGCGGTAGATGCTCCGCCAGAAAATGAAAACGCAAGCCAATTTATTGCTGTGGCCAAAGCTTATCAAGCTGAAGGCGTAAAGGTACCTGAAATTTACACTTATGATCTTGAACATGGATTTTATATTCAACAAGATTTTGGCAATCGAATCTTTAGTGACTTCTTGACAGCGGACTCCTGTGACCAGTTATATTTCAAAGCATTAGCCAATATTCCGCTTATTCAAAACTGCCTATCCACAGAAAAAGCGCCATTACCCGTTTTCGATGGTCTGTTTATTGACAGAGAATTAAATATTTTTACCGAGTGGTTATTAGACAAATACCTGCAGTTAAGTCTCAGTCAGGCAGAAAAGTCCATGTTAAGTCAGACTTTTAATACAATAAAAGATTCATGTTTAATACAACCTAAAGTAGGTATGCACCGAGACTATCATTCACGAAACTTAATGTTGCTTGATGATAATAAAATAGGGGTGATTGATTTTCAAGACGCGGTGGTGGGACCTATTACTTATGATGCGGTTTCATTGCTTAGGGATAGTTATCAAAACTGGCCAAAAGAAAAAGTACTTGGATGGTTACAAAACTGGCATGCAGAATATTATGTTCAATATCCATGGACTGAATTTAAGATGTGGTTTGATTGTGTGGGTATGCAAAGGCATATTAAGATCGCTGGAATTTTTGCTCGTTTGTCCCTCCGTGATAAAAAAACCAACTACGTGTTAGATATCCCTCACACTTTGCACTACCTAATTGATGAAGCCAGTCAGTACCCTGAATATTTTGAGTTTTCAAATTTTGTTCGTGAGCGAGTGTTACCCAATGTTTTGCAAAAGTTAAAAGTAAATATCACAGGTCATAAAAGTGAAGATTAACACCGCGATGATCTTGGCCGCGGGAAGGGGAGAGCGAATGCGCCCCTTAACTGATTCCATCCCTAAACCGCTATTGAAAATTCGAGGTAAACCCTTGATTGAATATCACCTTGAATCGCTTAAACGTTCTGGATACCAGCGAGTGATTATCAATCATGCATGGTTAGGCCACCAAATTGAAAATGTTTTAGGAACTGGAAAACGTTTTGGCCTCGATATATTTTATTCTGTTGAAAGCCAGGCGTTAGAAACAGCTGGAGGAATCGTTAAAGCGATGCCATTGATTTGTCCTAATTCAGATGATGAAATGTTTGTTGTGATCAATGGCGATATTTTCACTGACTTTGATTTTGACAGACTGCCACCTTACTTATCCGAAGGGATAGAGGCGCATTTGGTTATGGTTAATAATCCTAGCCATAATCCGGCTGGAGATTTTTATTTTGAAGGACATAGATTACACCCCAATCAAGGATGTAAACTAACATTTAGTGGGGTGGCCGTTTATCGTAAAAACTTTTTTGCGCAAGTGCAGTCTGGTGTGAAACCATTAGCTCCTATGCTACGAGCAGCAATTAACCAAGAGTTAATTAGTGCGCAACATTTCACTGGGAAATGGGCAGACGTGGGCACACCCCAACGATTAAACGAATTAAATAAAAAAAGTTAACGGAAGCAGATGATAGGTAAAATTTTAGGTACCATTTTTGGTTTTATGTTTGGGCGTATCCCAGGTGCGGTTTTAGGTTTTATAGTCGGACATATGTTCGACAAAAACTATAGCAAAAAATTTAATCAAACGGGTGGATTTAACCGTTTTTTTGCCAGTAAAGATGAATTTAAAACCCAAGCTGTTTTTTTCCACTGCTTATTTTCGGTGATGGGGCATGTTGCCAAAGCAGATGGCAAGGTGAGTGATGTCGAAATACGCATGGCTAGTACTCTGATGGATCAAATGAACCTTGAAGGCGAGGTGCGTAAAGAGGCGCAACAAGCCTTTAGGGATGGCAAAGCTGAAAACTTTGCATTGAAACAAACAGTTCAAGAGTTTAAAGAATCTTGTCATGGTCGCCGCGATATTTTGCAGGTGTATTTAGAAATCCTCATTCAAGCGGCTTATGTTGATGGTAAGTTGGATAGATCAGAACAAGCTATTTTAGAAACGGTATCTCAATATCTAGGATTTAGTCAGCACGATTTACTCTATCTATTGTCAGCATTTGAAGCAGAAATGCGCTTTAGACAAGGTGGGGGGGGTAAACAAAACACCAATGGACAAAAGTATTCGCCTCAACAATCCTTGGATGATGCCTATAAAATTCTGGGTGTTAAAACATCTGACGATGATAAAAGTATCAAAAAAGCCTACCGAAAGTTGATGAGTGAGCACCATCCAGACAAACTCGTTTCAAAAGGTTTGCCTAAACAGGCGCTGGAGCTTGCTAAGAATAAAACACAGGATATTCAGTCAGCCTACGAAATGATAAAGGAAAAGCGTGGGTTTAAATAAGTACTGACTTGCATCCAAATAAAATACATTAATTTATCACTGCGCTGCGTTTTAATCGGCCCCTTATTTTTTATTAATTTCGCACGGCCTTGTAAAAAGTGAGGTATCACACCTATGGTTCTAGGTGCGTACAATACTGTTAATCTTTAAAAACAAAAAGAGTCAACGTTGAAGGTTGATGCCCATGATTTAAAATATAGTGACAGATACGGTATTAATTTAAATCAAAACGGTCTGCGTTCATCACTTTTGTCCAAGCTGCAATAAAGTCCTGAGTAAACTTTTGCTGTGAATCGTCACAAGCATAAACTTCTGCATTAGCGCGCAACTGGGTATTGGAACCAAATATCAAATCGGCTCTAGTTGCTGTCCACTTTAATTCACCGCTAAGGCGGTCACGCCCCTCAAATAACTCTTGGTCATCTGAGGTTGCCTTCCATTCAGTCGCCATATCTAACAAGTTAACAAAAAAGTCGTTAGTGAGCGTTTCTGGACGAGCGGTCATGACACCATGTTGTGTTTGTTCAAAATTGGCATTAAGAGCGCGCATTCCACCCACTAAAACTGTCATTTCTGGTACTGTTAGGGTCAGTAGTTGAGCACGGTCGAGCAATAACTCTTCCGACGATACGGTGAAATTGCCTTTCATATAATTGCTAAACCCATCTGCATTTGGCTCAAGCACTGCAAAAGCTTGCACGTCTGTTTGAGCTTGAGATGCGTCGGTACGTCCGGGTGCAAAGGGCACGGTGGAACTATTACCAGCATTTTGGCTAGCCTTTTCTATGGCTGTGCAGCCTCCAAGTACAATCAAGTCAGCTATAGATATCTGTTTATCACCGGATTGATTAGCGTTAAAGTCTTGATGAATGAGAGTGAGAGCAGCCAATACCTTGGTTAATTGTTCCGGTTGACTGGATTCCCAGTCTTTTTGTGGCGCCAGGCGTATTCTTGCGCCATTTGCTCCTCCACGTTTATCAGATCCTCTAAAAGTCGAAGCTGATGTCCAAGCGGTATACACCAATTCAGAAATAGTTAATCCAGAATCCAATATCTGACTTTTAAGACGGGTAATATCTTTATCATCAACAAGCTCATGAGTAACAGCAGGGACTGGGTCTTGCCATATCAATTCTTCTGAAGGCACACAGTTACCTAAATAGCGTGAAATGGGTCCCATGTCTCTGTGAGTTAGTTTGTACCAGGCACGCGCGAATACATCGGCAAAAACTTCAGGATTTTCATGGAAGTACTTTGAAATAGGCGCATAAATAGGATCTAATTTTAAGGCCATATCTGCCGTTGTCATCATTGGAGCAAAGCTTTTTGCTGGGTTATTTGCATCTGGCACTGTGCCTTTTGCGGAGGCAGACGTTGGGGTCCATTGGTGTGCACCAAATGGACTTTTGGTTAGCTCCCAATCATAACCAAGTAAAACATCGAAGTAGCCGTTATCCCACGTTGTAGGATCTGTTGTCCATGCGCCCTCTACACCACTAGTTATAGTATGCTCACCTTTACCGCTGCCAAAACTACTTTTCCAACCTAGTCCTTGTTCTTCTATACTTGCGCCTTCTGGAGCTGGGCCAATATATTCTTCACCCGCTGCACCATGGCATTTCCCAAATGTATGCCCTCCCGCAGTAAGGGCTACAGTCTCTTCATCGTCCATTGCCATTCTGGCAAACGTTTCACGAATATCGTGCGCTGAAGCAAGAGGATCTGGGGTGCCATTAGGGCCTTCAGGGTTAACATAAATGAGCCCCATTTGAACAGCTGCAAGAGGGTTTTCAAGTTCACGTTCGCCACTGTAACGTTTGTCACCAAGCCATTCGTCTTCAGAACCCCAATAAATATCTTGTTCGGGTTCCCAAATATCTTCACGACCACCAGCAAAACCGAACGTTTTAAATCCCATAGAGTCAAGCGCACAATTGCCCGTTAATACTATCAAGTCTGCCCAAGAAATTTTATTTCCGTATTTCTGTTTAATAGGCCAAAGGAGTCGACGGGCTTTGTCAAGGTTGCCGTTGTCTGGCCAACTATTAAGAGGTGCAAAACGTTGTGAACCAGCACCAGCACCCCCACGTCCGTCTCCAGTGCGATAAGTACCTGCACTATGCCAAGTCATACGGATGAAAAATGGACCATAATGACCATAATCAGCAGGCCACCAGTCTTTGGAATCTGTCATCAACTCATGTAAGTCGTTTTTTAAGGCATCCAGATCAAGTTTGTTAAACTCCTCAGCATAATTAAAAGACTCTCCCATAGGGCTAGAACGCGAAGAGTGTTGATGAAGAATATTTAGATTTAATTGATTTGGCCACCAATCACGATTGTCTTTAGCAATTCCTGAGTTTTTTGTCATCGAACCATGCATAACTGGGCATTTCCCGATACCTTTATTATTATCACCTTTATTATCACCTTTATTCTCATTCTGCATATTTTTCTCCTGAGCTAGTTATATTGATTTACAAGTCAGCTAATAAAATTATGTTACCTATATTTCCCAATACTATATTAGTAGGTTATTGGTTAGATAGTGACATATAACAATCGATTTTAGCTATCTATATAGCTGTTCTTAATCTTTTTATTTATGATGATTAAGGTTAATTAAGCCAATCTTCAGTTTTTGTTCATGCTTTTCGTTCCACAATGATTGAAACTTTGAAAAGGAAAATAAGATGAAAAACTTAAGTTTATTAATGTTGTGCGGTCTTTTTTTATCGAGTGCTACATTGGGGAGAGAATGGAATACAGAAAATGAGAGTTGGAGTGTTCAGTCATCAGAAAAACAATTTGAGGATAAAAGTGGAGTGATCTACAAAGCTTCTAAGTATGCTCAAGGCAATACCTTATCTTCGATGCCTAGCACTCAGTTAAAAACAGTAGCAAATGACACCCATAAAAAAATGGAACTGGCTAAAATGTTAACCGTAAGACCAGAGGCAAAGGCTTTTAATCAAGAGTTTTGGATTTTTGATGCTTGGGTTGAATTTTATAGTGATGATGATGGAGACGGATATTTTAATCATTTCTCGGTTGAATTTGACGCCGATACTGGATATTCCGCAGCAGAAGTGTATGCCAGATTATACTTGGGTAAAGACGAAGTATTTAGGGAATATCACAGTACCTCTAACTTCAATATCTTTTCTGATAATAGCAATGATAGTTTTGTGGTGGAATCTGAATTATTAAACGGTTTTTCTTCTGCCGAATATGAGGTGTTAATTGAGTTGTATGATGCCTATAGCGATGAACTAGTGGCTGTTTATGACGGAAATGATGACGCAGATTTATTTTTATTATCTATTGAAAGTCAAGAGTATGAAACAACTCAGGGTATAATTGTTCATGAACACGGTGGCAGTGTGGGTCTCTTGGGACTGTTATTGATACCTTTGTTGCTAATGATGCGTAAATACAAAAAAAGAGGTTAAATTAAAGTAGCTCTTTAAATTGTGGCTTTGAAATTTTAGAAACTCAAAGCCACCTTAACTTGTTTTTTTTGCATCGTTATCAACCACTTCAGTTGTAACTTTTTGGACTAATTTCACTCGACCATATTTAACTAGGCTGTCTCTTAGTACATATTCTATCTGGGCATTGACGCTGCGCAGATCATCATCTGCCCAGCGTTGCATAGCTGCCAATACATCAGCATTTATTCTAAGAGGAAAAGCTTTTTTAGACATTATGTTCCCAGTAAGGTAAGCACGCTCTTTTCACTTGATTTCACTTGACGCTAATATAAGCTGCCACTATTAATGATGGGTTGAGCATTTTTATCTCCACACAATACCACCAACAAATTGCTGACCATCATCGCCTTGCGTTCTTCGTCAAGTTCTATGACACCTCTCGATTTGAGTCTATCCAGTGCCATTTCAACCATACCAACTGCACCCTCCACAATCTTACTGCGAGCAGCAATGATGGCGGTAGCTTGTTGCCGTTGTAACATAGCACTGGCAATTTCTGGTGAATAAGCCAAGTGGCTGATTTTAGACTCATGCACTGTTAAGCCTGCTTTACCCAAACGCTCTTGGATTTCTTGTTTTAAAATTTCAGAAATATGCTGAGGATGACTGCGCAGCGCAATATCAGCACTATCATCATCTTGCGGGTCGTAGCAGTAACTGCTTGCCATATTTCGAAGTGCCGACTCAGTTTGAATAGTAACGTAACTTTCATAGTCGTCCACCTCAAACATGGCCTCAGCCGAGTCAGTCACAGACCATACCACTATGGTGGCGATTTCTATGGGGTTACCTAAGTTATCGTTAACCTTTATTTTGGCCGATTCGAAGTTGCGAATACGCAAAGACACCGTTTTGCGCATAAAAAATGGGATAGTCCAGCGAAGGCCGTTACGTTTTTCAGTGCCTACATAGCTACCAAATAAGGTCATGACTTTAGCTTGATTAGGTTGCACCATAAAGAAGCCAGCCCAGCAAATGAGCACAATGATGGAGCACACAATACTAACGGGGATCAATATTTTATTCGCAAGCATTAAACCAAAACTAATTTGTAGTAAGGGCAAAACAACAAAAAAAGCCAAGTACCCATTAATCGAAAACCCTTTTTTTTCGCTAATCATGAAAAACTCCTGTTTGATATCATTATGAACCTCCTCTTATACATATCTCCTATCCCACTATTCCTTTCTACATTTCTTATTCCTTCTTTTTCTTTCTTTTTCCTTTCCTCTTTTTTCTCTTTCTTCCTTTCTCTTTTTTTTTCTTCTTTCTTCTTCTTTCTTTTTTTT
>NZ_CAJXPA010000069.1 GCF_913058035.1 uncultured Paraglaciecola sp. | reverse complement strand
GCACTTAGTAAACCAAGTGCAGCGTTAGTTTATTTGCAGCTATATACCCAATTATACAGGTCAATTTTATAGGTCAATTTTTTTTTGATGTATCATTTTTAAAAGCTCTGCTGCTGCCTCGGCATCGCACAATGCTCGGTGGTGGCTCTCCAATGGAATATTAAAATTCGCACATAAATTGCCTAGAGAATATGACTTAAGTCCAGGGAAGTATTTTCTTGTTTCTCTTACCGTGCATAGTTTAGGCATTTTAAAGTAACGATCAATGCGTTGATATTCTTGCTTAAAAAATCCGTAATCAAAATTAACATTATGAGCTACAAATACACAGTTTTGCATAAACTCACTGAGACTATCAGCTACTTCACTGAATAAAGGTGCATCTTTTACCATACTATTACTTATGCCTGTGAATTTAGTAATAAACTTTGAAATATGTCTTTGTGGGTTAATCAAACTACTCCATGTATCGACTATTTCACCATTAATCATTTTCACTGCACCAATTTCAGTGATGCGATGTTGTGGCTGTCTACCACCAGTGGTTTCGACATCAACCACCACATAAGTCTGCATAGGGTCCACAAACCATTTGACGCTACAAATTCGGACATCAAACCCAGCGCATTGCAGTGCGTTCATGCTAACGTACTGGTTTGGTCTGATGCTATCTCCCGGTGCTTTTACCTCCTCGAATCGCAGTTGACCATTTTCTATAATCATTAAGTCTGGATAACCATCGTTTAGGCCATGGTGATTTTGAGCCATAGCTCTTAAATGAGCTATAACAGACTCTGCCGGAGCCGCGTTTAAAAAAATTGATATAATCTGTATAATTTGGGTATTCCAACGGAACATGCCATTTGGTTGTCCATAATACTGAGCAGCTATCTTTGTTAGATAGGCAATCGCACTTTTAGGCTTAACAAACATCATTAACCTCTGCTCGATAGCTTCTCCTAACACTTCGTAAATAGTGTTTTCTTTGACCACCTTAGGTCTACGATCAAACTCTGTTGCTATTGAATCGGCTTGCTGATTAAACAACTCCTGCCAAAATGTTAGACCAAACAAGGCGTTAAACAGTCGGTTTTCAGTCCTTAAAGCAGTAGCTCCTAAACTCTGATAATAGTATTTAACACCCTTTTCTACTTGCTCTTTATGTATTTCATCTATAACTAACTTATAACTGTCATTTCGCAATTTTTGAGTTAATTTACTAACTTTTACTTGATGAAACTTGCGTTCATAAAAGTCTTCAGCGAAAAGTAGCAAGGTATCGTCCAAAGAATTATCAATAATGTTTTCTAATTCTGTTTTAACTCTATCCTTTTCGCCTAGCTTATAAAGTTCCCTTAGCCATTTTTCTTGCGCTTTATGATGAGTGGATTCACAAAGGTATTCCAATGCCAACACAGGATGCTCAAGTAATAATCGTTTACCTAAGAGATAAAAAAATTCATCTTTAAGTTGTTTAGATTGCGCACAGTTTATTGCAGGTTCAGGATGGTTTTTAGTTCCAAGATTGTTTACTACATATTCTTGTATGTCCAGTTCATTACAATTGAGTTTCCCAAGCTTATAGCTGTAATAGAAAACACTCTGAGCCTGTTCCAAATTATCAAATCTTGCAGTAGGTTTTGGACTATTTGCACGTGTTTTCAATACCCCAAGATCACGCATCGAAAACTTATCTAAACCACTACTGGTATCACCAAAAAACAAAAATAATAAATAAGCTAAACAATGCTCAAAATTCTTGATTAAAAACTGTTGAGCAATTTCTGATGAAAGGCATTGGTTGTTTGAGCAAGATTGCATCAGTTGCTCAAACAGGATTGGTTTGGCCGCACTTTTATTCACCCTAGCGATGCCATACTGATTAAAAATATCAAGCAATTGAATTTTAGTTAACTCTTGCAACCAAGCATTGACATCACTTAGACCTAATTTACTTAGTAAACCCACTTTTTCTAGCGTCGTTAGCTGGTGAGGACCATCGTTGATTTCTTGATAAATCATCTTGTTTAAATTGATAAAACGACTTTGCCGATTGATCACCCTAACAAACATACATTGTGAATCATGACTTAAGTGTTGATAACAGCTCACAAATTCTTGATGCTCTTTGTCTAAAAGCTCCGCACATTGTTGAGAAATAAAATGTACAAATTCATTAAAGTGATCAAGGTAATATTTTTCTGGTAATTCCTTAAGAAACTTGGGCATGGATAATACTAATAACAAATAATGTAGTCATTATATACAGTAGTTCATACAGTTGTAAAACAGAAACCTAAATCGACTTGCAAAACACCATGAGTACCTTACTAAACTTTTTAGCAGTAACATAAAAAATATATTGCGTGAACAAAGAATATTTTTTCTACTTAATCAATTAAACAAAGCGATGAAAATTTGAAGAATAATTGATTCAATACTCTAAATAATACACTAAAACTAAAGCCTAATAATTGCCGAGGGAGTTACAATTCACGATTGAGCTCGGTATTAATATTCTTAGCTTTGATTTCTGTGTGAATAAAACCTGTTACCAACATAAATTGTGCTGCGTAATAGGTGCTCATTATCCAGTAGCTCTCGTAGGCTAATGGATAATAGAATTTATTGATGGCGATTAGAGAATCAGAGGTAATAAATAAAATGGCGCCCAACACAGACCAACGTATAGGTAATGATGACTGGATCGCCATGAATCCCATTGCTGCAATTGCCATTAAATAGGTCATTACAGGTAGCTTTAGATTTCCAAGGCTAGGGAATAATAACCACAGCATTACTAATACATGCGTTATGAGTAACACACTTAAGTACCAACGATGCTGAAAATTTTGCCAGAAAGGTCTAAATAAAACAGCGTAGCTAAGCTGTGCGACTAAAAACGCTGCGACTCCGAAGATAAACTTGTCAAACGCGAGTAATAAATCACCGCAACTACTAAAGACTAAGGCTAGCAATAAAATAGACCGAGTCGAGCTAGATCCTGTTTTCAGCACCCCAAACACTAATAAAGCGACAGGAAAGATTTTCAGTAGCCATAAAAAATCCTCCAGATAAGACAGACTCAGCAAATACAGTAATACCAAGAACAGAAATGCAAGACTCATACTTTTAGACATAATGACTCAGTATTGGTGCTGATTAACAAATATTATTGCTTTAACTTCGACTCTAAGCAACCGCAAGAAAACGAATTCATGTAAGACACTTATTTATTACCAAATACAATAAGGCCTTTCAGATTAGCACAAATTTTTATTCGTATAATTACATGAAAATCATCTGATGATGTTAAAAAAGTAGTCTCAATAAATTGTCAGTCATTACCCAATAAATAAGACCTCAACTCAATGATAAGTTTGCATGATTTCACCCTTTTAGATTGCTAAGTTATAGTATTTATTAATTATATATTTTCGAATTACTTAAGGTCATTATGAATTTTGCAGAATTTGCAGCATCTCGAAAGAGTGTTCGAGGTTTTAAAACTAAAGCGGTCTCTAAAGATCTTGTTGATGCAGTAATTAACGCAGCCAAATGGGCGCCGTCGTCTTACAATACTCAGACTTGGCGGGTGCATGCAGTCACAGGTGACGTGCTTGATAATATACGTGAAGACAATACTAAGAACACACTTGCGGGTAAACCACATGTGCGAGATTTTCCATATAAGGAAGATTACGAGGGTGTACACAGACAACGTCAAATTGACGTTGCAATTCAACTATTTGAAGTAATGGGTATAACCAGAGAAGATAAAGAAAAGCGCATGGAATGGATGATGAGAGGTTTTCGTCAGTTTGATGCGCCAGTATCCCTTGTTTTAACTTATGACAAATCGTTAGAGCCAGCAGGTATCACACAGTTTGGATTGGGTTCATTAGCTTATGGCATTGTGCTAGCAGCATGGGATCTGGGACTGGGCTGCGTAATCAATGGTCAGGGTATTATGCAATCAGACGTTGTGCACAAACATGCACAAATACCAGATAGTGAGGCTATTATGATTTGTATAGCGATGGGATATCCAGATGATAACTTTGAAGCGAATGATGTGCGTTCTGCACGCGTCGATAATAAGGACTTTGTAAGTTATCACGGTTTTAAAGAATCAATAACTGAGTAATAATTTAATCATTCACCTGTACTTTATTGTATTGCATGGTTTTACATCATACGAATGTTGATTAACAGCTGTTAATTGCTGTGAGTCACGTTTGTGTGATTATTATGCTTTTGTTCTAAACATCTGTAAATTTGCATCCATTCTAGAAGCCAACTTTATTTAAAATCCACCTACACATAACCCAAACTTTTAGCTTTGGTATGATTAATATCTTTTTCAGATTATGAGTGTTTATTCCCTATTCCTTATTTCGAGCCCAAGTTCAGGGGGATCGTACTTGAATGCTTCATCATTTTGTTACTTTTTAGCTTGAGATCCACAGCACAAATAGTCTACATAAAATAGATGTGCTCAACTTTTAATCAGGGTTCAATACAGACCAAATAACACTATTTTGTGACTAAGTTGTTCGCTGTAAAAATACTAGTAATAGTAACGAGTAAGATTTAAACGCTTAATCAGTCCTTCTCAACGTTTAAAATTGTTAGCTTTTAATATATTCGTTTATGTTGTAAATCAGATGTGAGTCAGTTGGTTAAATTTTGTTGTCATATTGCTAGAAAATAAAATGTAAATTTTATGCTTAATATGCACACTTGGGGTTGTTATAAATGGTAAGTATTTCTAAAAGATGTTTAAAAAGCGCAGTGGCAATTGTTATTCTGAGTATTTCATGTATCCCGTTAAGTTTTGCAGGCTGGGAGGTGACTTGGATAGACCGATTCGATGGAAGTAGTGTTGACCTTGATAATTGGACTCCACAAATTCAAGCAAACTATAACAATGAAGTTCAGTGTTACACCGACGATGATAGCACTGCACAACAAAACTATGATGCCTCTGACGGCACCTTAAAAATCATTGCTCGTAGACAAAATATTAGTTGTCCTGGCTTAGGTGGTGAAAATAAATCCTGGACCTCAGGCCGCTTAAACAGCAAAGATAAAGCAGAGTTCTTATATGGACGTATAGAAGCTCGCATTCGTTTTTCTGATCTCAGAGGCGGAACTTGGCCAGCGTTCTGGATGCTTGAAAATAGAATTGCTGAAAACCCTTTCAAAGGTGACAACGACACGGCGAACTGGCCCAACCCTGGCGCAGGTGAAATCGATGTATGGGAATGGTTTAGTAATGATGGTGATAGCTATATTACTAACTTTTTTAATGTCGGTAATTGCGGGTCTGAAGTACGGGTTAGTTATCCAGGAGGTGCGCCTGACGTTCAAAGCTTTCATACTTATGCCATAGAATGGACAGCCGACAATATTAAGTTCTTTTTTAATGATGATGTGGTAGCTGAGCAAGATTTATCTAATTGCGCACAATACGAAGAACCCATGTTTATACTACTTAATGTGGCTATGGGGGGCAATTTAGGCGGAGTTATTGACCCTCAATTAAACAATGCCACTATGGAAGTTGATTATGTTGCTCACTGCGTGCAGTCAGATGTGAGCGAATTCCAACGATGTGATGAAAATACACCCTTAATCATTGATGAAGATAATGATGGTGTAAAAACTGACTTAGACCAATGTCCCAATACTCCTGAAGACACTATTGTTGACCAAAATGGTTGCAAACTTGTCACTGAACCACAGACAGTAGCACCCGATCCTCAAATATCTGCGCAGCAAGTCATATCCCTTTTTAGTGACAGCTACAGCGACATTGTTAATATCGATTACAATCCCGATTGGCAACAATCAACTCAAGTGACCCAAATTGAAATCGCTGGCAACAATGTATTGAAATACGCAGGGTTAAATTATCAGGGCACTGACTTTGCAGACAATAAACAAGACGTGACTACCATGGACAATGTGCATCTAGATTATTGGACTTATAACGCCACAAATCTTAAATTTTTTTTAGTCAGTCCTGGACCTAAGGAGACACCTTTTATCATCGATGTGCAGCAGCAAAGCTGGCAAAGCATCGTTATTCCTCTGAGCACTTTTTCAAATGTAGATTTGACCGACATATTTCAGTTAAAAGTTGAAGGTAATGGCACTGTTTATTTAGATAATATTTATTTCAGTTCAAACGTTGTAACAGTATCTGATACGGATATGGATGGCGTTGAGGATAATAGCGATCAGTGTGCAGATACACCTGCTGGTGTTCAAGTCGATAATACAGGCTGTGCCATAGAAATTAACGTTGCACCCACGGTGAGTTTACTTGTTACTCAAGGAGGGGTAAGTGTCACCAGTGTAAGCACAGATGCAGGTGTTGTGACCATTCAGGCTAGTGTTTTAGACGACAACCAAGGTGATACTCATACTTATATCTGGTCAGTTTCAGATGTGTCATCATTTGAAGATAATGGGGATTCCATCAATTTTGATACATCAGGATTAGAGAACACACAAATTTCAATTTCGGTTCAAGCTTCTGACAATGCTCAACCATCACTCAGTGGTGAGTCAAGTATCATAATTTTAGTCGCGGCCCTGCCAGATCCGGTTGTTGCAATACCCAATCCAATTGAGCAGATCACACCCGACAATGATTCAGGTGGAGGCAGTGTAAATTTGTTTTTATTGCTAGGTTTGATGTTACTTCACTCAAGTAGACAATTGTTTACAGCTGCAAAAGCCTAAGCAAAAACTATCTGCAACTGCGGTACTTTATAGCTTATTAAATAGCACTTGATTAAGTATTTAGCTGTCATAAAATACTTATTCCGACAACGGAATGAGTATTTTATGACAGGCGTTACTATTTGCTTTAAACAACGCTCGTTGGTAATTTGATTAAGCTACATATTCAATCAAAAAGCATTAGCGTGTTATTCTTGATAAACACTGATGTGAGGTAAGCGACGAGTGAAGCTTATATTAGTATAAAACTCAACGCTTATTGCCTAGGCCAATCCATATTATTGAAATACTTTATGACCAGTTCTGTGATTTTTTTAGGTCACTAACTTTTGCTTCAATCCATCTATCGCCCCGAGTGGTGGTTTCTTTTTTCCAAAACGGGGCGTCAGTTTTTAAGTAATCCATAATAAATTCGTTAGCATGATAGGCAGATTGACGATGCTGACTGGTTACACCTACAAATACTATTTGTTCTGATACATTCAGTTGCCCCACACGGTGAATAATCGATACACTACCTAATTTCCATTTAGCTCTAGCTTGTTTGACTATGTTGTTTAATACTTTTTCTGTCATTGCTGGATAGTGTTCTAAAAATAAACCACTAACCGATTGTTGCAGGTTCATATCCCGAACCAATCCAACAAATGTCACTAATGCACCATCACTATTGTTACTGTCTCTTAATTTTTGGTACTCATAAGCAAAATCAAAATCCTGCGATTGCACATTAATTTGCGTAAAGTGACTCATAATATCTTCTAACCACCGGTCACAGGTGGAAAAAATGCGATTTCGTCGGCCTCATTGATCTCAGCATCATCGCCTGTCATCTCTTGATTAACCGCCACCAGTGCTCTGCCATAAGCCAAATACTCGTTCCAGATAGCACCTTTTTCCTGTAATAAACTACGTAGCTTAGCTACAGTATTCAATCTTTCACCATTTTGAATAATGTCGATATCAAGGTACTCAGTTTGAGTGACGTCTTTAAGTTGACCAAAAAATAAAATTTTTAACACGACCAATCCCCACTTTTACCACCTTGTTTGCTGAGCACCTTAATATTACTAATTTCCATGTGTGGATCGACGGCTTTGCACATATCAAATAATGTCAGAGCTGCCACACTCACCGCAGTCAATGCCTCCATCTCTACACCTGTTTGTCCTGCTAACTTACATAAAGCTTGAATTCTGACTTTATTCTCATCATCCAAAGTTTGAAAATCAAGTTGAACTTTAGACAACATCAACGGGTGACATAAAGGAATAAGCTCACTACATTTTTTTGCGCCTTGGATACCAGCAATACGAGCAATAGACAATACATCACCTTTTGCATGAGAGTTATCTTTTAACATGTTAAAAGCCTCTGCAGTCATTGAAATATACCCTTCAGCCACTGCTTGACGTTGAGTAATCTGTTTGTCGGTTACATCAACCATATTGGCCTTGCCGTGTTCATTTACATGACTCAGACCCATGTTTTGATTTTGCATATTTTAGTTTTATCCTCTGCTTGAGCAATCAGTTATATCTTTCAAATGCACAACAAAGCTACAAGGGCGATGAGTTGAGTCTAACTGTTGTTGTAAGATTCCATTCCAAGCGGTTTTACATGCTCCAGTAGAGCCAGGCATACAAAAAATGGCAGTATTATTAGCCATGCCTCCTAACGCTCTTGATTGCACAGTTGAAGTACCAATTTCTAAGTAAGATACGTGTCTGAATAACTCACCAAAGCCTTCAATTGCTTTTTCGAATAAAGGTAACATCGCTTCTGGTGTTGTATCTCTTGCCGTAAACCCTGTTCCACCTGTTATCAAAACAACTTGAATATCATGGGACGCTATCCAATTAGACACAACTGCTCTAATCTGAAACTTATCGTCAATCACAATTTTCTTATCTATGACATTATGGCCATCTGCTACAGCCACCTCATATAGATAACGTCCCGACGTATCGTTGTCTTCATTGCGCGTATCTGACACTGTCAACACTGCAATATTCAGAGCTTGTTTGGTTGTTGAATTACCGGTTGTCATTTTTAGCCTTGATAAATAGTTGCTCGACACAGCGTTGATCCCACTGCTCAAGAGTATTGATATTATTTAATTGTGTATTTTTTAAAGGTAGTACTTCTAAACCCTGTAACGAATTTAACATCATTTTGATTGAGTATTGCTGCTGTTTACGCTGTTTCACAGTGGTGACAGGCTGCTGCTTAAGTTGCATCGCTAGATATTCAGTGACATTAACTGATAACGGTATATATAGTGGGAAAAAACAGTTCTCAAAACAACACAACCTACCGTCATTTCTACCCATTTTGATTAAGTACTCAAAATCCTCACGGCGTAAATCAGGCATATCTACCGCTATCACTAACAATTCAACAATATTAGGATATTTCATTTGTATATGAATAATAGCCGCGTGTATTCCCGATAAAGGGCCACAGTTTGGAATAATATCAGCGATACCCTGATGATGCTGAGAGCCGCTGATAAAAACATGATCATCACACACTAAAGTCAATTTTTTTTGACAATATTCAAGTAATGTCTGTTGGCTATCAGGCATAGTTAAAAAACTTTTATCTGTGCCCATTCTGCTTGACTTACCACCAGCTAAGATCAACCCAGCTAACATTTATTTACCTTATTAAAAATATTCAACTTTATCATCCACATTTCCAATAAATACCCAACAAGATAGAGTTTTAGTTGCACTAGTGTATCCATCTTGTAACCAATGTGCTGCTTTTTTGTCATTCAACAAATTAATGAGCTGACTATGCAATTTACTGCTATCAATCGACTTTAAAGCGGGACAAATATTCAAGCCTTGTTCCGCAAATAATCATAAATGTGATTACCAGTGGCAGACATTCTTAAACAATTACAGATTGCACAAGTCACTTTACTGTAAAGCATACCCATTCCACCTTAATAGTTAGGGTGGAAAAACTCTTGTGCATGCCTATTTGCTGTCTCATATAAGCTGTCTCATATAAGTTGTCTCATACAAGTTGTCTCATACAAGTTGTCTCCAACCATTTTCAAGTAACTGTTTTTTTGCACGCCAGAAACATGATTATGCTAAAAATATCCTGCGTTATCTCCACTTTGCATCAACTCAATCAGTATTAATGTCACAGGACTAGATTTTTACCACGTTAGGAAACCTGTAATTTTTGTTTGTTATATTGATTTACTAATACAGCATTAATTGTAACTTTCACACCTAAGGCTAGTGTTTTGTCAATGCCACGCAAGATAGTGTTAATTATAATGTGTCCAATAATAACTGCAAACATTCGAGGTTTTAGGCCATCTGTAATAATATCTAATGAACAAAATTCTGTACTCACCCACTTTTGAATATTAGTTTCTAACTTGTAACCGTTACAGGTCATAGCGACATGCTTAACGCCGCGGTTAGATGAACAGGCCTTTATTATATATATGGGGTCTTTTTAAAGAGAGGGTCACCGTCAGCAATACTAATTTTACTGGTGCCAATAGAAACAAAACCATTAATCAGGGTTTTAATTTCAGGCAATGTCAAAAAGTCAGTGTCAGTGTCGCAAGCATAGCAATCTGGCAAACAATAATTGCATTTAAAATTACATACGTCGGTGATAGAGAGCCATAAGTAGTGGAAGCGGCGTCCAAATTTATTTTCTAACCTATTTTATTCAACACCTTTCCAAAGTGAAGTGACATAAACATTGTGGCACTTGCGGGAGGCGAATCGATTTCTCTTACAACCTTGGCGAATTAGCAAAACGACCAAATTAGCATCTAAAGCACCTTACCTCAGATTAAGGTGAGATAGCTCGGAGTGATGCCTTGTTTATCTGCTCAAAAAGAATAAAAAGAACAAAAAATACTAATCTATTAATATTATGTAATTTCAATTTTGTAATGAAACACTCTGAACTTTATGTAAATCTAGGATTCAGTGATACCGCTCGATGCAAGGTGGCACATATGTTGTAGTTATTTCACTGATATAAACATAAATGATTAAATCAAAAGCACTTTTAAAGTGCAAAATATGAGATTTCAATAGTCTATGATCAGTACATTTATCAACAATAATAAGCTATCCGATGATTTCCGTAAAATTGCAGAGAGCTATTTCATCCCTCTTGCCGAGGAAATAAGATCGCACCATATTGGTGCAGAAAAGACATATTGTGTTGGAATTAATGGCAGTCAAGGTTCCGGCAAGTCTACGTTATCAGCATTTTTAAAGGTCTATTTGACTGAAACCTATAATATGAATGTAGTGGTCATGTCATTAGATGACTTCTACTTTAGCCGCATAGAACGTCAAATAGTAGCAGCTGATGTGCATCCACTATTCACCACTCGTGGAGTGCCCGGCACTCACAATATGCGACACGCTAAAATGGTTATGTCTGACCTAAAACACCAACAACCAACCACTATCCCAAGATTTGATAAAGCCACAGATAACCCCCACCCTGCATCCGCATGGACTAAAGTATCTTCTGCAGCAGATGTAGTGATTTTTGAAGGCTGGTGTTGGGGTGTCAATCCTCAATCGGCTGAACAACTGATACAACCGATCAATGAGTTTGAGACAATTGAAGACAAAAATGCACACTGGCGAAATCACGCCAATTTGCAACTTTCTCTGCATTATCAGCCTCTTTATAGCTTAATGAATATGTGGGTAATGTTAAAAGCACCTTCCTTCGAAGATGTATATGCATGGCGGCTAGAGCAAGAAAAAAAACTTAGTGCTGCAACAGACAAAGTTAAAAAAACCGACAATACCAAGCAATCTGGCATCATGAATGAACAGCAAATTCAGCGTTTTATTCAGCATTATCAGCGTCTAACCGAACATGCACTTGAAACTCTTCCCAGCTCTTGTGATCACGTATTTGAACTAAACTCTGATAGAGCCATTACCGCGCACAAACTTAAGGAAGACCATGCTTAAAGATGTATTGGTTTTTACCGATTTAGACGGCACATTACTTGATCACCACACTTATAGCTTTGCTTCAGCATTGCCAATGCTGCAAAAGCTTAATTCTATCGACATCCCAGTGATCATCAATACCAGTAAGACCTTTGCTGAACTTGTTGAGTTAAAACAACAAATAGGATTAGAGGGCCCTTTTATAATCGAAAATGGCGCAGCAATTTACATTCCTCAGCTTTATTTTAAAACGCAACCCAAAGATACAATATGTAAAAATGGTTACTGGGTAAAAGAATTCACCGAGCCAAGAAAACATTGGTTGCTATTATTAGATAAATTAAAGGGTGATTTTGCAGATGAATTCACTCATTTTTCTAATATGTCTAACGAGGAAATAATCGCAGCAACTGGACTTTCATTCAACCAAGCAACTTTAGCTGCAACACGAGAGTACGGTGAACCCATTCTATGGCTTGGAAGTGATGAGACTAAAAAGAGATTTATTCAAGCCATCAAAGCACTTGGATCAACACCTTTGCAAGGAGGACGTTTTTTACATATGTCAGGGCAATGTGACAAAGGTAAAGCACTGATTTGGTTAACAAAACAATTTCAAACAGAACGCGGAATAAAACACTGTACCTCTATTGCTTTGGGTGACGGTCAAAATGATGTTGCCATGTTGGAAGTTGCAGATATAGCGGTACGAATTTTATCACCAGCAAATGCCCCACCAGTATTGTCAAAACAAAATAACGTCTACACCAGTCAAACTTATGGTCCTAGTGGTTGGACGCAATGTCTAGAGCAAATAATATTTAATGATCCACAACTTAACCAGTAATAAGGAGAAATCATGGCTGATTTTTATCAAAATGGCATAGTAACAACGTTGCATAACTTGTCTGAAAGACCTGTTGAGGAGCTAGAAAAAGAACTTGTAGAGTTTTCAAAAAGACGTCCTATGGCACTTATACTCCCCTCTCTTTATTCTGAGCTTGAGGGTACTGCGTTACCGAACATTATTGACCACATATCAAAAGTGCCTTATTTATCTCAAATCGTAATTGGTTTAGACAGAGCCAATCTTGAACAATATCAACATGCCCTTAAATTCTTTGGCGAATTGCCACAAAATCACCGCATACTTTGGAATGAAGGACCAAGACTACAGGCCTTAGACGCCAAACTAGAAGCTTTAGGGCTAGCACCAAAAGAATTAGGTAAAGGGAGAAATGTTTGGTATTGCATGGGTTATGTGTTGGCAACAGGAAAAGCAGAGTCGGTTGCGTTACACGATTGCGATATTTTAACTTACGATAGAGGCCTGTTAGCCAGATTGATATATCCAGTAGCCAATCCACTTTTTAATTATGAATTTTGTAAAGGTTATTACGCAAGAGTGGCTGACGGAAAAATTAATGGCCGGGTTTCTAGATTATTAGTCACACCTTTAATCAGAGCCTTACAAAAAGTTTTGGGGTATAACGAATATCTTGAATATATGGACAGTTTTAGATACCCATTAGCGGGCGAATTTTCTTTTAGGCGAGACGTATTAAACGATATTCGTATACCCAGTGATTGGGGCTTAGAAATTGGTGTTTTGTCCGAAATGCATCGCAACTATTCTCACAACAGATTGTGTCAGGCAGATATTGCTAAAACTTATGATCACAAACACCAAGATTTGTCGGCTGAAAATGATCAAGGTGGCCTGTCTAAAATGTCTATCGATATCACCAAGGCCTTATTTAGAAAACTCGCCACTCAAGGTGAAACCTTCACCACAGAGTCTTTTAGATCATTGAAAGCAACGTATTATAGGATTGCCTTAGATTTTATCGAAACGTATAACAATGATGCCATTATGAATGGCTTAAAGTTAGACATTCATAATGAAGAAAAAGCAGTCGAACTGTTTGCTCGTAATATTATGAAGGCCGGTGAGAGTTTTTTACATAATCCTATGGAAACCCCTTTTATTCCAAGTTGGAATCGTGTGGTCAGTGCCATGCCTGATGTCTTAGAGCAATTAAAAGACGCGGTTGAACAAGATTTCTTAGAATTTAGTCAATCTTAAGGTGTAATGAATGTTATCTGTTTTAGAACAACTGACAGAACGTGTTGAACATCACTTAGCTGTTATATATCAGGATGTTGAGTTAAAAAACTCTTACTCTTCGGATTCATCGTACTCTTTATTATGTAAGCAGCTGTTAAAAACAATGCGCATCGATAACGCTGAGCTTTTAATAGCGCCAAAGCGGCATCATAATAATTGGGATCAAAAAGATGTTATGTTGATAACTTATGGTGACAGCATTGAAAAGTTAGGGGAAAAACCACTTCATTCTTTGCATGATTTTTTAATTCAATATTGTGGTGACGCTATAAACAGCGTGCATTTATTACCCTTTTTTCCATACAGTTCTGATGATGGGTTTTCTGTTATTGATTATTCCAGTGTTAATGAAGCATTAGGAGACTGGGATGACATAAAAGCGATAAGCCAAGACTATCGGGTTATGTCTGATGTAGTAATAAATCATTGTTCTTCTCGAAGTGCTTGGTTTGAAAATTTCATCAAAGGTGAAGGACCTGGAAGTGATTTCTTCTTTACTGCCTCACTAAAGGACGATCTGACTGACGTAGTTAGGCCTAGAACATCTGACCTACTCAGATTAACCAAAACACAACACGGAGAAAAACAGGTATGGTGTACTTTTAGTCATGATCAAGTCGATTTTGATTTTAGAAACCCTTCTGTTTTAGACACGTTTGTTTCAATCATGCGCCAATACTTGGACACGGGCATACGAATATTTCGTTTAGATGCGGTCGCTTTTTTATGGAAAAAAATAGGCACTACCTGTATCAACTTAGAACAAACTCATGAAGTTATTCGCCTATTACGAACACTAATAGAACATGCGGTAAATGATGCAGTGATCATCACCGAAACCAATATTCCTAACAGACAAAACCTCACATACTTTGGCAACGCAAACGAAGCACACGGCATATACAATTTTTCTTTACCCCCATTACTAGTCAATACTTTGGTAACAGGAACATGTAAACACATAAACGCCTGGCTAGGCAGTATGCCACCAGCTCAAAATGGTACATTTTTCTTTAACTTTGTTGCATCACATGACGGTATTGGACTCAGGCCAGCCGAAGGACTGTTGGACGATCAAGAACTGACAACCTTGGTTAATACTATGCAAAATTTTGGTGGCAGGATCTCATGGCGAAAATCTGAGGAAGGCAAACAAAAAGCATACGAAATCAATATCGCTCTTTATGATGCACTACAAGGAACGGTCAAAGGCGCCGACAAATGGGGACTAGAACGCTTTATATGTGCCCACGGTATCATGTTTGGTTTAGAAGGAATTCCAGGTATCTATATTCATAGCTTATTGGGTACCGGTAATGATTATGAAAAAGTCAAAAACACTAGTCACAACCGTTCTATCAATCGTCATAAGTGGGATTATACCGAGTTACAGAGACAGCTCGCTTCGCCCTATAGTCAACATACTAAGGTGCACGATAGGATAATAAAGCTCCTTAATATCCGCAAAGAACAACCCGCATTCCACCCCAATGCCACTCAATTTACATTACAATTAGGTGAACAGATTTTTGGTTTTTGGCGGCAGAGCATGGATAGAAGACAAAGCATTTTCTGTATTTACAATGTATCAGATGAAATGCAAATAATTAGACTGAGCGATCTAAATTTAATAGGCACTGACAATTGGCTTGATCTTATTAGCGGCCATACATTGAGCTTAGAAGATCTTGAATATCAGCTGACACCTTATCAGTCTATGTGGATTTCTAATATCAGCAGTTAACAAGCTTTGTAATTCATTAGATAACACATTCAAGGCTTATGTAGCACATAAGCCTCACCCTATCACATTGTTTTTTAATGATAATATTTATCCCCCCTGATAACTGTCTGTTTTAAAAGACACACTTTTTATAATTTCATCTACTTTTTTCAAAGAAGCAGTTTTAAAAAATCATAAGCAATTGATTTAAATCATTAATTTTTATTTGGCATATTATTTGTAGTACACATATGAATGTGATGACAATAGCTACGGCAAAATGTACTAACAGTGACTAGTTATTACTGATGCGAGTATTGCAAAACTGTTAGAAAAGATTTTTATTAAATTTACTATTTTTAATTAAGTATCTTTACTTAAGTATTTTACATTAACTATTTTAAATAAACTTTGAAGGAAGAAATTATGAAAAGAATATTATTAACATCAATTTTTACTTTGGTATCATTAAACATATTAGCAGAGTCTAATGAAATGGAAGTTCATGCCCTTGATGCAGACAAAGACGGACTTATCAGTATGACCGAAGCAAAAGCAGATAATACCCTTAGCGCAATCTTCACAGATCTTGATATTAATCAGGATGGATTTTTATCACACCTAGAATTAGGCTCTAACGCTGAAAAAAAGCTTACTAAAACAACTATTTAACAGCTAAAAAAACCCACAAAACACCAGTGATGTGGGTCTCGTTATTTTACAGCTCCACTGGTAAGTCTGTTCTAGCCCCCCATTCACTCCATGAACCGTCATAAACTGCTAGATTTGTGTATCCTGCCTCAGTCGCTGCCAAAGCCAAAATACAAGCGGTCACACCCGAACCACAACTAAACACTAAAGAGCGGCCTTGCTTTACAACATATTCAGAGAATATAGTTTTGAGCTGTGTAGACGATCTCAGAAAAGTACCATCAAGGCATTGTTGAAATGGTAAATTGATTGACGTGGGAACATGTCCCGAGCGCAGACCCTTTCGCGGTTCTGGTTGTGTACCATTAAAGCGTCCTTCACTTCTTGCGTCTAACAACGTTATGTTAGTGAGTTGCTCAATGATTTCATCGGCATTATAAAAGAAGCTTTTATCAAACGTTGCTTTGAAATCTCCTAATTTACTTGGAAAAGAAAGATGTGGCACAGTGGGCATGTTTTGAGCTAACCAATTAGGTAAACCACCGTTCAGTATATAAACATCCTGATGGCCCATCGACTTAAACATCCACCACACCCTCGGTGCGCAATAAATACCTTTGTTATCATAAATAATAATGACACTATTCTTATCTATACCTAACTTACATGCACTTTTAGTAAAGTTTATTTCTGTGGGCATAGTATGAGGGAAACTAGAATCCGTGTTACAAAACACATTTTCAAAATCAAAAAATATTGAATTAGGAATATATACAAGTGGACTGCTATCGGTTTGTGCGATTACAGGGTTATCCATTTGAGTATACAACACCACTACGTTAGGTCGATTGGTATGCTCGCGGAGCCAACGTTCAGTGACCATATTAGTTTTTTGCAGCATGCTTTGCTCCTAAGGTAATGAAAAATCAATGGACCTTAACCAAAACTCCATTTTATTAGTATTTGATTTCAACTAAATTATGCTTTGTACTAACCTAGTGCATTGGTGTCACTGACTCTTTAATTTTTATTCAAACTACATGTGAGTACCTATTAAAATATACATGATTTTCTTAGTGTTATTGTAAAAATACAGTATTAACTAGTTGGTCAAATATTTGTATTGTTAAGCGTTACCTAAGTGACTATTTATTGAGAGTAAACACAAGAGATAGTTACGGTTGAGAGTACACACACCATGCTTAAGAATGATGAAATACTTTGTAATTCATACGATAAACCAAAAGTATTGCATTGTATTCATGCAGACTTACAAAATGTGATGGTATGTTTCACAGGTATTATTATTTCTACCTTTTTTTCAAGAACAACGCGGTGATACAATTATAAAAAAAGCCAGTTGTCATGTTAGATTTTTTAATGCAGAGTTTTAATACAACTTGGGCTGTTTTCTGCAGTTGATACTCTCTGCAGTTGATACTCTCTGCAGTTGATACTCTCTGCAGTTGATACTCTCTGCAGTTGATACTCTCTGCAGTTGATACTCTCTGCAGTTGATACTCTCTGCAGTTGATACTTTTATCCATCTTCAGAAAAGTAAAGACTTAGGTAAGGCAACACTTGTTATGTTTGCCAGCATCACGGTGGCAGGTGTTAATTATCTAACAACTGATGCAGTCAACTGCCAAAAAGTCTTACTATAGACACTTCAATAGGTCTGAGTTTTGGTATCACGGTGTTGCCAGAAGTGCTTACACAATTAGCACCCTTAGCCAGTAATACTTTATGCCAGTAATATTTTACCTTCTTCGGATACCGTTGTAGGCTTTTATGCGATAATTGTGAGCTAATTTATGCCCGATGATACGTCAGAAACGTCTATCACTTTAATCTAGTAGTAAGAGAATTTACACATGCAAAATAAGACATTATGGCTAAAGTCCCCCGCCGCGATATTTACAGGTAACTCCTTAAATGCTGGTAACGGCCTTGTGATTAAAGGTAACAAAGTTGTTGAATTGGTGCCATCTGGCATGCAGCCAAAAACATCTATCGACCGTTACCTCGATTGCAGTAATAAAGTGATTACACCGGGCCTTATAAATACTCACCATCATTTTTATCAGACATTAACCCGGGCCGTCCCAGGGGCATTAAACAAGCCTTTATTTCCTTGGCTTAAATATCTTTATCAAATATGGAAAAACCTTGATGAAGACATGATTTATACAGCCACCCAATTAGCTGGTTTAGAATTGATGATGTCCGGGGCTAGCTGTATAGCCGATCATCACTACGTTTTCCCCAAAGGGCTCGAACAAGGCATTGATATTCAGGTTGAAGCGATTAACTCTCTGGGTTGTCGCGCTACATTAACTAGAGGATCCATGAGTTTAGGAGAAAGTGATGGGGGTTTACCTCCAGACAGTGTTATCCAGTCTGAAGATATAATATTGCAAGATAGTCAAAGACTGATATCAAAATACCATGACAACAGTGAGGATGGTTTTATTCAGATAGCACTGGCACCCTGTTCACCTTTTTCTGTATCCACGTCATTAATGCAAGATACGGCTCAGTTGGCTAAACAAAATAATGTGATGTTGCATACCCATTTAGCTGAAACTGAAGATGAAAATAATTTTTGTATACGTCAATATAAAATGCGACCTTTAGATTATTTAGAACATTGTAATTGGTTAGGTGACAAAACCTGGCTCGCTCATGGAATTCACTTTAACCAAGATGAGATAAAACGCCTAGGACAAGCTAAAGTAGGTATTGCACACTGCCCCAGTTCCAACATGTTACTGGCATCAGGTATATGCCCAACAGTCGAACTTGAAACCGCTGGATGTAACATAGGTCTAGCGGTAGATGGTTCAGCGTCTAATGATTCTTCAAACATGATCCAAGAAGTGCGACAGTCTTTGTTACAGCAGCGTCTTCGTTATGGTGCAGAGGTGATAACAGCCGAACGAGTCCTAGGTTATGCAACATCGGGATCAGCTGCCGTGTTACAAAGACCCAGCATAGGAAAATTCGCCATTGGTATGCAAGCAGACTTAGCTCTTTTTAGTTTAGACGAGTTACGTTTTTCAGGAGTGGGCAGTCCACTTGATGGGCTGATAACTTGCGGGGCTTATCAAGTTGATAAACTGATGGTTGCAGGAAAATGGCTGATTGAAAATGCTGAGCACAGCACAGTGTTAAGCAGACAACTCATGGAAAAACATCAACTTTTAGCCAAAAAAATTCAAAACAAAAGCATTGTTTAATCACTACTTTTTTAAATTAGCACTGTAAAGGTGCAATATAATTATAATTGTTTTAAATTAGTGCATTATATATTTTAGAAAAAAATAACATGCGTAATAAATCAACCACTGATTTTATTAATATTTATCAAAAAGCTAGTATTTTCAATAGATTAATAAATATTATTGCTACTAGACCACTTGGACAAGGTTTTGGCATCGTTCGTGCAAAAAATCTTATTGTTAAAATATGATCTAAATCATAAAAATTATATAAATTATATAAATTATATAAATCTAAAAATAGTGTGTTGAATGGTTCATAGAGACTAATACAACATCAAACAAAGTTACTACCCTGGAAACACAAAAATGACAAACAAAACTTTTATATCAAATCCGTTAGCCAAAGCGGTTGCTATTGGACTAGCCTCTTTAATACCTTTACAAGTAATGGCACAAGAAACTGAACAAGAAAGTGTCGAGCGTATAGAGGTAACTGGTTCTTTAGGTAGCCTGCCCGGACAAGATGTTGAAGCTGTATTCGGCTTTGGTAAATCAATACTAGAAACACCTCGTTCAGCTTCGACCATAAGTGATGAGCAGTTAGAACGTTTTGCAGTGACCGATATAGATGAACTAATGGCGTTTGCACCTGGTACATTTACTCAATCATTTTTTGGAGTTGCAGGGTCGCTTGATATCCGTGGTACACCAGGCGAAAATTACTTTCGTGGCATGAAACGCCTAGATAATCCAGGTAACTATCCCACACCAATTGGTGCTTCAAGTCGAATAGATATTGTTCGTGGTCCAGCCTCTCCTATATACGGTCCATCTAAAATTGGGGGTTACTTAAACTTTAACCCTAAATCTGCTCGCGCAAGTGGTGGTCAGTATTTAGAAGAAAATACCGGAGCCTTCTCATATTCTCTAGGTAGCTGGGATAAAAGTGTTATGACTGCCGAAATTGGTGGTCCTGGTTCTATTGGTGGCAAAGACATGGGTTTTTACCTTTACGGTGAAGTAGAAAACTCAGGTAGCTTTTATGATAACACCGACACCGACCAAACTATTTTACAAGCTTCGATTAATGTTGATATTACAGACAACATGCGTATTGAATTTGGTGGTATGTATCATGATTTTGCAGGGAATCAAGTCGCTGGTTGGAACCGTTTAAGCCAAGATCTAATTGACACCGGCACTTATGTAACAGGTACCGCCAAACCACTAGACATTAGCGGCGATGGTTCAATTTCACACCAAGAGTACAATTTAGTGAGAGGTGATATTAATCCTTTTATCTTTAACAATGTAGGTTTTGGCTTATTTCCAGATAGAATTACAAATGCTGACTTTTCTCCCACTTTGGCATTGGACAATCCAGGTACAACAACTCTTGGCAGAAATCAGGTCTTAGCTGCTGCGGACGATGTGTTATTGAATACAGTTGAAACGCTTTATTTTGATATTTTTTATTACACCGACAATGGGTGGGAAATCAAGAACCAAATGTTTTACGAAGCTTACGAAAACTTAAATGAAAATGCTTATGGTTTTGCACAATTTCATGACAGTTCCGTATTTGAAAACAAACTAGTGTTCTCGACAGAGTATGAGTCAGATGCATTGCTGGCACAATTTCAAATATCACCTTCAATTCGCCATACAGAGTTTTTACATGGTGATGATTACACAAATGAATACTTTAATCGCAGAGACTTAACGGGCCCTTCAACGGCTTTTGACAGACGTTTGCTAGCCACACGTATTGGTAAAGACTTTGACAACTACGACATAGGAAATTATACCGATTTAGGTTTCGCAGTAATGACGGATTTTACTTGGGAAATGGGTCTTAATATAGTATTGGGTGTGCGTTATGACACGATTGATATTAAGAGCACAAGCCGAGGTGATTTGTTGTTAGACGTTGCGGATATCGAAACGGTTGAAGAAACGGTTGATGGCGTGTCTTGGAACACCAGTATTTCATTCAAGACGGATATTGGATTGATTCCCTATATTACTGCCGCAGAACAAGCAACGTTAGTGGCAGGTCAAGGTGCTGAGATTGGTGTTGGCCAAGTGGGGAATGGCGCTTTTGATACCTCTGATTTATTTGAATATGGTATTAAAGGTTCATTTTTAGATGACTCTTTGTATTTTGCGTTATCAGTATATGAACAAGAACGGACCGATTTTAGTGCACAGGCGATCGTCACCAACTCAACCACCGAAAACGAAGGCACTGAATTTGAGCTGCGTTGGGTAGTAAACGACAACTTAGTAGTGGGTGCAGGTTACACAAACTCAAAAGTTTATAACTTAACTGCCTTAGAACTTGGTGAACAATTTGGTTTTTTTGGGATTGAACATTTACCCAATGTGACTGACGCGTCTTTATTGTACGGAGGTGCCGTCATAGGAAACAACCTTGTAGACAATACAGATAAAGAAAGTGCCAGAAAACAAGGTATCCCCGAGAATATATACACGTTAAATGCAACCTACGACTTCCAAAATGGTTATGCTATCAATACGAGTATTATCAGAGCAGATTCGACCTTTTCTGATTTTTCACAAACAGTAACTTTACCGGCTTATACCCTAGTGAATGCAGGCGTTTTTTATAATGCAGAAACGTGGACAGCCAGTTTAAGTATTAAAAACTTGACCGATGAAGACTACTTTAGAGCAAACTTCCCAGACTTGTTTGGGGCTCAGATAGTCTTACCTGAGCTACCTCGACATTACCAAGCGAAGTTCAGCTATAAGTTTTAATAGAAGTTAAACTATATAAAATAATATATATATAAAATTATTATTCAATAGTAGAAGAGGATAAATATGTGGCATGCATATTTATCCTTTTTTATTGGGAGAAAAAGTATGCGCAAATTAATTTTTAAACGATTAACTATTTTTAATATCGTTGTCTTAACCCTTTTTTTAATGACCAGTTGCCAGAATAACAGTGAATTAACCCAAACTAATGTTATTCCCCCTATAGAAATTAAAGTGGTCGTCATCACTATGTTTGAAATTGGTGCGGATGAAGGCGACAAACCCGGCGAATTTCAATTGTGGAAAGCTGGCCAAAAGCTTGATACCTGTTTACCTTTTGTCGTTTCGCATCATGATATTTGTATTAATGCCGAAACAGGCGTTATGGGCATAGTCACGGGTATGGGTACCGCAAAAGCAGCCACAGCTATTATGGCTTTAGGTTTAGATCCTAGATTTGATTTAACTCATGCATATTGGTTAGTTGCAGGGATCGCCGGTTTTGACCCTGCTGATGCTTCAATAGGCTCTGCTGCTTGGGCTACATGGCTGATTGACGGTGATTTAGCTCATCAAATTGATGCCAGAGAAATACCTGATACTTGGACGACTGGCTATTTTCCACTATTTACTACCGACCCATTACTTGAAAAGCAAACAATAGACGCAGGTAAGCTCAATAGGCATGGTCAGTCCACAAATGGGGAAGTATATCAACTTAATTCTCAGTTGGTTGATTGGGCATACGCACTCACCAAAGATGTAAAGTTAAATGACTATCCGGTTATGCAGGCCTTGCGAGATAAATACACAGGTTATCCAAATGCACAGAAATTACCTTTTGTATTAAAAGGTGAACATGTGGCTGCTTCCACTTTTTGGCATGGAGAGTTACTAAACGAGTGGGCGAATAACTGGACACACTACTGGACTGCAGGTCAAGGAAACTTTGTTAGCTCTGGTATGGAAGATACCGGCGCTTACCAATCAATGATTTACTTAGATAATGCTAAAAAGGCGGATAAATCTCGTTTTATGGTGGTTCGCACTGGCAGCAATTATTCTATGCCACCGCCAGGGTTAACAGCAATTGAAAATTTAAAGCTTGAAAGTGGTGAAAATGGTTATGCAGGCATGCGGTCCGCACTCGAAACTGCCTATCTGGTGGGCAGTAAAGTAGTGGATAATAT
>NZ_CAJXPA010000068.1 GCF_913058035.1 uncultured Paraglaciecola sp. | reverse complement strand
AAATTGACACCAATCTAAATTATTAAAAGTTATCGATTGTTATCAATCATAGCCATTTATTTAAATCTCTGAATAGGGGTCTTAATAATATTCCGATTTGATTCAGTATAAAGTGTGTTTAACATTGAAGGAACAGTAAAAATCAGCAATTAAGTCACCATAAAGGACTCCACTTTACCACCACTCAATCTAAAGTTATTTTAAGCTATCGCGAATATCGGTCGATCCGCAGAGCAGTTGTTTCTAATAAGGTTAGGTTGTTCTAATGAATCCAACAGAAGTTGATGTTAAAACTCACAACAAAATACTATTAAGTCAACTCAGAGTAGTGTGTTCAGGTTGCATCGACACTTTTAAGCGCTAATATGCATGCCCTTATAATGAAATATTGATGTTTCTTTTATGGTGATAAACGATGTCTAGCCTAAAATCATCAATCAATATGTTAAACTCAAATATGCTCAGGTACCAATAGCACTATTTTACTAACGTCAAACGTGTAAGCGGCAGGTGACAATGTCCCAGTAAATGTAATGAATTTTGTCGACGCAAAGACATACGTACAATTCGACCGAGTGATAGCGCGAGCAGGGGGAGTGAACTTATGGGGTCATATACGCTCCCTCCATACCTATAGCTCACCAGCGACTGAGAAGGATGAATAGAAACACCATTTATTGCTCAGTAGTAGTTGATATCAGCAAAGGGGCTACGCTGATGTTACCCGACGCTAGAACGCGTTATATGTCGGTAACAGGAACCGACGAGTATAACTATATCAACAATATCTTTCATGGTTCGGGCGATTTTAAACTGGAATTACTGTGCTTCAAAACGAACTTTGTGATGGTAACGGTAAGATTTTCAGTCGACTCAACGTTTTCAGAAGATATCAAGTAAGCTAACCGTTTACAGAATAATCTTATGATTAACAGTACGACCAGCGGCAACTATATGCGCTCAAATTATGATACGCCTATCCTCAGACTATAGAAAAAGTACCGAATATAATGTATCGCACACTGGCCACCCATATTACTAAAAAAGCAGGCTACAACAAACAAACGGCACAAACCGGTACCGTCAAATTGATCCAACGATTTGAACAGTCCAAAACTGGCGAAGGGCAGGACGCTCGAAGTCATTTCAACATTCATTTTCATGAAACTCATCCCTATGCATCACCACCTTGTGGCACCCGGTGGCTGTGTAAGTAAGCTACCGTGCTGATTTATCATTTGTTCTACCTCGATGGCGTATACAGTGAAGATAACTATGGCAAAACACGTTTCGTTTAGATAGGGTATATCCCTCTTTCCACCCTTCGGTCAACCTATAGTTGTCCAGCCTGTTTATCTGGAATAAACAGCAACAGCTCCGCCGCCCCGCGGGATGGAATCTACCAAGCAGTCGATACCGCATGATAATAACGCCAGCAAAACAAAAAAATGCTAACTTGCACAGCGAATTCTACTCTGCAGGTTTAGGCACAGGAGTGTGTCTAATGAACATCGGTTGGTGCTCCAAAAAATGCTCAGCCACCTGAATAAAAAGTTGACGAAGTCTTCGAATTATTGTCTCCACAAAGTAGAGCACCGTCTCAGATAAGTCTGTTTGAATAAAAGCAGTTCTTCATCACAGACAAAAAACATATTAAAAACTGGTTTGCACAACAGCGGGGGGACGCCTGTTTTGAATTCTGAATTACCTCATAAGAGCTGAATAATAGACGGCAGTTCGCTGATTTTTACTCCCTCAAAGATATAAAAGAGAGGTCAATATGACAAATATGAGGCAAAGTGTATTTTTATTTTATGAAAAATGACATTTTATTTTACCTATACTCCGACTATAGCGGTCTATTACCTTTGTATACGCAACTTAATGTGCCTAAAAGCAGTATAAAATTAGTGAGCAAATCACTTGGAGTATTTATGATGAATAGTTTTTTAAAAATGGTGATTGCCACCGCTTTATTTTTTATATGTGGCTACGCAGTGGCGCTAAAAAGCCCATTAATGCCTGACAACAAAGCAAATAATCAAATTGCTGAAACACGTATTGTGGGGGGCGAAGAAGCCACACAAGAAAACTGGCCTTGGATGACGGCGTACGTAGGCGTTTTCACTAATTTTTTGACATCACTGAATGTCAACAACGTCATTTACGAAACAAGAGCCTTTACGTCTGGTGTTGGTGGTCAAGCCATCGGTGAAATAATTGCTTGTGGAATTGGTGATGCAGTCTGTGCCGATTCAAGCGGTAACGTGTGTCTGATAGAGCGCGGCATAGTAAATTTTTCTGAAAAAGCAGATAACTGTGAGGCTGGTGGCGGTGTCGGTGCCATTATTTATAATAATGAAGAGTTTGGCAATATATCTGGCACATTAGGTGATGAATATACTGGCACTATACCAATTGTTGCAGTGAACCAAAAAGATGGCTTAGCTCTTCTAGAACAAATAGGTAGTATTGCGTCGTTAGCAGTAAGTGAGACTACCGAATTGCAACAAGACGCCTCATGTGGCGCTTCGTTTCTAGGTGATAGATGGGTCCTTACTGCAGCTCACTGTGTGGATACCAAAAACGCCAATCTGCTTAAAATGAATATTGGAGAGTATGATTTATCTGACGGTGCTGAAAACGCTATTGATATCGTCAATATCTATATTCACCCGCAATACGACGCTGATGACTTTAGTAACGATATTGCAATTATAGAACTTGTGTCTTCTGTAGACGTTGTCGGAGTTAAAATAGCGGATCCTGATGTGACAGACCAATATGCCATTGAGAATAGTTTGGCAACCATCGCTGGATGGGGTGGTCGAACAGGTTATGCTCCAAACGAGGGTCCGACGTCAGACTTTCCAGATATATTAAATAAGGTTGACTTACGACTAACGACTAACGCTCAATGCAGAGAAGAACTAGGCAAAAGTTTTGGTATATCCGCAGATAACGTCAGTGTTAGCGACGTAATGATATGTGCAGCCATACCAGAAGGAGGAAGAGGTGCATGTCAAGGAGACAGTGGTGGGCCATTAGTAGTCAATACCAGTTCAGGAGTACAGCAAGTAGGTATCGTTAGTTGGGGTTTTGGCTGTGCAGCAGCTGGCTATCCGGGTGTATATACGCGAGTGTCTGAGTTTAAAGACTGGATATCAACTATAACTGACGGCATAGCCGTCACCCAGCGACACAACTTTGGTTTTGGCCTTGAGGGTGAAGTACAAACGACTGAACTGACTGTGTCTAATAACAGTGAGCTCAATGTTGGCCTCAACTTTGCGTTTTCTGATTCAAGTCACTTTACTCTGGATGCCAGTAACTGTGCCACTTTAGATGCAGGTAACAGTTGTCAGCTCAGCGTAAGTTACCTCCCAGCATTTGCTAACGATGTATCTGCAGAATTGATCATTACCACTGACGACGCTCAAATTAAAAGTAGCAGCGCCATAGTTACTGCGGGTACCACACTAGGTTACGTAGTTGAGCTCGCCACAACAGTAGGCAATGTATCTGATGCAGTCGCCTTGTTTAGTGGCGGTACAAATGGTGCTTCAGCTTGGGTTGCCAGTTCAACTGAAGTAGGAATTGAAAGTTCAACAACAGGTGACATGCAAGACAGTATATTTGTTGCTAAAATCGAAGGCGAAGGTGTACTTACTTTTGACTGGGCAGTATCTTCTGAAGCCAATATTTTAGAAGAAACAGATCCTGACTTTGAGAGATTTGATGCTTTGTTCCTTTACCTGAATGGTGATTTGGTAGATGTTATCGATGGGAATGATGATGAAATAAATTTTACTGAATATAGTCTTGATTTGCCAGAGGGTAGTAATTTAATTAATTGGACATACAGTAAGGATCCCGATGTTTCGGAAGGTGATGACAAAGGGTTTATCCGTAATTTAGTCTTTGCTGCAACAGTAGTAACCCCTTCTCCAGTAGCGGTACTACCGACACCTATTACATCAAACTCGTCAGGTGGAGGTAGTTTAGGATGGATATTACTGTGTTTAGTTGGCTTAGCATTCAGACTCAGAACTAAACCTTAATAGATAACCTGGCTTATAAAAGGCAGGGTAATTAATATTATTTTGCCTTTTTTGTTCAAAATAAAGGCTGCGCGCATTAAAGTCATTGAAACTTAAGAGAGTCATTCATTTATTGCAAGTCGCCCTTTTCCATCTTCGGTGAAGACCATGCCGCACTGGCTAATCAAGCAGTCGTTACCGCATGATAATAACGCTGGCAAAACGAAACAATGCTAAATGAGCATTGCTATAAGGTTAAAAATGGGCGTAAAACACCAGTCGATAATCCGAGCGAAAAGGCTTTAAAGGGTTTAAAACATCGACACCTGTGAGCAATGCAGTGGTGCAGTTAAGATTACGGTGGGTATTGTCAAATCGGCAGGAAAGCCAACTTGCACAGCAAATGTTACCCTGCAGGTCTAGACACAGGAATGTGCCTAATGAACATCAGTTGGTGATCTAAAACTTCTCATTCACCTAAATATAAAAGTTAACGAAGTCGTCGAATTATTGTTTCACAAACTAGAGCGCCGTCTCAGATAAGTCAGTTTGAATAAAAATAGTTCATCATTATAAACAAAAGCCATGTTCAAACCTAGTTTTTCCAAAAGTGAGTGTCGCTTTTCTGCATTTTGGATTACGAAGAAACTGTTGAGTAATGGACGGCAGTTTGCCGACAGTCTCGGCATTATTGATATATAAGGGCTGTCGATATGCAAAATATGAGTTGAGAAGTATTCTCATTTTATAAAAAATGACGTTTTATTTTACTTGTACTTTTACCAACACTCTTAAAAGTATTATAAATTCAACCTATAGTGACCCTATTCCGTCCCTTTTTCTTTGATAAGTACAACGCTTCATCTGCCCGGGTAATAAGTTGATCAATATTCAGGTCATAACTGATTAATTCAGCGACACCAAAACTCATTGTTACACTGAGGCTTTTTTCGTCATCTCCCATTACTAATTCGGAAATTCTTTGACGTAATTTACACGCTAACAAATGAGTATCTCGAACCGTGGTTTGCGGTAATAAAATAATATATTCTTCACCACCAAATCGAGCTAATATATCCGTATTTCGTATACATTCATGTAATCTATTAGCAACAGATTTGATAACTTCATCACCTACAACATGTCCATAGGTGTCATTGACACTTTTAAAAAGATCAATGTCTCCTATTATTACGCTTAGAGGAAGTTTATTTTGTTTTGCGTTAGCAATCGCGTTATCAGCTAATAAAGTAAATGCTCCTCGGTTTAAAATTCCACTGAGTGCATCGTATTTAGCTTCATATTGAAGCCGCTTTGCATATCGAGAAATCTTGGATACCATAGGCCGAAAAATAAATAAGGCTTCAAGAAAAATAGTTAAAATCATGATCCAAAAAACCACATTTTGTGCACTCTGCAATGCTTCAATCCTATTTAACCCCTCTATTTCGTATTGATTGACAACTTCATGTAAGCCATCAAGTAAGGAGTCTCTAGCCAACATAACAAAATCTAAGGAATGAATATCGAATGGCAATTTTTCTACCGAAGGATCGACCGCCAGTGCCCTTTCAATCGATTGGGTAAAAAGCTTTGTGTTTTTATAAACATCGAATGGGGCTGAAAAATATAAAGCATCTAGTTCAGGCGACAAAGATTTTAGCCTATCAATTTTTTTCGTTGTATCCGGGTATCCGATTAATGCAACCTGATTACGGTGCATTTTTTTAATTGCATTATACGCAATGTCATGAGACCTGTTTGAACCCGACACCAAATATTCAATGGTAAAAAAGCTCGCACGCTGAGATAACATTCGCTGTTGACCGCTAATATTGATAATTGTACCGGTCTGACTTTGCTCATCGATAACTCTGCCTAATACCAAGTGTACTATGCTTGATAATATTGCTATCAAGGCGAGTGACATAACATAAGTAAGCGTCATATATTTACTAGGATTTTTTATTTCATAAGACACACTACTGGCACTAGAATTCGGCTGCAAAGTTTGCTGCACCTTTTATATTAATTATTTTATATAAATTATTAATTGCTCGATATTTTGAGCATTGAGACGGTCTTAAATGTGTTTACAAATGTCATTCTATCTCAAACTACACGTATTAAATAGTAACCGACACTTATTAATAATAGATAGTAACTACATTTGAACTATATTTGAACTACATTTGAGCTATATTTGAACTGTATTTGAACTATATTAAACTATCTTGAGCTTGATTATGATTTATTTTTGGGATGTTGCTTCTCTATAATCAGCGATTATTCTTAACAATTAATTTACAGGACTTTTTGTTATGGGCATGCATTACTTGCAACAAGGGGCATTACTATCAGTTATGAAATCATCAGAAATTTATTTCATAACATGCACAAAGTAGAGTGCCGCCTCCGATAAATCTGTTTGAATAAAAATAACTCATCATTATAAACAAAAGCCATGTTCAAACCTAGTTTTCCAAATGTGAGTGTCGCTTTTCCGTATTTTGAATTACAAGTTAACTGTTGAGTAATGGACGGCAGTTCGCCGACAATCTTGGCATTATCGATATATAAGGGTTGTTGATATGCAAAATATGAGGTGAGAAGTATTCTAATTTTATAAAAAATGACGTGTATTTTACTTACTCTCGTGTTTTGTTGTTGCTAGATAATTACCCAAAGTAAATAGTCAAGTATTGGTAATAATACTCAATCTACTTTTCGTTGTGTTTAACGGCATTTTTATCACGTAGCTTTGTTATGTTTTAAGTCAGGTAGGTAAAGTACAAATGTAAAAACGTACACAAGACAATAAATTAGGACTTAAAAACAATTTACTATTTTTCATACCTCAAAATGTTATCAAACAATTCTAATTATTTTATTTAGGCGTTATATCCTAATTAAGAGCAGGAAATACAGATAAATGTTGAAATAGTCGACCACTGGATTGAAAACTAATATCGTAATGGTCAGCGGTGTTGATGTTTTGTTTTCGAGATTCAACAGTACAATGTGACTTCTTAAAACTCTGGGTGTTTTATGTTAAAAAGCTAAAAATATCGGATGTTATTACTAAATGATGCTCTAGAAGTTTCTAAAATCATGTCTAAATTTAATGTCGGTAAATTGAACGAAATTGGAAGACTAATAAAATTTAATATTCTTCTGATCCTTCTTTTAACCATGGTTATGGCAACAGTCTGAAGCAGATCTATTGGGTTATTTGTAATTGCCATTCGAATCTTTTTTTAGTGATGGAAGTTTCAAAATACTTAACTGGAATGGGCAGCATAAAAATCAATTTTTAAACTGAATTTTACTGGTTTTTTGCAAAATAATATTGCCGAAACACTATTATCGTACCACTACAATCTAATAAAGAGTGGTAGTTACTTTGCTTCAGCATATAAAATTTGTGTAGCTCTGCTATATCTTCTATCTTGGACTTTATGTTATTTCAACAAACTTAACCGCGTATGTTTTTGGGCTCGCATATGAGATTCTATTGTTTATAAGACTGTAATAATGTTGAACGTATGGATCGTGCTGTGTTTATAATAAACCTTCCTGATCGTAGTCCATCACATTAACAAGAATTTTATTATGAAAAAGCTAGTTTGCATTTGTAGCGTCGTACTTATTATTATATCGCTGTCATCTTATGGTTTCTTTAATGCTTCAGAACCACTCAATGTTCGTCTTACAGAACACAACATAAACACCTCATCTGGTATCACTCAGGGCCAATCTTTTCCCATTTCTGGAACAGTAATCAGTTGGTTTGACATTCCCTATGCACAGCCTCCAGTTGGTGACTTACGCTGGCGGGCTCCACGGCCTTTAAGTACACCCAATAAAATCATCGTCGATAAACCTGTCACAGCTTGTGTTCAAGAAGCTTCTGATTACGGGGGGATTGCTGGGGAAGGCATCGTGGGTAAAGAAGATTGTTTATATCTTGATATTCGTGCTCCAAAGGACTTTGTAGATAAAAACTACCCAGTGATGGTCTGGATCCATGGGGGTGGCAATATTAACGGTCACAAGGATTACTACAATTATAGTAATTTAGTTGCTGAAAAAAATGTCATTGTGGTGGCGATTAATTACCGTCTTGGAGCACTTGGTTGGTTTAACCATCCAGCTATTCAGGGGTTGCAAGAGGGTTTTGACAAAAGCTCAAACTTTGGCAGCTTAGACATTATTGAGGCCTTAAAGTGGGTGCAAAGCAATATTACTGCGTTTGGCGGCAACCCCGATAATGTCACCATTTTTGGTGAATCTGCTGGTGCCCATAACGTTTACACCATGCTGGCAACGCCCTTATCTAAGGGGCTGTTTCACAAGGCCATTGCACAATCCGGTTACACCATCAGCAACAGTTTAGAGAATGCCTATGATCATCAGGATGAAAATGCCTATGTCACTCAGGGTTCATGGCGTATGGTTGAAAATCTGCTATCCGCTCAGGAAGACCAAAGTCAGACATTAAAGACGCCAGAGCAACTTCGTACCATTTTAAAAAGTGTCAGCGCAGTGTCTTTAATGGCACAGTATGCTGACAAGCCCGGTATCATTGACTATCAACCACTGACAACTAACGACGGCATTGTTATACCCAAAGAGGGCCTTGCAAGTGCTTTAAGCAACCCCCTTTATGCAAAAAATGTCCCTGTTATATCAGGGGCTAACAAAGACGAGGTCACTCTTTGGCTGGGCTTACATCGCTATTTTATGAGCACCCGCTATCTATTTAGTAAATGGTTGCCCCCAATTGTTTCAATCAAAGATCCTCAACTGTTTAACTTTTGGGTGCGGGTGCGCTCACAGGCTTGGAAAGCGCGTGGGGTCGATGAGCCTCTGGATGCCCTTGAGCGGGCAGGTTATAAAAATCTTTTCGCTTATCGCTTTGACTGGGATCATCAGGCTTCTTCCTTTTTTATTGATTTTCCCAATATCCTTGGCGCTGCACATGGCACCGATATCTCATTTATCAGTGGTGATTATAAGTACGGACCAATTACAAGCTATATTTACCCGGAAGGGGAAGCCCGCGAACAAATGAACCGAACATTTATGAATATTTGGGGTGATTTTGCAGCATCAGGAACGCCAGATACATCTCTTGGATTTGATTGGCAAGCGTACACCAGTGTTAAAAAATCTTATCTGCGCTTGGATAAAGATGAGCTACTTGCCTTAAATTTTGAATCAGAGACGTTGACGAGTGTACTGGCAAAAATTGCTGCGAACACTCATGCTGATCCAATTGAAAAATGCCTCATGGTTTGGGAAACCCTCATTAATGTCGGTGACCGAGATATTCCCCGCTACAAATCCTGGAATAATAGCCAATGTGTGAACTTTGATGCGCGCAAGGCACAGGAAAATATAGCCGTAGAGCTAATAAAGGAATTTGGCGGCACATCTGTGATTTAAGTGGTTTTTTAATGCGTGTACTTTGTGGGGATTTATTTCAAATTATTTTTTGCAAGTGCTCGCTGGCTCGCTATCTTTACTTTCTTAATTCTTATATTTTTTTATAAGGTGTTTGAATCAGGTGTTTGAATATTGTTTAAATACAACAAACTGTTTGACGCAGTTATCAGATAATAATGCTGGTAATGAACGTTATGCACAACCAGATACCATGAATTACGCATATTAAATTTTAGTCTATAAAAGGAGAGTGATATGAGTGATGTACCAGTCTATATGGTAGTAAATCTGACGATTGAAAATAGTGATGAATATCGAAAATATGAAAAAGGTTTTTTTGGCATATTAAAAAAGTATGGTGGATCATTTGTCGCTTATGATGATGATACTGCACATTTTGAGGGCAGCTCACCAAGGGAAGGCCGAATGATTATTTTCAGCTTCCCCTCAGAAGAGATGGCCAAAAGTTGGTATGCAGACGCCGAATATCAAGCTTTGTCAGAGTATCGTCGTGCGGGAACACATTTGAAATTTCTATCCATGGTTCGTGGGGTTCCACCTCGTCAGTGATCTGCCAAGAGGTATGACAAGAGGTATGACAATGCCAAGTAATATCTTTGTTGGCGGCTTTAATCTTTGGTTAGGAATTCAATTTCAAATACAAGATTAAAGTGAGGTGGGAGCGTCGTGCCAACTTGGTTGTCTCAATAAGTTAATAGTGTGGGTATGCGTAACCCACGTTTATCGCTCACTTCCAACTTTTTTGAGCCTAGTACCCAACCTCGAGTAACGAGTTTATTGCTCATTAAGATTCAAAAAGGGGCATTCTTTTTACATGACGAGTCAAACCCTGTGCCGTTTTCAAGTCAATCGACATAATGAGTGGTGTTTAAGATAACGCGCTCGGCTGTTTCACTTGTGGCTTTGACTAAACCTTTAATTCCATATTCTTGCTGTATATTTAATTTTCTAAATTCAGTGTGATTGGATGTATATTCTGTAATGAATAGAGCAGGTAAAATGCTAGAAAATATCAATTTATCCCGTATTGATCAGACATCAACAATGTTGACAAAATCTCCATTTTTAAAAAGTAGCTCAATAGTTGCTATATTCTTAGTTTAAAAGTACCCAAAAAACCAGCGACAGTCGACACCGTATGACAATAACACCGGCCTTAACAAATAAGGCTAAACAAGCATTGCTGACAGGGCATCAGAAGCACGGGCACAAAAATAGCAATTGATGGCTTAAGCGTAAAGACTTAAACGGATTTTTGGAAAAGAAATAGAAATCTGTGAGCAATGCGCTGGTGTAATCAGAGTGAACGCTGTCCTACAGGATCAGGCACAGGGGTGAGTCTAACGAACGTTCGTTGGTGACTCAAAAGAAACTCATCCACCTGAATACAAATAATGAAGAATGCGTCGAATTATCGCCCACACACAGTAGGGCGCCGCCTTAGATAAGTCTGTTTGAATAGAAGCAGTTCATCATCATAAACAAAAGCAATACTTAAAACGGGTTATCCCAACAGTGTTAAGCGCGTGTCTTGAATTCTAAATCACATGGAAACAGCTGAGTAATAGATGAAAAATAACCGACTTTCGCTTTCTTAAGAATATAAAGTAAATGCCAATATGGAAAAAATGAATCATTGTAGATCGATTTCATGAAAAATGACGTTCTAGTTTATTCATACTCTTAAACAGCATCGGGAATACCGCACAGTGCGAAAGGTGATTTCATGATTAGAATGCTGTCTAGTGTCTGGGCCCTTCTGCTTGGTATTGTATTTATAATGCTCGGCAATGGAATGCACTTTACCCTGATTGGTCTGCGTGGTGGGATAGAGGGCTTTTCGTCTACAGAATTAGCTATCATCACATCTGGCTATTTTTTAGGCTTCCTATCTGGCGCGCGACTTACCCCCTTGATGATACAGCGGGTTGGTCATGTGCGCGTTTTTGCGGCGCTCGGCAGCTTGATGTCTACAGGACTGATCGCTCTACCGTTGCTGACAGAACCTTGGGCTTGGACAGTGCTAAGGGTGTTGGTTGGGTTTTGCATGTCGGGGATCTATGTCGCTGCGGAAAGTTGGCTAAACGCTGCCGCCACTAATGAAACACGTGGTAAGGTACTGTCCGCTTATATGATAGCGCAGACGCTGGGTATCATCGGGGCACAGGGTCTTCTGACGTTGGGCGATGCGGCGACTTCGGCACTATTTATTGTGGCCTCAATTCTTGTGTCGATTTCATTTGCACCAATTCTACTGACAGTCTCAGCGATCCCAGTGGTAGAAGTGGCGCGTCCTATGCCGTTACGAAGCCTTTTTACAAGCTCGCCGCTGGGAACCGTGGGTATTTTCTTACTCGGCAGCGTTTACGCGACGCAATCAGGCATGGGGGCAGTCTTTGGCTCCCAGATAGGGATGAGCGTAAACCAAATCGCGTTATTTGTAGCAATGTTATTCGCTGGCGCGCTGGTGCTGCAATACCCGATTGGATGGCTGTCGGATAGGATGGATAGACGCATACTGATCTTTGGATTGGCCTTTCTGGGGGTTTTATCGTGCCTGCTGGGCTGGTCGTTCGGTGATACGTTATGGCCATTGATGGCAGCTGCATTCTTTGCCGGTGGGGTTACAACGCCGCTATATGCTCTTCTTGTGGCCTACTCGAACGATTCTCTTTCCGCCGTTGATATGCCCGCTGCATCTGGAGGGCTTGTTTTTACTTTTGGGTTGGGTGCTATCGCTGGCCCGCTGGTCACAGGCTGGGCAATGCAACGGCTTGACCCCTACGCTTTCTGGTTGGTACTTGGAGCAACTTTTTGCGCTATCGGGCTTTACGCACTCTACCGTATGACACAGCGCGCAATGGTCCCCGTGAACGAAACTGATAGCTACCTAAATATCCTTCCCACTGCGTCGACTGTTGCTGTGGAGGCTGCGGGCGAATGGGCGGTCGAAAACGCAGAGGCAGAACGCGACGACGGTGAGATTTGACGTTACCAGCTTGGGCTGAATTATTCCATTTGTTCCAAGAGTGATGAGAGACCACTTTTGAGTGCTTGGAAGGAGGTCGAAAGGGCCTGAAAGCCATAGATATTTCACGCCCCACAAAAGAATGTCTAGATATTCTTGACGATGTGGTTTTTGTTGCCGCTTTGGTGAGGTAGTCCAAGTTCACATCCTACTCCGACACATCGAGCTAACAGATGGTGGCCTGATAAAAAACTCGTTTTGCATAAACTAGAATTATCTGAGTAATACTGAGTGTAGCGTGATTATCGTTGTCGAGGTTGTGCTACGTTTAATATCTGCTACTTGCTCACTTGTTTTGACAACAACCATCAGGTGTTGAGGTGGCAAGACGTGCCGGCATAACAACACCGACATCCCTAAGTGGCGAGACCCAGGAGCACTGTCGCCGATGGCGTTCGAAAGGTCCACGCTGTGGCGACCTCTCTTTGTTTTACCATTTAGTCCAGCATGCTGGTGGCGCGACGACTCATCTCTCGTTGCGGTACGTCAACTGTGGTCAAGTCTGGATCAGCTAGTCGCACAATCTTTGTATCATCGAATCCGGCAATAGAGATGTATTGTGGCACCGTTAGCCTTTACTTTTCGCCGCCTTAGATAAGTGCGTTTGAAAAAAGCAATTCATCAGCAAATGTAATATTCAAAACTGGTTTGTACAACAGTGAGAGGAACTTGCTTTGAATTATGTGTAAATGGTTGATTAATGATTGAAAAATAGCTGACTTTCATTCCTTCAAGGATGTAAAAGGCTGGAAAATGAAAAGTATGAAGCACCGTATATTTTATTGTATGAAAGTTGATAAATTATTTACCTCAACTCGACCTTGTCCATATGCAGTAAGCCAATTTATTTGAATGATTATCCGACATAAAAGTTGATCGTCGCCTACACCTTAGTCAAATAAATAGAGTCGTAAACTGGCGCTCAACAAAATGTATATAAGTCGTTATGAAAGTTATTAATACAATACTGTGAAGGCACATTAAGGTATATCAATAGACCACTATTGAGATACAACCTGCTCCTAAGTTGGCAGAATTACTTCTACGTTCGTCTAAACGTTTAGGCAGAATTGCCTATGGTATGCTGGGCTAAGAATACACCGAAACAATTAGGAAAATGCTATATTCAGAATTGACTTGTTTGACCAAACCCACTTTCACTGAAACTGCCTTTTCACTATTGGAACAATGCAAGTTGCATATATTTAACCTTATTGCTGAATACCTAACAGAATTCGTAAATACTAAAGTATATCTCAGTGGGTTTGGTGAAAATATGGTGGAAGTGGACATCAAAAACAAATCAGTTTAATCGATATTTGTTGATTAAATTGAGTTTCACATTCTGTACGCCATTTATTTTTTGCTGTATTTATGTAATTAATATCAAAGCTTGAAATCCCCGTTGTTTATGTAGTTAAAAGAAAATATAGAGACTACAAAATAGAATATATTGTCTCGAAACCCAGCAGAGGTCTAGATGTATAGCAATAATTTATTCGCTATCGTGCATAACGTTTAATTTTTGTTACAAAGAATCCAGTCATTCTTGTGAAGACCGCTTTACCATATAAGCTGATGTTGTAGACAAACATTGCAATTAATTAAACTAATGAAATTTACAGGTAGCTGGAGGCTTAGATTGTTTTAACATCGACTGAGAAAAAAACAATTCATCCTTCTTTTTGGGTTGCAAAAGTCTCTCGATTGAAGATGCCACCGGTGCGAGTTTTCCAAAATCACAAACAGTGCATTTGCGGATTTCGTAGTCCTCGAAATATGAGGTGGTTTCGGTCTCACTGTCGCAATTGGGGCAAACATCATGTCTGGGCTTGTTGTATAATTTTGGCGTCGCATGAATAAGGTTAAACTGTTCTCCCTCGTAGCCTTTTATATGATTGTGTGTCACTTTTGGAGTCAGCTTAAAGTTCGTTATCGCCCCTTGTATTCCGAGATAGAAACCTTGATCGGCACAGATTGAATTAGTTTCTGCAAGGCTACAAAAACGTGATGCCAAATTAACAGTGTCACCCATCGCCGTGTAGTGGCCAAACTCTTTGCATGGAAAATAACCCAGCGAAGCAAATCCTGTTTGAACACCAATGCAAATATTAAATGAACTGCGCCAATCCTTCTTATAGAACATGTCTTTCTTTTCTCTCATCTCAAGAATACTGTAGGCAGCGTTGATAACACTTCTTTGACTGTCTTTGCCATCGCAAAAAGCCATTAATCCATCACCTAAGTAAGCACCAACTTTGACATGGTGTTCGGCGAGAATGAGGCTGACTTCTGTTAAAAAATCAGCCATGATGTCTATTACCTTTTGGTAATCTAGGCGTGATGTTTTATAGCTAGAATCTTGAATATCTACAAAAATACAGGTAATTTCTTGACGAATATGTTCCATTTCATGACCCTCTAGGCAAAATATTGTGTTGTAAATAGTCCCAACTTTTGGATTAGTAAAGTTATAAAATCATTTCTGATAAACTTATATTTTCATTTCATCCACTATCTATAACTAAGTAAAATAAAAATGACACAACTAAATAATTGGTAAATATAATTCACAACATTGCACTTTATGTGCCACAAATTAATTATTCATATTTATCAATTGTTTGAATTTTTTTAATGACTCACGCTAATCAGTATTGTAAAAAAAATCGACACAAATATGTATGTTTCATCCGTTGTGTATTGTCAAAATCAACGTCACTTCTTACAAGTCAAATGTTGCCTTTTATTTACACCTCTTATGTCCCCATGAGTGAAATTTAGCAAATTCTCGTATCTTTCTTCACTTTTTGCGCAACATTAAAAATTTAACTAATCGTCTCTTGTTCTTGTCAAAAGAAGTGAAGGCGATTATGTTTTTTATGATGATGAAAGTGCATTTATTCACACGGACTAATCTGAGGTTAAACTCTAATTTTTGGAGGATAAAATTTTTAAAATGACATCATTTTAAAAATTAGGTATTTGCATGCTCTCTTTATGACGTATGAAGGCACTTGTAGAGAATTAAAAAACACTACGTTACTTCATAAAATATGAATATTGTAAGGCACGCTAAGAAAGATGGTATTAGTGTCACCAAAGGAAAAAAAATTAAAGACTTACAACGGGAGCTTTAACCCACTTAAATTTTTCAATCCGGCTGCAAAGGATAGAGTAAAGAATATCTGCGCAGACGGATCGCAATATTATCGGTTTTGAGGAATACCTCAAATATAAAGTAGAACAGGATGTCTTGGTAAATACTGTATTTTGTAATTCGCGAGTATTGAGGATTGTAGATGACGCTGTTTAAGTGAACCACGACTACAGGGAAATGCAACGTTCTTTTGGCAATAGAGTTCGTTGAGTCGTTTTAGAAACGATAAGTTCTATTTTAGAATTGTCAGTTATTTTAATAGTCAGTTTACCCAATTACTTGCTAAGGGCTAGCTTAATATCAAAGGGCCGAGTCTGAGGTATCCCCAATATGATTATAATCCACTAACAGTTCTTCAAAACTATAAGCTTTGTTCCCTTCAAATTGTAATAACCAATGCGCAGCAAAATTGTCTTCACTAAAATATTTTTTTATAAGGGCTGTTTGAGCTGCTAAATTTTGGAGCTCGCTATTTTTTTCAGATATATTATTTAGCGATTCTACTATGGCGCTTTTAGTTAATGCCTTAAGTTTCCAACCGATATTAAATGTATCGACCATGTATTTAAACCAATGGTAATTAGGAACTAAAACTGGCACGTCGCATTTGACTGCCCTCAATATGATACCAGACGGACAAAAATGTCCAGAATATGGAGTACAGACTAAATCGGAAGCACAAGTTACCATTGTCAATTCTTCATCACTTAAATATCTGTCAATAATAAATATTCGTTTGTTCTGAAATGCTTGAGATTTTTTAATGTATTCGTCTATGTCTGTACTTAACTTCCCAGCTATTAATAAACAAACATTTCTGTTTAGCTTCTTGTCAGACAAGGCATTGATTAATATTGGGCAGTTTTTTCTAGGATGGCTACTAATAGAGCCACTGATACTCACCAAAAAAACATCATCAGGTATGCCCAAATAACCCCTAGCCGTGATCTTATCTACAACTGGTATTTTATCTATTGGATCAGGTATTAATGTAAATACTTTTTGCAATTTTCGGGAGCTGTTTTCTAACTCGGTAAAAGCATAATTATCGATTGTTTTTATGGCATCTTCAGAATGTAAAGATAGCAATGACTTTCTGATGATATTATTTATTTGGATTTTAATGGTGGGTTTAGCATGGTTAAGACCGGTACTTATCATCCCAAATTTAATGGCTGCTGTGTTTTTTAAAGCTTGATGATTGAGTACCCTAAAGATAGGCCATAAAAAAGGTATTTGAGAGCAATTCATTGCTAAAACTGCATCATAATGGTGATTATTACACAAGACGGAGTCCCTTAAGACAACACATTCACGCCAGCTGTTGAGTAATAGATTGTTAGTGTGTTTACACGTATGTTGGATTATTTCCACATGATTTAAATACGGCAAAATATGTGTGTTGTATGAGTCGCCATTAATACAATTTTTTGGAAGGACGAGGGTGATTCTATATCCTATATCTAGCATCGCTTTGATGACAATATTAAAATGAACCAAATTGTGACCCGTGCCAAATATAGTAAATAACAACACAGACGTTTGATTGTTTTTCATTGGGTGTTCCTCAACAATAATATCTAAATTTGCTGAAATGGCACTTATCTAATGTAGTGTTTTTCGTTGTTAACTTGTTCGTTAATCCAGCAATAGGTTTTTTCTAGGCCTATTATTAATGGTTGTGACACTGACCATCGCATTTTTTCTTTATAGAGCCTATTGTCTGAGTTTCTCCCTCTAACCCCCTCGGGACAAATGAATCCGTACTTGTCGATAAATGCTTGGCCTTGTATATTCTGAATGGTTAAGTCTTTTCCAGAAATATTAATCACCATCCGGGCTAACTCGTTAATAGACACCATTTCTTGGGATCCAATGTTAACGGGACCTAAAAAATCCGATTCCATAAATTTTAAAACCGCTTCAATACATTCATCAATATATAAGAATGAGCGTGTTTGCAGTCCATCGCCCCATACTTCAATGGTGTTGCTTGATTCTGCTGTTTTTCTACTAATTGCTGCAGGTACTTTCTCTTTACCTCCAGACCAGGTCCCCATCGGTCCGAAGATATTATGGAAACGAGCAATCCTTACATCTATGCCATAATTTTTGTAAAACGCTAAGTATAGTCTTTCAGAAAATAATTTTTCCCACCCATACTCAGAGTCAGGACTTGCAGGGTAAGCCGATGATTCTTCACAGTTGGGGTTATTCGGGTCTAATTGATTCTGTTCCGGATAGACACAGGCCGAAGACGAGTAAAACACTTTTTTTACTCGCTTCTTAGTGCATTCATGTATTACGTTAAGGTTGATTAACGATGAGTTGTGCATGACATTTGCGTCATTATCGCCTGTAAATAGATACCCCGCTCCCCCCATATCTGCTGCAAGTTGATATACTTCATTAGTTTCTGCGCTGATTACGCTGGACACTATTGCAGGATTTCTTAAGTCGCCAACAATAAATTCGTCACAAATTATGGATGTGTCCCAATATTCATGATTTTTGAGATCACATACAGTCACATGGTTTCCATCATTTTTTAATCTTTTGGCTAGGTGGCCTCCGATGAATCCCCCTCCACCTAATACCACTACTTTTTTCATAATACTGAGTCAACCTTGTTCAAAAATGATACCAGCAGTTTTGACGTTATCAATCATATTAAGTTAGTTTAAAACTATGTTTATGAATTAAGGTATTCGTGATTTTCACTGCTTATATTTCTAATATATAACAATAATTTTTGTTTTATTGATCTTTTCAAAGACAGGATACTTTGTGCCCACTAATAAATATATTAAGCAATGAAAGGCCTACGACAAGTCAATTAAAGGAATAAATACGTGGACATATTTGGACGCCCCTTAGATGTCGTCATATTATTTGCTCCTTTGTGCTGATTTTAAGGACAAGGACTGTTTTAACCTTTTTTTACCGCTAGTCTGTTATTCTGGAGGCAGTTTAAAGTAGCTTAATTCTGACATATATTCAGGTCCTTTAGTTGTGTTGATTTTATCAACACAAGCCTCTGACGAACTCCGGTCAGAGTTCAAAGTGCCGCAAACTGCTTACCTTATCGCCTTTAAAACACAACCACACGGATAGATAATTCTCATTATAGCTTGTCTTTGATAAGCTAGGGCAGGGCGTTTTAATATCATGTTCTGACTAAGTATGTTGGGTGAAAAGTGTTATTCCCAGTCTTGCCTTCCACAACACCTACACAGGCTTGGAGCCTTTGTATCGGATGGAATTGAGCAAAGCTGGAATAACGCAAACAGTTTCATGTAACGCGCTGACTCATAAAGAAACGGGTATCACGTAATCGTGTTCTTGGCGAAAGAGTCATATCCAAATTAACCAAGCTAGGCCATGTGTAACGGCTACTTCGTTAAAAGGTTTGGTGATTCGAAGCTTAGTCGCCCACAAGGCTAATGTGCCGGTACTTTTGGATGCTTGGCTAACGAAATCTTTCGAACCGTGTACTAATTGTTTACGTAAATAACGGTCTCCGCGTTTGGTTATGTCGCCTATCTTATTAATATTACCTGATGCATATTGTTTAGGCGCTAGACCTATTCAAAGTGGGCAGATTCAAATCAAAGATGGCAATAAATTAACATGACTCCTAGGTAAAAAATAATACCCTCGCAGAGTAGTTGATATAGGCCCCAACAAAATACCCTTGAATTGAACAGCGGCAAAGCGATACCCACCATCAAGCGAAATTAACAGCCACTAAGGATGGGTGTCTTTATCATTTTGTTATTTAAACAAACCTTAACCAGTAAAAATTTTTGCAGGCAGCAGTTGGATAAAACGCTCGTTTTCCTTGAGGATTTGTAAGTCGGGGTCTGCTGCAATGAACTGCCGGTAAACTCCCTCAAGTTTCACCGCCTCTTCCAGCAGCGTCAGAGCGGCTTTAGACTTATCCACTTTCAAAAACACGAGGGCTTGTAGATAAAGCACTTCCGGATGCCTTTGCGACTGGTTAACAGCAAGCTCAAGTAATTCTATGGCCTCTTTAAATCGATCCAAGTGAGCATAATATACTCCCAGTGCACCGCGAGTTGACCAATCTTCGCTGTTGATCTTTAGGTTATCTAGGGCTAGCCCGGCGGCACGTTCATAAGCTGAACGCGACTCTGACTCTTTACCCGGAATGAAACGATAGCTCTCTGCCAAACGACCTAAGACCCGATGGTCATCGGGTGCATATTCGAGAGCCAGTTTCTGCATCTTCACCGCTGCATCAAATTGGCCAAGGTAATAATAGAAACTACCGATATTGGTATAGGCTAATCGGGAAGGCTTTAATTGAAGGGAACGTTCGTAGGCTACTAGGGCTTTTTGCATATCCCCTAGCATATAATATACGGCACCTTTTGCGGCAAAATTGCCTGCCACATCTGGAGTTAAGCGAGTGACTATTTCATAGGCTTTCGCTGAGTCACTATAACGTTCGACTACATAATAGAAATTCGCTAGAGCCTCATGTGCTTTCCAATAGTTTCTTTTAAGGTCTACCGCGCGCAAAAAAGCAGCCTCGGCTTCATCGACTTTGTTCTGTGCACTGAGAACTTCCCCGAGTTCGATATAGGCGTCAGGTGACGTTGGCGCTATCCTAATGACTGAATTTAACTCATTAACTGCTTTTTGATACCAACCTCTATATCTGTAGAGTCGACCAAGGACGACCTGAATATCGCTACTAAGACTATTGCTGAGTCTTTTTGCCTGATCGCAGGCCTCCTCGGCTGACTCAAAGTCATCAGGATCATTGGAAATTTGATAAAGTCTCAGGTCAGCTGCGCAAATACCTGCATATGCCTTTGCATATGATTGATCAATCTTCAGTGCTTGGTTGAAAAGTTTCTTGGCGGTCATCATCACATCTGCGTCCTGAGAGCTGTGCAGCTTCTCGCGCCCTTGCAAATAAAATATATAAGCTTCAATATTTTCAGCCGGTGTTTCCTGAAGGATACTTTCTGAATCTAAGGAAAGCGAAATTTTCAACTCGTTCACAACCGCAGCTGCAATTTCCAGTTGGATAGCGAATATACTATCTAATTTCCGATCATAAGACTTACTCCACTCATGATATCCTTCAACACCATCAATAAGTTGCACTGTTACGCGAATTCGATCACCTTCGCGCCGAACACTACCCTCTAGGATATGTTTGACGTTCAAAAGCTTGGCGATCTCGCGAATATTTAGCTGTTTTTCGCGAAACCTAAAGGATGAAGTTCTAGCGGCAACATTCATCTCTTTCATCGCCGCTAAAAAGTTCAAAATTTCTTCTGCTAGACCTGCTGAAAAGTAGTCGGAATCGGTATGCCCATCGAATGTTCTGAAGGCCATCACTGCGATAGAGTTGACCGGATACTCGGAAGTTTTAGTTTCAGTCACAGTTTCAGTCACAGTCTTTGACGACTTCGGGAGCTGCCCAAGTAAGTAAATAATCAGTGCACCGGTACCTGCTGTCACTAACACGCACAGCAATATAGCGAAAAGTTGACTGGATTTTTTTTGCTTTATTGGGCTTTCGGTGTCGCCTCGCCACAAAGGTAAATCAAACATTATGCCCTGCTGTTTAAAATCAACCAGCCATGTTAGGAAAATAACAGCAGGAAAGCATGCAACTATCGCGACTATCAATACCTGAATACCCCACTCAGGTAGCCCCAAAGGTTCAAATGTTTGCCCTGCAACCTGCAATATCAACCAGCCCACTACTGCGTAGGTAATAACTACAGGCACCACTTTGCGACGGCGGGTCTCTGCTACAAGTTGACCTAAAAAGTGTGGTAAGTTGATTGTTGCCTCCTTCTTTTGTCCGAAATATAAAGGAATGCTATGAATTTGAGATTGACTCATGGCATTTTAAAAAATGCCAGTATAAGCTCAGAGTGTCTGTGAATCCAGACAGAGGAACAGGTAATGCCAAAATTAACAACACAGAACAAGATAATTAAAACAAACAACCCGTCAAAAAATATTAATCGACAAAATATCCAATTTAGCAAACCTGATACCCGAGTGGGTAACCCTGATAAGCCTGATACCCGTGACAGCAACCCTGGTACTATTTTAGGTATGTTCGAGACTAAATAAGGCCAACCAGTATAGGTTAATCTGAAGGGTTGGAATACTGACTCATTTTTCTAAAATCAACTATTTGTAAAGAGCATGAGCTGCTAGACAAGCTTGGTATGCCCACAAAATACGCCGTGGGTAAACTAAGTGATCTTCCCAATAGTAAAAGGAAATTTAAAAAGAAGTGTAAAAAGAAGTGTAAAAGGGGTCGTAGTCAATTTAAATCATAGGTTTCTCGTCAGTCTGTGAAATTTTAGATAGCAAAAATGGATATTGCTTATATAAGCTATCAGGCAATTCTTGTTGATAATCCATACTATTCAACGTGGGGTGATGCACCGTCATTCGTCGCAGAGATTAACCTCAAAATTTACAATTCACCCATCTTAAAAATAATGCCTGCAAAGAGTAATATAAGCTGTCGCGCAAAATACTCTTGGATTGAAAAGTGGCAAAGCGATACCCACCATCAAGCGACAATAGCAGCGACTTATCCAAAAAACAGAAAAAAACCAGAGCTAGGATATATAGTGTTGAATCGCCGAAAGCAGGGTAAGGATTATCAAGGCATCAAAACTAATTCTGACGCAACTTTTAAGATCGAAGTTGACAAAGGTCGCTATGATCCTAGCCATCCAATTAGTAATAGTAACTACCATAGACGTTGCACTGATTAAAACAAACCATTGATATTTGAGGATATACTTATTGCTAGCAATGGAAAAAGCCGTCACCACAAATATAGAAGTTGACTTTAACATAAATGTTTCAGGGAACGCCCCAAAGAATAAGACAGATGAACATACGGAGGCCAACAGCATAAATTGAAAGGCATCAATTTCTTAAATTTAGTAACTTTAATGTAAAATAATACTAGCCATAAACTTGTATAGGTTGGGATAAACAATTTTGAGGCTGTTTGTTATTCTAATCTGGATTTGATCTGGATTTGTTTAGAATAAAATAATGGGATGAGTAACCAGTAAGAACAAGGGGTGAACACTTGTCAGGTAATGGTTACTCCCTCCTATCTGTCATGTTAGGGAAGACACGAGTAGTATCAGCCTGAAACCAGAAGTTATCTCCTTCAACAAGCGCTTCATGAGAAATTTGATTGCTCCGTGTCTGAGAGTCAGTAAATGCACGTATACATAAGGAAATGATAATAAATAAGTCAGACTTAAAGTTCTGAGCAAGAACCATTGAATACATCATATTACTGAGAAATCAGTAATACACCGAGAAGTACCAATGATGTGCCAAGCACTTTAGTCAGAGTTAATGGTTCATTTAAAAACCAATGAGCAAACATCATAGTACCTATGAAGCCGATACCCACGAACGGATAGGCCTTACTAACATCTATTTTGGAAAGGACAAGTAGCCAAACACCTGCACTTGAAACATAAGCTGCTAACCCTCCAAGAACAGAGATATTAGTGAAAATAGTAATAACCGCATTTAATGCATCAAGCTCTAATGCCGTTTGAACATTGCTATTAGACATTCCGTGTTTAAGTAATATCTGGGCAACAACTGATAGAAATACGCTGGTGAGAATGAATGAAAGTATCAGTAAATTCATAATACTTGTGCAAGTAAAGTGATAAACCCAATAAATCCAATCGTCACATAACTCCCCTTATCTTTTAATGAAAAAACAATAGGATCGTCATGCATTAAACCTCTGTGGGTTTTGATCCACATTCGCATATTCCAATAACACAGAGCCGGTACAGCTAACCATAGAAGAATTGGTTCTTGATATTGGTCTACTAATACAT
>NZ_CAJXPA010000067.1 GCF_913058035.1 uncultured Paraglaciecola sp. | reverse complement strand
TTAATTGGAAGAATTTCATGGGCGTGTTCAGTCATATACAGCCTTGTCCCTAGTCGTTATTATTAGAATATTAGTTAAGTAAAATTCGTTTGGTCAATTTTAAGCTAGGACTTAAAATTAGGTTTACGTTTTCACCCAAATTTATCTTTATTTTCAACCTTTAGATTCTATCACCTACCAATTAAAATGAATAGACGGAAGTCGCGCCAATAGTGAGTAATCAGTTAGTGAATTAACATATCTGCGATTTTATTTGCCCAAATAGTAGATTAAGATAGAGGAAGTTTCAGTAAAATTGATAATTAGGACAAATGTGTAACATGCAAAATAAGCAAAATGTCGATCATAACGAGATCCAAAAGTTTTCTGAGTTAGCTTCACGATGGTGGGATCTTGCTGGGGAATTTAAACCTTTACATCAAATTAATCCTCTAAGGACAAATTATATTCATCAACATTGTGATGGCCTGTTAGCGAAAAAAGTATTAGATGTAGGGTGTGGTGGTGGAATTTTGGCTGAAAGCATGGCATCCCATGGTGCACATGTAACGGGCATTGACATGGGTGAAGCTCCCCTAGAAATAGCGCGTTTACACGGATTAGAGTCAGGTCTAAAAGTGGATTACCAGCACACTACAGCCGAAGAATTCGCCGATAAACATCAAGCTCAATTTGATGTAGTCACTTGTATGGAGATGTTAGAACATGTTCCTGATCCTAGTTCTGTAGTCAAAGCGTGTTATCGCTTAGTCAAACCAGGCGGACATGTGTTTTTTTCTACTTTAAACAGAAACATTAAGTCTTATTTGATGGCTATAGTTGGCGCTGAATACATAATGGGGTTGGTTCCAAAAGGCACTCACCAACACGACAAGTTTATTAAACCCTCAGAACTCATATCTTGGATTGACGATACACAATTAGTGGTGCAAAGAATGATTGGGCTACATATGAACCCCATAAATCAAGAATATTATTTGTCAAATCAAAATGTTGACGTTAACTACATGATTCATTGTCAGAATAGTGATTTTTAGATGATACAAAAACCTAATGCAATATTGTTTGACCTTGATGGCACTTTGCTGGACACCGCTAGAGACTTAGGAAACGCGCTTAATCAAATACTTCGCGAGTTAGAACGTCCAACAATTGCTTATGAAACTTATCGTAACATAGCTTCGGATGGCGCCAAAGGTATGCTCGAATTAGGTTTTGGGGAAGAGCTCAAAAATTATGACTTTGTTAGTTTACGTCAGCAGTTTCTAAATTATTACGAAAGCAACATCTGTGTAGATACTGATTATTTTAATGGCGTTGAAAATTTATTGTTGGCACTAAATCAAAATAATATTCCTTGGGGCATAGTTACCAATAAACCACAATTTTTAACCCTACAATTAGTTACCTCATTTCCGCTACTACAGAATTGTGCAGTGATTGTCAGCGGTGATACCTTGAGCCAAAGAAAGCCCCATCCTTTACCTCTATTGCATGCTGAGGCAAAACTGAAACTTACTTCACCAAGCACATGGTATATAGGTGACGCCGAGCGAGATATTCAAGCGGCTAATGCTGCCAATATGGTTAGTGTAATTGCTCAATATGGTTATATCTCAGACATGCAACAAACACACGGCTGGAATGCACACTTTAGCATTCAAGCTCCTTGCGATTTACTGGCTTATTTCTAAGCTAGTAAATTGGTGGGAATTTCCATCTAAACACGACATCTTGTGCTTATTGTTCATTTTTACCCCTATATATCGATAAATAATAACTCACGTTTTTTTACTTTTAAAAAAGATTAAGAAAAAATTCATCCTTATTTACTTCTTGCATTTCTAATAAACGAAACTCAAAAGGCGCTTTTAGGTGAGTCACTACTAACCTTTAAGTTGCGGCAACGCTATCGCGCACAAAACCACCACATGTTGGGTTGCATTGTTACTGAAACCGCACTATCTTGTGTTCTATCGGTTATTAAGGCACAACTGAAATATCTACACCAAAAGCAATGCGATGCTAGATTAAATATGATGTCAGTTCCCGAAGATTGTTGAATTTAAAAAAGTGTCGGATTTAACAGATATACCGAAGGTTTAGAGACAGCATCTCTTACGACACAAATTCGCGCTAAATAGAGTTTTTAGCGACTTAAAATATTAAAGTAATGGCTAAATACATGAATAACAATTTATATGTCACCAAACGGACAGGTAAACGTGAGATTATCGAATTGGATAAAATCCACAAAGTAATCGAATGGGCAGCGAAAGGGTTAGATAACGTTTCTGTTTCTCAAGTAGAAATAAAAGCACACATTCAATTCTACGATGGTATCAAGACTGCTGATATTCATGAAACATTGATACGCTCTGCCGCTGACCTCATATCAACAGATTGTCCAGACTATCAATATTTAGCCGCGCGATTAGCTATATTCCACCTACGTAAGAAAGCCTACGGTTGCTTTGAGCCTCCTGTTTTAAAAGACCACGTTAAAAGCATGGTTGATAAGGGAAAGTACGACCCACATTTATTGCAAGACTACAGTGATGCCGAATTTGATGAAATGGAAAATCACCTTGATCATTGGCGTGACATGGATTTCAGTTATGCAGCAGTTAAACAACTTGAAGGGAAATACCTGGTACAAAACCGTGTGACAGGTGAAATTTATGAGAGCGCTCAATTCTTATATATATTAGTAGCGGCATGCTTATTTGCTAATTATGACAAAGACATCCGTATGGATTACGTCAAGCGTTTTTATGATGCAACCTCAAAATTTAAAATTTCGTTACCCACACCTATTATGGCTGGGGTTAGAACCCCTACTCGTCAATTCAGCTCTTGTGTGCTCATTGAAGCAGGTGACAGCCTTGATTCAATTAACGCAACAGCAAGCGCAATAGTAAAATATGTGAGTCAACGTGCAGGAATTGGAGTCAATGCGGGGCGTATTCGTGCATTGGGCAGCTCTATTCGCGGTGGTGAAGCATTCCACACTGGTTGTATTCCTTTTTATAAGCACTTTCAAACGGCTGTGAAAAGCTGTTCTCAAGGTGGCGTTCGTGGCGGCGCAGCAACCTTATTCTATCCTTTGTGGCATCTAGAAGTTGAATCGTTGTTGGTATTAAAAAATAATCGTGGTGTTGAAGAAAACCGCGTACGTCACTTAGACTATGGTGTTCAATTTAATAAGTTGATGTATACCCGCCTTATCAAAGACCAACATATTACATTATTCAGCCCATCAGATACACCAGGCCTATACGAAGCATTTTTTGCTGACCAAGACGAATTTGAACGTTTGTATGTGAAGTATGAAAATGATGAAAACATCCGTAAAAAGCATATCAAAGCAATTGAATTATTCAGCTTGTTTATGCAGGAACGTGCCAGTACAGGGCGTATTTATTTGCAAAATGTTGACCACTGTAATACTCACAGCCCGTTCAACCCCAAATTGGCGCCGGTTCGTCAGAGTAACTTATGTTTAGAAATCGCTTTACCGACTAAACCTCTGGAGCATATTAATGACGAAAACGGCGAAATTGCATTATGTACATTATCCGCATTTAATTTAGGTGCGATTAAAAATCTAGATGAGTTAGCTGGACTATCAGACCTAGCTGTTCGCGCACTTGATAGCTTGTTAGATTATCAAGATTACCCTGTTCCAGCGGCCTTAAACGCTTCGATGGGTCGTCGTACACTTGGTATAGGTGTGATTAACTTTGCTTATTATTTAGCTAAAAATGGTGTTAAGTATTCAGATGGCAGTGCTAATGGCTTAGTACATAGAACTTTCGAAGCAATACAATATTACTTAATGCAGGCGTCTTGTAATTTAGCCAAAGAAAAAGGTGCTTGCCCTAAGTTTGATGAAACCACTTATTTTCAAGGCTTAATGCCAATTGACACCTACAAAAAGGACTTGGACAAAATTTGTGACGAGCCGTTACATTGTGATTGGGATTCTCTCAGAGCTGACATAAAACAATATGGATTACGAAATAGTACGTTGTCGGCCTTGATGCCCTCAGAAACATCATCACAAATATCAAATGCCACAAATGGAATTGAACCACCTCGCGGTCATATCAGTATAAAGTCCAGTAAAGATGGTGTGTTAAAGCAAGTGGTGCCTGAATACGAAAAACTTAAAGATAAATATGAGTTGTTATGGGATTTACCATCAAACGATGGTTACTTACAACTTGCAGGTATTATGCAAAAATTTGTTGACCAGACAATTTCTGCTAACACCAGTTACGACCCAAATAAGTATGACGGTGGCAAAGTGCCTATGAAACTTTTACTCAAGGATTTACTGACCACCTACAAATTAGGGATCAAAACCCTGTACTACCACAACACACGTGATGGCGCTGATGACCCGACTCAGCAAGAACTGACTAGCCAAAAGTTCGTACCAAAAGAAGTGGTAGAGGTAGAAGATGATGATTGCGCTGTCTGCGCTTGTACAATATAGATTCAGTAAGCTGCTGAGGCAGCTTTTTCTGACTGGCTTGAATTTTTAATGGCAAAATTAAATTATGAAATATACAACTTTTAATCAAGTAAATAATAATCCACTGACAGAACCAATGTTTTTTGGCAACCCGGTCAATGTGGCGCGTTATGACCAACAGAAACACCCAATTTTTGAAAAATTGATCGAAAAACAAATCAGCTTCTTTTGGCGTCCTGAAGAAGTCGATGTAAGTAAAGACAGAGTAGATTTTCAAAAGTTAAGCGAGCCAGAAAAGCACATTTTTATTTCTAACCTAAAATATCAGACTTTGTTGGATTCTATCCAGGGTAGAAGCCCAAACATCGCTTTTTTACCCATTATTTCTATACCTGAACTAGAAACATGGGTAGAAACGTGGTCATTTTTCGAGACTATACATTCTCGTTCGTATACTCATATCTTACGTAATTTATTTGGCGACCCCAGTAGCATTTTTGAGGATATCGTTGAAAACGAAGAAATCAAAAAACGTGCGGCAGATATATCCAAATATTATGATGATTTGATTTTTGCTACTCAATTATGGCAAACATTAGGTGAGGGCACACATCAGGTTAAAGGTGAAACTCATGTTATCACCATGCGTGCGCTTAAGAAAAAGTTATATCTGTGCATGAACTCAGTTAACGCCCTGGAAGCTATACGTTTCTATGTATCCTTTGCCTGCACATTTGCGTTTGCAGAACGTGAATTGATGGAAGGTAATTCGAAAATAATACGCTTGATTGCTCGTGATGAAAACTTACACTTAACCTCTACTCAACATGTGCTGAACTTATGGGCTAAAGGTAAAGACGACCCAGAAATGGCCGAAATCGCTGAAGAATGTAAAGAAGAAGCCACACAAATATTTCTTAATGCCGTACAACAAGAGAAAGAATGGGCCGCATTTTTGTTTCAACATGGTTCGATGATTGGTTTAAATAAAGAAATCCTATGTCAGTATGTCGAATTTATTGCTAATCACCGCATGTCGGCAATAGGTTTAGGACAGCCCTTTGATATAAAGAATAATCCTCTACCGTGGATGAATAATTATTTAAGTTCTGACAATGTTCAAGTTGCACCTCAAGAGTCTGAAATAAGCTCCTATTTAGTGGGGCAAATTGACTCTGAAGTCAGTGCTGAAGATTTTGGTGATTTTGATTTATAAACCGTATGAGTAAAAATAGTGACAGTTTTATGGTGGCCATAAAAAACCATCAAACTGTCCAACATTCACCCAATAATACTTTGCTAGAGACCATCGAGCAAAACAAAATTGAAATTCAGTATCATTGTCGTGAAGGTTACTGTGGCGCTTGTAGAAGTAAATTAGTTAGCGGGAAGGTAGAATACACTACAGATCCATTGGCGTTTATTGACGATGATGAAATACTGCCCTGTTGCTGTATTCCGGTTAGCAATATTGAAATAGAATTAGCCTAGTTAATTGCTAAGAATTACGAGTTACACAAAAATTCTCTTAGTAAACAGTCAGTCTATTAGTTGATAATCATCCTGTAAAATCTGGATGATTTCAGCTTTAGGGTTTCTATTTAACAATAAAGGAGTTCCTGTGATCTTTTCTGCAATTTCGATATAAGTCTTGGATATTTGCATCAAGACCTCTACAGGAAGGGCATTATTTTTCGCTAATTCCCGGCGCTCTGGCATGCGCTCTTTGTTCAACAATATGTCAGGTTCTGGGAAGTAACTCAGTAATAGCTGTCGAAACCCTTCTTTAGAATTTTCCACTACCCTACCTTGTGAATATTGGTGTGCATCCCAAATCCTGGATGAATCTGGAGTACCTACTTCATCCATATAAATCAACTTGCTGTTTCCATCCAAACCTTTTACGTAACCAAACTCGAATTTAGTATCAACAAACACTTGCCCCAACTCAGCCAAAGATTGGTTAATCAGTGCAAAACCTTCAGTTAATAGTTTTTCATACAAGGCAACATCACTTTGTTTTTCGAAGTTAAACGCTGAATAGTTATCAAGAATATTCTGTCGGCTGATATTCACATCATCTGCTTCAGGTACGTCGGGAATGCCCTTTAATATCCCTTTGGTAGACGGAGTCATTAGTAAGTTAGCTAATTGATAATCTTGGCGAAGACCTTCTTCAAGCACGATACCACAAAACTCTCTTTCTCCTTTTTCATAAGCACGCCACATTGAGCCAGTGATATACTGACGACAGATAGCTTCAATCATCACAGGTTTGGCTTTTTGTACTATCCACACAAAAGGATGTGGGATATCGAGAATGTGACTATCAGCAAGGCCTTGTTGTTTAAACAACGTAAACCAATGATTAGAAATAGCATTTAAAGCAGCACCCTTTCCGGGTACTCCCAACATGCCATCTTTACCGTGCCAGATACAATCAAAGGCTGAGATACGATCACTGATAACCATAATGGCTAAAGGAGTATCAATTGGCACAGGATAAGCTTTATCTTCAATTAAACGACGACTGTCTTGCTCAGTTAACCAATAAACGGAGCGAACTTTACCGCTATGCACCGGAAGTTCAGTTCGGATAGGTAGGTCATCATTAACCGATAAAATTGAATCCGCAATCGACATGCTATGCCAACTCCTTAGAGTAAAGAATGAACGAGGTTTTGAAATAATGCTTATTTTAAGTAATATTATTTCTGGTCGTGTTAACGACCAGAAATAAACATATTATATATCTAGATCGTCGGCCGACATCGTTTTAAAAAACGTAGGGAACAAATCTGTCAGTTTATTGACCGGAAAAGGATTACTCTCATCATCTAACAATGTAATGGAAGTTTTTTTGCCCAAAGTTTCAACCTTAATACGATATTCCTGAGGCTCTAGGTCCATTTCATTCTTGTCACTAGACCAAATATTGCTCCACCAACCGTCTTCAGCGCCATTGTATTTGACAAATAACAGACCGTTAGACTTGTCATAATCTTTTACATCAAAGCCTAACTTTCTCAATACAAGTAACAATCTTGGCCAAGTGATATCATAATCAGCGTCAACTACAAAGGCAGGCTCTCCATCACTATCAAAGCCTAATTCCATCTGCAAACCCTCACGAATTTGACGAAAACGTTTTACGCTAGCGACCTTATTCTCGAATTCATAGTTCTTCACCACCTTGTTAAGTATATCGACTTCGTTGCGTCTCTTATCCTTAACTTGGGTTATCTCTATACTTTTAGCATCGAATTTCTCTCTGTAATCCAGCAACTCAACACTGAGTGATGCCGTTCTACCGTGAGTTTTTTTGTTTAGGGAAAATTCAAAACGTTGGCCAACAGTTTTTTCTGAAGTGGACCAGCTATACCATTTACTTTCCTCGCTTTCGTCTTTCACCACCCAATCTGTGGTTAAACGCTGTTTATCCTTGTCAAATGAATCGACTCCCACACCTTCGGTTTCCAAGAAACCGATGAGAGAATTCCAAATCGCAGTATCAAGAGGTAAACTGTCATCTACCTGATCAAACCAAACAATGGCATTTTTTGAACCGTCTTCTATGTGGGAGCCTGATACCACCGGCAATACCAATGATGGCGACTGCACACTCAATCCTTTACCCATTGAATCTAGTGGCGCCTCTTCACCTAAATCTGGAAGTTTAAAAGCATCATTAAAATTGGGTGTATCTACGTCATCTGGAATTTTTATTTTTTGCCCAGGTTGTTCTTCGACATAATCAAATGAACCACTAGCCACTTCTCTTTCTTCTAATGAACTACACGCTGATAACAAAGTGATTGACGTCACACAAGCTGTTATCACTATTTTTTTTATTATTGTGGCTGTTTTCGCAGTATTTTCTACTACACTAAACAGCTTAAATTTATAGGTCACGCTATCTCCTTAAGATAATACGCCAGAACTGCGCATGACTTGTTCGATATGATTTTGGCTAACTAGTTCCGATTCAACTAAAGGTAATCGTAAAAAAGCTGAATTAATCAGCCCCATTTTATGCAAAGCCCATTTAGGTAACACAGGATTAGGCTCAATAAATAGAGCACTATGTAAGCCAACGATTTGTTTGTCTATCTTTTCTGCCAATAAAAAGTTTCTAAGCCGTGCGGCATTACACATATCAGCCATTTGTTTAGGCGCAACATTGGCTGTTACTGAAATCACTCCATGGCCGCCGTTTGCGAGAAACTCACAACCGGTTAAGTCATCTCCACTTAGCAACAGAAAATCGTCATCAACAAGTTTCTGAGTAGCTTTTAAGCGTGACATATCACCTGTCGCATCTTTTAAACCAATAATTTTAGGATGAGTTGATAGCTCCGCCACTGTCTCTGGCAACATATCAGCAACTGTGCGACTGGGCACATTATATAATAATACTGGCAAGTCAGTGGCATCAGCAATAGCAGAAAAGTGCGCCACCATGCCTTTTTGTTGTGGCTTGTTGTAATACGGCACAACACTTAAAAAACCTTCAATGCCAGTGTCTGCCATCTGTTCACTCAGAAATATTGCCTCTGAAGTGGAATTTGCTCCACTACCTGCTACCACTGGTATTCTTCCTTGAGCATATTCCACAGTGCGCCTGACCACTTCTATATGTTCAGAAAAAGGTAGCGTGGCAGACTCACCAGTCGTACCAACAGACACTATGCCATGAGACCCATTTTGAATATGAAATTCAACGAGCACCTCTAATGATTGATAGTCTATTTGTCCGTTTTCATACATTGGCGTAATTAACGCCACAAAACTGCCAGTAAACATGTGTTATCCCCCAAAAAATTCGCGTCTTATGGTAAAGATCTGGTTCCCTAAAAACAAGCACTGAATGGCTCAATTGATGGATTAGAATTGAAACTGGATCAACCTGCCTAAAATCATGTATGTTATCATTCATTAAAAGTAACGAATTGGTTAAAAATGCCGCAACAACTCATCATTACCATACTGGGTTCAGACGAATTTGGCGTATTAAGCACATTAGCAGACACTGTCTCTGGAGTGGGCTGCAACATTTTGGATAGTCGCCAAGCCATTTACGGCCAAGACTTTTCTCTCACTATGATTATCGAAGGCAGTCAGAGTGCTATCACTCAGGCTGAATGTTTGTTGCCACAAACTTGTCAGAAACACAATTTGTTGTCTATGATGAAGCGCACCAAAAGGCACTGTAAACAAAATCTCGAACACTTGGCAGACGTAATTATTCGTGGTGAAAGCACACCCGGACTGATTGACCAGATCACTGTATTTTTCAAACAACGTAATATATCTGTCAGCGCGTTTAGATTAAAGTTTTTAGAAAAGGATGGGAACGATTCTGTTGGTGACAAACATATGAAGTGTAAAATGGTTATTTCTATTCCACATGAGCTCGAAGTTGAAAAGATCGAACTGGCTCTTCAAGAACTTTTACAGCCACTTAATTTACAAGGTTCGATTAAACAAAATCATTAATAAACTGGTGTATTCCGTTTCTTTTCTAATTTAAGGTCAATTATAATGCAAATACTCAAAGCAGGTGATGTCGCTCCGCAGTTTTCATTACCCAATCAAGATAACCAAAAAATTTCATTAGGCGACTTTGCCGGTAAAAAAGTGTTGATTTATTTTTATCCTAAGGCCATGACACCAGGATGTACCATTCAGGCGCAGGGATTGCGAGACAGTCAAACATCATTGGCTGCGTTAAATGTTGAAGTATTAGGCGTCAGCCCTGATGCAGTTAAAAGGTTGCCTAAATTTATAGAAAAAGAAAGCCTTAACTTTACTCTTTTATCCGATGAAGACCATTCACTAGCGGATGCATTTGGTGTATGGGGTCTAAAAAAGTTTATGGGTAAAGAATACGATGGTATCCATCGTATTACCTTTTTAATTAATGAATATGGCCATATAGACTATGTTTTTGACAAGTTTAAAACCAAAAATCATCATGAAGTAGTATTGGCGTATCTACAAAGCTAATTACATGTAAACAAACGTGTGAAAATTTATAAGCCGGAGCCATTAATAGTTTGGCTCCGTTTGGTTACGTCTCAGGCGATAATTCCGATGGACTTGACCATGCATTAGCAACAGCCTTAACCAGTGTTGCCAGAGGAATAGCAAAAAACACGCCCCAAAATCCCCACATCCCACCAAAAAACAATACTGCAATAATGATGTATACAGGGTGCAGACTGACGGCTTCTGAGAATAATATTGGTACTAATACATTTCCGTCCAAGGCTTGAATAACGCCATAGGCAACCATTAAATACCAAAACTCAGGTGTTAGTCCCCACTGAAACAAGGCAACTATAGCAACAGGTATTGTCACAAATGCGGCACCTATATAGGGTATAAGTACAGAAAAACCTACCAATACGCCCAGTAACAAGGCATAACGAAGGTCCATAAAAACAAACGTTAATGTTGATACAGTACCAACAATAATAATTTCAATGACCTTGCCACGAATATAATTAGCAATTTGCAAGTTCATTTCAGTGCCTACTTGTTTGATAAGTCTGCGTTCACTAGGCAGTAAAGAGGAAATGTTGGATACCAACATTTGTTTATCTTTCACCATAAAAAAAACCATTAGAGGCACTAATATCATATAAATTAATAAAGCACCTAACCCACCTAAAGAGCTGAATGATGCGGATAATAATTGCTCTGCCAACACCACTACTCTGTCGTTTATACCGTCCAAGACATCTTGAATTTGGTTCAACTGGACTAGCTTTGGATAAGTTTCAGGTAATTTTAACAGCCAAAGCAATCCTTGTTCCCAAATCTGTGGCGTTTCTTTAATCAAATTGATACTTTGCTGTGCAACAATCGGCACCAAGCCTATAAAGGTTAAAATTGAAACACTGATAAAACCAAATAACACCAACATTGTGGTGTAGCCTCTAGATAAGCCTAACTTACATAGTTGTACAACAGGCCAATCTAACAAATAAGCGATAACGGCAGCGACTATAACAGGCATTAAAATTCCGCCCCAAACAGCCAATAACAATGAGCTGATAAGTAACAGCAATAACAACATCATTGAGTCAGGATCTGAAAACTTTCGCTTATACCATCGTCCAAAAACGTTTAACATCTAGTATCCTTGTGTATTAATAGGCAGCACCGAACTTCAGGTTGCTGATGATAGTCAAAGCACATATTTTCTTACGAATATTATCGCACAACAGTTACCCAATGAAATAGCACTTAGACTAGATTACAGGAATATTATGAGAATAAAGAGAGGCCATATTTGCAATTAGATTGGACATGTCGTTTTAGCAACGTGAAAGCTATCTTGCAATTAAAAAAATCACTTAATCTTGGAGAGATCAGCGACCATTTTAAAATAATAGCCAACAAACTATTGGAATTAGAGGGTACATTTACTGACGGTTTTGAAAATAACATTAAGCATTTGCTGAATAATAAAAACTGGAATTTAATTAATTGTAAACAAGGTAAACCCTCAATTTCCTTGAGGAAATGTTGTAACCAACATGCATTTGAGCTGTTTTGTTTCCCAATGATTTGTAATGAAGCTCGGGCAGTTGTTAAGTCTTGTGACAAAAACTCACCCTTTAAAGATTTTAATCCCTCTAATCTCGGACCGCTTCTGAGTATTCCCAAATTAAGTAACTTTGTCAGCATAACAGTCCGTTGTGGTGACGAAGCGGATATAGAATTAATTAAATACACCCACATACTAATAGAACAATTGGCACATTTGTTAGGAACGTTATTACACGTTGCTGAGAATGACGGGCAAACAATAAAAGAGATTTTTTTTGCTGCTGAGAAACAATTAAAAGATCTGAAAAAAACTTAATATTTAAGGTAAAGTTGAACTAATCCATTGGTAATTGATCCATAACATACGTAAGTATTTATCGATTAATACTTTTATGTAATCTAGACAAACTTAAATTTGACCTACTCTATGATAAAAACCATTGCTAACAACGTTGTTTCTGCTTTGAGTATATTTGTACTAAGCACTATGTCCGTTAGCGCAGAGAACACAAAGAATAATTTACCAGAAATAGGTGTGGTCGCATCTAGCGCCATCAGCTTAGATAAAGAAGTGCTGATTGGCGACGCGCTTATGCGTCAACTGCGGGGTCAAGCGCCTATTATCAATGACCCGTTGTTAGATGAATATATTCAAGACATCGGGAATCGTTTGGTTGCACAAGCAGATAATGTGAAATTTCCCTACAAATTTTTTATTATTAACAGTCCAGATATTAATGCCTTCGCATTTTTTGGTGGGCATATAGGTATTCATACTGGACTTATTTTTAATGCCAAAAACGAGTCTGAATTAGCCTCCGTTCTAGCCCACGAAGTAAGTCACGTCACTCAAAGGCACATAGCCCGTAGTATTGAGGCTAGGCAAAAGTCATCACCTTTGCAAATAGCAAGTCTGCTCGGAAGCATATTGTTAGCAGTAGTCAATCCTGAAGCAGGTATGGCAGCTATATCTGTTAGCAATGCAGCATCAGCACAATCTTCAATCAATTATACGCGACAAAACGAAAAAGAGGCAGACAGGGTTGGTATAGGTATACTTGCTGATGCAGGATTCGACCCGAATGGTGCCAGTAGCTTTTTTAGTATCTTAGCTGAAAAAAACCGGCTTAAATCAACACCATTAGCATTTTTACTTACTCACCCTTTACCTGAATCTAGGATTGCAGATGCACGCACGCGAGCAGCATTATTTAGGCAACGCAATGTACCTGAAAGCATCAACTTTCATTTAGCTAAGTCAAGAATTTTGGCTCGCTATTATGCTAATCCTAAGCGGAATATCGAGTACTTTTCTGACATATTACAAAGGCAAAGCTATGTGTTTAAGCAAGCTGCTGAATATGGCCTAGCTTTATCTTATTTAGCCGAAGAACAGTTTGAACCTGCCCTCGAGCTAATAAATGGCCTTTTACAACCAGAACCCAATAATCTCTTCTATTTGGATGCCTATACTGACATTGCTATTGGAATGAACCAACATCAAAAAGCGATTGATAAATTATCGGCACAAATTGTTCATACACCTTTCAACAGAGTGTTAACTTTAAATTTGGCTAATGTGTTGATTAAAAATAAAGATTTTGCAAGGGCTACAACATTACTAAAAGATTATTTATTAATCAATCCAGATAATTTACTAGCTTACGAGTTACTTTCAGATGCTTATAGCAACAGCGAGCAAAAATTAGAGATGCATCAAGTTAAAGCCGAGGTGTATGCATTAGTTGCAGCTTATCCAAGGGCAATTGATGAGTTACATAATGCCTACAATTTTGCTGATGAACGTAACATTGAAAGAAAACGCATAAGAGCCAGAATTGAGCAATTCAGGACTGCGCAAGAGCGATTACAAAGTCTTTAACAGATTAATGGTGTTCATCAGTTTTTCAGCGCTTTGCTCACCTTTTAGTTGTTTTCGCACTTTACCATCAGCATCGAGTATAAACGTTGTTGGTAAACTATTAGGTGGATTGTCCCATGGAAGATTATATAGTTTTTCTATGATGGGAAATTGAATATCGTATTTTTGTCGAAGGTTTGTGAGCTGATCTTTATTTAATGGGTCAAAACTTACAGCAAAGATATCTATCTCATAATTATATTGATGATAAAAATGATTTAACTCAGGCATTTCGCGCAAACATGGTGCGCACCACTCGGCAAAATAATTGACCACTTTCCAATTCCCTTGGGAATGACTCCAACGCTGTCCTTGTCCATCAAGTGTAGTAAAATCGACTTTTAAGTTTTGCTGAGTCAGCACACCAACCAGCAAAGCCACTAGCGCAGCAAGTAAAATAACGATTTTTTTCAAAATAACAATGTCCTAAATGCGGGTTACTCTCGTAACAAATTCATTAAAATGTAGAATACTACTTTTCTACACGATTTCTCATTCAAAGTGCAAAGAATTTTATGACAGACTTGAAAATATTACACAACCCTCGGTGCTCAAAAAGTCGAGAAACCCTCCAGTTACTTCAAGATAGAGGGCTTGTGCCACACATTATTGAATATTTAAAGACACCCATCAGTGCAGATGAGCTGGCACTTATTGTTAGTCAATTAGGTTTTTCTTCGGCGAGACAATTAATGAGAAAAGGTGAAGAAGCTTATAAACAACAAAATCTAACTAATTTATCTTTAACAGAAGATGCTCTGATTTGCGCAATGCTTATTTCACCCAAACTAATTGAACGACCTATTGTCATATTTAATGGCAAAGCTGCAATTGGACGCCCCCCTGAATCTGTGTTGGACATTTTATGAGTCAAAATTTGGGTGTGCTATGAGTAAAGTAGTACTAATTCTATATTACAGCCGGCACGGCGCAACCCAAACGATGGCTAACAGCATTGCGTTAGGCGTCGAAAAGTCGGGGCTTGAAGCTCGTTTACGTTGTGTTCCTGAAGTCAGTGACAATTTGCAAAGTATGCAACATCCTGTACCTAATACAGGCGATCCTTATGTGGTAAAACAAGACTTAGATGATTGTTGCGCACTGGCACTAGGAAGCCCAACACGATTTGGTAATATGGCAGCGCCTTTAAAGTATTTTTTAGACGATACCAGTGCGCAGTGGTTAGCAGGTACCTTAGAAAATAAACCCGCTTGCGTTTTTACCTCCACATCCAGTATGCACGGCGGTCAAGAATCAACCTTACTTACCATGATGATCCCTTTGTTTCACCACGGCATGATATTATGCGGGTTGCCTTACTCAAACCCAGAATTACATACCACCTCATCTGGAGGTAGCCCATACGGCGTTACACATTTGGCTCAAGGAGATAACAAAAGCAAACTCACTTTGGAAGAACAAACATTGTGTATCGAACAAGGCAGAAGGCTGGCAGTACTCGCAGCAAAATTAGACCATTAACCTGTAAACGGGATAAGTAACATGACATTTGACAGTACATTTTTTCGAAAATTAACCTTAACAAGCTATATTCTTTTAATTGTTTGGTTAGTGGTTTGGCATTTTTTCTTAACCATAGACAAAAATACCTCAACCATATTTACTCTATTGTTTTGGATAGTACCGATTTTACTGCCGGCTAAAGGTCTGATAGAAGGCAAGCCCTATACTCATGCGTGGGCCAATTTTATTATCATGTATTATTTGTTGCATGGTTTAACCGCTGTTTACGCTGTCGAAGGAGAGCGTTTGTATGCCTTAGTTGAGATTATACTGTGTACTCTACTTTTTACCGGTTGTAGTTTTTACGCACGTGTTAGGGGTCGTGAGTTGGGCTTGGGTATTAGAAAACTAAAAGAAGAACTTTTAGAAGAAAAGCAAGCTTTCGAAGGCCACAATAGTGGTATTGATAATAAATGAGCCGCTCTACAGGTTTAGAATAGCCTTAACAAAAGGTATGGTGAGTTTTCGCTGTTGTTTGAGTGATTGCTCATCAAGCATGTCCAATGACGCTATCAAAGCCGGCATATCACGCTGCCAATGATTGACAAGATATTTTGCCACATCCTTCGACATGTTTAATCCTCTATGCTGAGCTTTAACTATTAAGGCCTGCCGCCTCTGTTCGTCTGTCAGTGAATAAAGTTGAAAATTAGTGCCCCAAGACAATCTAGATATAAGATCAGGTAACTCTATAGATAGGTGTTTAGGCGGTTGATTTCCTGTTATCACCAAACAGCCGTTATTTTGTTCTTTTACCCTATTTATTAAATCAAATACCGCTATCTGCCAAGCACTTTCACCTTGCAAGTTTTCAATATCGTCAAGACAAATCAAACGGTAATGTTCGAACCCTAATAATACATCTGGAGACATATATTGCTTTTCATTAAAGCTTAAATAAATACAAGTCTCACCTACTAATTCTGCCTGTTGACATGTGGCATACAACAAATGACTTTTACCCATTCCCGAGTCAGAAAACAGATAAGTTAGCCAACTATTGACATTTTTAGTTTCAAATTGGCTAAATAATGCATTTAAGTGACTACAAGCTTGAGCATTTTGGCCGGGAATAAAACTGGCAAATGAATCGGTGTCTTTTAAACCTACAGGCAATGACAGCTGGTTATTTACTTGACCCAAAAGAACTCCAAACCAGCAACGGGTTGACCAAAATCATCAACAACAGGTCTAATTTTATTATCCAAACTTAGGGCGTTTGATAAGTCATCAACGTCACCCAGTAAATCCAATTCAAAAGTGGCACGTGGACCTTGTTGCATTACCAAAGTAGCATGATTAACAACGCTCAAATTTTCTAGAGCATTTAAAGCCTGAATATAATACGTCAGCGTGTCGATGTTGTTGACGACAACTTGAATTTTATTATCTGTTCGCTCAATTTGAGAAAAATCAATTGCGTATTTTAAAGATAATTGGTCAGCCAACGCATTGACTAAGTTCTCAGCAATGATCAATGGATTATCTCCTTGAACTTGTCCAGCCAATAAACTACCACCTTCTATCATGGTCCAGTCAGCTGTCCATAGTGAGCTAATCTCCACATTTCTACCACTACTTATAACAGCATCATCAGAAAATTGACTATCAGTGAGGTAAATCCTTGCAGAGAGCACAGAAGGAACGGCATAACGATAACTAGCTTGGGAAATCTGAGTACTAAAACCACCCCAAATATCATATACGCCCAAAGATTGAATATCAGCAAGGTCCCACAAAGGAACCATCAAAATAATTCCTCTTTGTGCAGCTCGTTTGTTTAATTGTTGATAAAGTTCAGAAAATTCAGTTGGCATAACAATTTGCCTTGCTGAATCAACAGATGGTTTGATTGCTAACCAAATTATCGAGTCTGGGCGCCTTTTATCCCAAACGGGAAAACCAGCACTACGAATTATATTTTCTACACGTTGAGGATCAAAACTTATTACCAAAAAGAGTTGGGCTCCTTGCTTATCATAACTATAAGATCTGACAAAACGAGTTGCATTAACCACAGCACTTTTAATTTTTTGGTCAGTTAGTAAGTCGTTGTTTCCCCGGACTTTGATAAGCACTTGTCTAAAGGCTAAACTAAAGGCACTATTTTGTGTCTGCTGCGACTGATTATCAACGGCAATCTTAGCTTCATATAAATCGTCAATAACTGCAGCTTTGACGCTCTGCCAGCTTATTAGCGATACAAATAATAAAATTGTTAACAGAGGGTTTAATTTTATTGGCATCAAGGCCAATTCTCCTAAAAGCATATTTCAAAATATTCTATATGGACTATTGTGTTTTATTTAGGGACAAAATTCATCAATTGTTTATCAATCCATATACCAAAATTTCTTCAAAATAAAAATTCAAGGTTATTTGAGTCTATCTGTCGCTGGTATTATTTGTGCAAGCTGCTAAAATCCGCCCTCATTTTTGCGGCCATATTGGGGAAAGTTCGTGAGCGATAAAAACTCATCATTAAGTTACAAAGACGCTGGGGTTGATATTGATGCAGGTAACCAGCTTGTCGAAAGAATTAAGTCGGTCGCAAAAAAAACACACAGACCTGAGGTCAGGGGAGGCTTGGGTGGTTTTGGTGCTTTATGTTCGTTACCAGAAAAATATAAAAAACCACTTTTAGTATCAGGCACGGACGGTGTAGGAACAAAACTTAGGTTGGCAATGGACTTAAAACAACATGCCGGAATTGGCATTGATTTAGTTGCTATGTGTGTAAATGACTTAATAGTACAAGGCGCAGAACCTTTATTTTTTCTTGACTACTATGCCACCGGAAAATTAAATATAGAAACAGCAACAGAAGTTGTAACAGGTATCGGTAAAGGCTGTGAATTAGCAGGCTGTGCATTAATAGGTGGCGAAACTGCCGAAATGCCAGGTATGTACCATGGCGAAGATTATGATGTTGCAGGGTTTTGTGTAGGTGTTGTCGAAGCTGATGATGTTATTGATGGTTCACGAGTTGCACATGGGGATGCATTAATTGCCCTTGCTTCTTCTGGACCACACTCCAATGGCTATTCACTAATACGTAAAATTATAGAAGTGTCAGGAAGTGACACAAACGAAGCATTAGAAGGAACACCCTTATCTGAACATTTGCTTGAACCGACTCGCATTTATGTAAAAAATGTATTGTCTTTATTAGAACAAGTGCAAGTGAATGCCATATCACATATTACTGGTGGTGGTTTTTGGGAAAATATTCCGAGAGTATTACCCAAAGGAACGAAAGCAGTCATTGATGCGAAATCTTGGCAATGGCCAGCAATATTTAATTGGCTGCAACAAAAAGGTAATGTAACAACACATGAAATGTATCGTACATTTAATTGTGGTGTAGGTTTAATCATTGCTTTGCCTAGTGATAAAGCGGTTCAAGCTATTGATATATTGAATAATCTTGGTGAAAACGCATGGCAGATTGGGTATATAGAAAATAGTGACGCCGAACAACAGGTTGAGATTAATTAAGTGACCGAACAAAAGGCGCAAGAAACACAAATATCGGACAAAACACAAATATCTAAAAAGACTATTGTGGTGTTGGTTTCAGGCAATGGCTCAAACTTGCAAGCAATAATCGATAACATTGCGCAACAAAGAATTAATGCCAAAATCACAGCGGTTATTGCGAACCAAGGATCGGCGTATGGATTAGTTCGTGCTGAGAATGCTGGTATTCCTGCGCTTTTTATTGATCATAAAAGTTTTTCTAGCCGTGAAGAGTATGATACAAAGCTGGCATTGTGCATTGATGAGTTCAATCCAGACTTAATTGTACTTGCTGGATTTATGCGTATTTTTACCCCTACCTTTGTTGAACACTTTCAAGGTAGATTGTTAAACATACATCCATCTTTGCTGCCTAAGTACAAAGGATTGCATACCCACCAACGGTCGATTGATGCAGGAGATGATGAACATGGTGCATCAGTACACTTCGTCACTCCAGAATTGGATGGTGGACCAGTAGTATTGCAATCCAAGGTGCCAGTATTTGAACAACAGGATGCGCAAGAATTAGCCGAGCGAGTTCAACAACAAGAACGCCAAATGTACCCTCTTGTGATTAAGTGGTTTTGTGAAGATAGGCTGAAAATGTTTGAAAATAAAGCAGTATTAGACAACCAAATATTGGCTGAAGGAGGTTATGCAATTGGTTAAATCGATGATTCTTGTTTCAATGACCTTAATTTTGGGACTGACTTTTAGTACCCAGAACCGTGCAGATGCCAATACCGAACAGCTAGTAGGTTTTGAAGCGGGATACATCGTCTATCGGTTTGGAAGAAATTTAGGGAAAGCCAAACTAAGTCTTAAAGCTGACGATAACAATCAATATACATTAAATTATTACTCTAAAGTATCAGCATTTTTTCTATCAGACATTCGTTCTGAGGTCAGTTTTTTTTCATTCGACAATAAACAATTACAGCCTCAAACTTACGCTTACAATCGCAGCGGTACAGGTTCAGATAAAAGCACAAAAATTCATTTTGACGCTGAAAATTCAAAAGTTAAAATCAATCAGGCACAACCGATAAAATGGTCAGGGCAATTAGATAACCAACTCTATAGGTTAGACGTACAACTAAAGCTAGCCTCAGGAGCTCGTGAATTTGTCTATGATATTGTTAACAACAGAGGAGAGTTTCGCCATTACGAGTTAAAAGTGGTTGGCAAAGAACAACTTGACTTACCTTTTGGCATGATTGAAGGCATCAAGGTCAAAATTATGCGCAAAAACTCCTCAAGAGAAACCATTGCTTGGTTTTCTCCTCAATTAAATTACCAGTTGGTTAAGTTAAAACAGTTTAAAGATGGCGATGAACAAGGTGAAATCCGTTTAAAATATTTTACCTCTGACAATTCACAACTTGATAGTAAAAACTGAACGTACTAGCCAAACATAGTCTATTTTAATTACATGCATTACCATTTTAAATGATATTTATTCACTAAAACTAACTATTCAAATGATAGTTATAAACGTCACCTTAGACTTGATTTTCAGCTTGCAAAAATATATTGTTGAAACTCTGGTCTGACCTCTCTTTATTGGAGCATTTATGCAAATCTTAATTTGGTTTTTATATGTGACGGCAACGTTAGGTGCTGTGAGCTACTTTCGAGTAAAGTTATTTAATGCAACCGTCGCAATTTTTTGCCTATTAGTACTGGGGAGTATTTTAGGTGTAATAGGAGGATTTACTTGGCTAACATTTTTTATCGTAGCTTTGCCTCTTAATATCGAATCTGTTCGCAAAGAATATATTAGCAAGCCCATTCTAAAAATATACAAAAAAATCATGCCTGAAATGTCGAGCACAGAAAAAGATGCTATCGATGCAGGCACTGTCTGGTGGGATGGTGAGATTTTTAGTGGCAATCCAAATTGGCAAACCCTACATAACATTTCCAAGGCTCGTCTAACTCAAGAAGAGCAATTCTTCTTAGATGGTCCGGTAGAAACGGTATGTAAAATGTGTGATGACTGGGAAGTCACCCATAAAAATGCTGATCTATCTGAAGAGGTCTGGCAATTTTTGAAAGACAATAAATTCTTTGCCATGATCATCAAAAAAGAATTTGGTGGCTTAGACTTTTCTGCTTATTGCCAATCCCGTGTCTTACAGAAACTATCTAGTGTGAGTGCAGTTTTATCTACCACAGTAGGAGTACCTAATTCATTGGGTCCTGGTGAGTTACTGCAACATTATGGAACTGAAGAGCAGAAAAATCATTATTTACCTCGACTAGCCGTCGGAGATGACATCCCTTGTTTTGCACTTACTGGTCCAGAAGCAGGTTCGGATGCAGGCTCATTGCCTGACAGCGGCATAATCTGCAAAGGACAATGGAATGGCGAAGAGATAGTTGGCATGCGCCTTACGTTCGACAAACGCTATATTACCTTAGCCCCAGTTGCAACTGTAATTGGTTTAGCATTCAAGATGTATGACCCAGACGGATTAATAGGTCGTGAACAAGACTTAGGTATTACTTGTGCACTTTTACCCAGAGATACAGCAGGCATGCAGATTGGTAACCGTCATTTTCCACTTAATGTGCCCTTTCAAAATGGACCAATTAGAGGACAGGATATTTTTGTACCATTAGATTATATTATTGGTGGCACTGACATGATCGGCCAAGGCTGGAGAATGTTAGTTGAATGTTTGTCTGTTGGTCGTGTTATCACTCTTCCATCAGCGTCTGCAGGTGGCGCTAAAAGTATCGCCCTAGCAACGGGGGCTTATGCCCGTATTCGTCGTCAATTCAAAATGCCGATTGGAAAAATGGAAGGCATAGAAGAGATGTTAGGACGTATCGGTGGCAATGCCTATTTAATGGACGCCGTAACTTCTTTTTCAACTAAAGGCGTAGATTTAGGTGAAAAACCTTCTGTTATATCTGCTATATGCAAATATCATTTAACAGAAAAAATGCGTCAGGTGGTGAATGATGCAATGGATGTTCATGGTGGTAAAGGCATTATGCTTGGACAGAACAACTATTTAGGCCGCGCTTATCAAGGCGCACCGATTGCAATTACCGTTGAAGGTGCCAACATCTTAACCCGTAACATGATGATCTATGGACAAGGTGCAATGCGCTGTCATCCATATGTGTTGCCAGAATTATTAGCGGCCAGCAACCCTGATGTAGACGCAAGTTTAGAACAGTTTGACCAAGCAGTATTTGGACATATTGGGTTTGCTGTCAGTAACTTGTTCCGCAGTTTATGGTTTTCATTGACAGGCGCACGTTTGACTCATACACCCTTTACTGATGAAACCGCAGTCTATTATCGTTCCATGCAACGATACAGTTCCAATATGGCCTTTCTATCTGACATTTCCATGGCTATATTAGGCGGAGAATTAAAACGCCGTGAACGTATTTCAGCTCGTCTAGGAGATGTATTAAGTTATTTATATCTTACCTCGTGTGTGTTGAAGCGTTTTGATGACGAGGGTCGTAAAGTTGAAGATTTACCTTTAGTGCATTGGGCTATGCAAGATAGCTTACATAAACTAGAAATTGCTTTAGAAGAATTATTCGACAACTTTCCATCTAAATTAATGGGTAAAGCGCTCAAAATAATTGTTATGCCATTTGGTAAAAAATACAAGCGCCCTTCAGATCAGTTAGAACATGACATTGCCAGAATTTTACAAACTCCATGTGAAGCTCGCAGTCGTTTAGGTGCGGGTCAATATCTTTCTCGTGAGTCGGGTAATTTAATGGGAGATTTAGAGCAAACGCTAGAGAACGTTATCGCTGCCGAGCCTATTTATAATAAAATCTGTAAAGCAGCTAAACAACATTTACCTTTTACCGAGTTGGATAAGTTGGCAGATAAAGGACTTGAATTAGAAGTGATTACTGAAGAACAGGCCATACTGCTCAGAGAAACAGAGAAAGGTCGATTACGCACTATCAATGTTGATGATTTTAAACATAGTGAACTAGTACAAACGATTGAGAAAGAGAAAGAAAAGCCGAAAAGAAAACTACGAACTACCAATACGGCTTAAGCATTATGCTAAATCCCTGATAATCAGGGATTTTTATTAATTATAAACAAAAGCACTCTGCGCGCTATCGTCCAGTGCGGCGTCCGTTGATGGTTTTTGAATTGGATCCCTGCAAGCCAGCTACTTTTTTTATAAAGTGCATCCAGTGCAACTGATGCAAGCACTTTACCTTGCAGGCCAGTCAAAGCTGTTCCATATTTATCCCGTAAATAGGTTCAACAGCAAAAAAGAGTATCCAGAAAATGCCGCTCGCTACTAAAGTTCTTAACCGCAAAAAATGACTTATTCTTTGGTCGTTACGAATGTATCCCTTCAAGCTCCACTCAAATGACTTCCCCGCGCGGCGTCCGCTGTCATTTGCCCCAAGAATAAGCCATTTTATGCTGAAACTTTACATGCGGAAAAGCAGTGGCGGGGCCACCAAAGCATGAGCTACGCTCACAGGGATTAAAGGCGGGGGTAAAATATTTACTTTGCCTTTTGTCGGTAAAAATAGTGGGGTCAAATGTAGAAAAAATGTACAAAAAATAACTGTTTACGTTTGATGGATATGGATATACATAGCAAGTGATTTGGAGTTAGTACACCATGCGCTTAATCGGGTAAAGGAATTGACGCTTATATATATTTTGATTCAATTCCTCATTTAATTTCTATTTTTCAACGGACCTGACCCCGCAGGTTTTGACCCCGCAGGTTTCTAG
>NZ_CAJXPA010000066.1 GCF_913058035.1 uncultured Paraglaciecola sp. | reverse complement strand
CCATTAAGTAGACATTATTTAAGTGCGATAGATGCCATTTGCATGGTACTTTCGAATGACTCTGCACCCGCAATAAATAAACCATTATGACAAAACATTGCGTCATCTATGCCTGTCACTTTTTGCAGTGCTTTGTCGGATAAGCCAGCCCACTCTTTAGGTAGCGGTTTTTTGTCTTCGAACGAACCAGGTTCAACAGGTACCGTCTGAATTCTCCATTGGCCAGTTTGAGAAGGGTAAATCATATACAAAGCCTCTTCAGATAAGGCGTGAACTGTTTTTTTCCAAGGGGTATACTTTTCTAGCACAATTACCCTTGGGTCTTGTGCATTTTGAATCGCTGAAGCTACAATCGTTTTTGCACTGATGCCACCGTTAGCAGCTGCAATAAATCGTGTTAACACACGAGATGCAAACTCAACCGCTTCATCAAAGCAGGTATCAAAGTGGCTATCTTCTTGCCAAGTTGGATTGAACATTGAAATAGTTTGGCTAAGACTGATACCTTCAGGTAAACCTTTGACATGTCCACAATCAATAGCATCAATGGCGGATACCAGGCCCGTATCCAAAGCATTCGCCACGTCCTGATTACCTTTGCATATATCTACTCCATACTTTTGCCACATCAGACCAAATGAGGAGTAAGGAATTCCGTTTTCGCGAGCACCTGCACCGCCACGTTGATGGTGATCAAAACGTCCTGCTGTTGGGTCATACTCACCTCCTACGTCAATTACAATATCGGCTTTGGCAATAATCTCTAAATCACGTGTACGTATCAGCGTGAAAGAAGAAAAAATGCTCTTCAGAGCAGCGACACTGAATACATCATCAGCATGAAAATTACCATTGTGAGTTACTATAATTTTATCATTCATTATTTTTGTGTCATTTTAGAAAGGAATGGAAAGGTGTCATCAGATAATGTTAAAACAAAAAAAATTAACCAATAAAAATTAGGAGGCAAAGTATATATGAAAACAGCTAAGGAGATTGTATTAACTTTGTGCACTAATGAATACTGGTCCTAAATATATTTTTTATGTGTTTAGTAAAATTGGAAATTAAACCTGCTTTGAGGTTTGTAAGCGTTCATGAAGCGACGTGATTTATTGCGCATAATAATTAGTTATAATAACTAATGACCCCAATAATAGTTGAACAAGCAAACCATTTAAGTACTGCGTTATTTTAATTTATAAGCTTGTCATTTTATTACTATACAAATCTATCTAAGGTGGAAATAATGAAAATATTTAAATGTTTTTTAGTCTTTATTGCATTTTTTAATTTAGTTTCATGCTCAAGTTTGGACATAAACCTACCAAGCCACGACAAATTGTTAAAAGCACAAACTGAACAAGACGGCAGATCCTGTGTTCGTCAGCGTAATATCCGAGGTTACGGCATGCTCGATAATGATGTCATTAGTATTTCTGCTATCGGAAAAAATCGTTATTACTTAGTTACGACTCTATTTCGGTGTCAATCTTTACAAACCAGTTTTTCTGCGGGTTTTAAAGGTGACTTCTTTGAATTATGTGGTGGTGGTGGTGATAAAATCCTTACCTCTGAGGAATCTTGCCCCATAAAAAGTATTTTTGAATTCGAGACTCGAGAAGATGCTTTTGCCAGCTTTGAAAAAGCTGACAACGTTCGTCGAGATTTAAGAAAAGAGGCGCAACAAAAAGCAAAAGATAAAGATAAAGCCGCAGATGAGTAGAAGGTTGCATACATGACGCTATTTGGTAAATAGACGCGGCTGTATCATCTTCATGAACACACTTCACCCAGAAAAGTATATATTATAACGAGTCTGATATTCTAAATACCCTAGAAAGAGGTTGAGTAAACCTCTTTCTAGGGTATTTGTATTTTTGAGGCTTATTTTTGTTTGTTTTTAGTTACGTAGTTTAGAATGGATTCAGGTACTGTTTTTTTGACATCAAAACCTTCAAATGCTCTTCTGGTAATGACATGACCAAGACGGCTTTCGATGGCACATAAGTTCCTAAAGTTATCCTTAGCTACAAATGAAATGGCTTCCCCGGTTGCACCTGCACGGCCTGTTCTGCCAATTCGATGAATATAGTCTTCAACCTGATCAGGTACATCGTAATTCACTACACGTGATAAATTTTGAATATCTAGACCACGAGCTGCTACCCCTGTTGCGACTAAGAACTTAATCTGACCAGATTTAAATTCAGATAAGATCCTTTCGCGAACGGCCTGAGTTCGGTCACCGTGGATACTCTCAACTGGAATACCGCGTTTCTCTAACTGGCTGACTAATTTAGCAGCACCTTGTTTTGTCTCAATAAAAATTAGTGCTTGATCCCACTCTTGTTCTTTAATCAAATGGCTCAACAAAGCTGATTTATTACCTTTATCAACCGTAACTAACCATTGTTCAATTTTGGGAGATGATGTCTTATCTTGTTTAATCGATATTTCAACAGGCCTGTAGATGGACCGTTTGGCCAGTGAACGTACTTCATTAGAAATAGTTGCGGAGAATAACAAGTTTTGACGTTGTTCAGGTAACCGTTCTATGATTTTATTAATGTCGCCAATAAAGCCCATATCCAGCATCCTATCGGCTTCATCTAATACTAATACCTCGAGTTCGTCAAAGTGTAAAACACGTTGCTGTGCCATGTCTAAAAGACGACCCGGTGTAGCAACAACTATATCGACGCCCCCAATTAAACGCTGTATTTGCGCAGATGAATCAGCGCCTCCATACATTGCCATTGAACTAAGTTCTAAATATTGACTATATGCTGCAACGCTTTTTTCTAGTTGCACCGCTAACTCTCTAGTAGGCACCAGAATAAGTGCACGAATTCTTTTACCACGTAATTTACGCTCAGTATTAAGTTTTTGTAGAATGGGCAATACAAAACTTGCCGTTTTACCTGTACCTGTTTGCGCAGCGGCAATTAAATTTTTGCCTGATAAAATAACCGGGATCGCTTTTTCTTGAATGGGTGTCGGTTGGGTATAGTCTAAATCTGCTAATGCTTTTAGGATGGGTTGTGATAACTGCAATGATGAAAATGACATGTTTTGCCTTGTAAAAATAACGTATTTCTAAAGTTTCTTAGCCAGAAAAATAGTGTGTTTGCTGCCTTTGCCTGGACGGGCCTGAATCTCTCGTGTATCCACTCTAAACCCAATCTTTTTTAATCGAACAGTAAATAAGTAGTCAGGACTTGCAGACCATATGGCAAGCATGCCATTAGCATGTAACGTGTCATAGATATCTTTTAACCCGTCTTCAGAATAAATCTGATTATTATCCGTGTGAGTAAGTCCTTTAGGGCCATTATCTACATCGAGTAAAATAGCATCATATGAGGGGGCTCTTGAAGCAAACAATTCTTTTACATCGCCGATGTGTAATTTTGTGCGCGGGTCTTGTAGTGGGTTACCCGCACAATTGCCTAGAGGGCCTTTGTTCCATTCTACTACTTGCGGTATTAATTCTGCAACGGTCACAAAGGAGTCAGCATTGACTGCTTTTAGAGCTGCGGCTAAGGTATAACCCATACCTAAACCGCCTACTAAAATATGTGCATCAAGGTGCGGTTTAATATGCGCGCACCCCAATCTCGAAAGTGCCTTTTCTGAATTAAAGACACGGCTGTTCATTAGCTCGCCACGCTTGCCTGTTATTTTTATAGAAAATTCATCACCGCGCTGGGAAAATTTTAATTCACCGCCATCGTTGGGAATTTGAGCGGTGTCTAGGTGGTTCCATGGGATCATAATGTGAGCTTAATAATTCTGAGAGTTTTCTGGGGAGTTGATTAATACTTTACCACAGTTGTTGCCCCAAGCTTCAGGTCCGAACCTATTTAATAAGTCAAACAAACAAATTATGAGTTGCCAGATAATTTTGGCTCCCTTTATAAACTAATACTGAGAATTATTTATTTTGATGTTAAATAGCTTCTGTTGGTAGATTTGACGATTTGTTGATCAAACACCTGCCTAAGTATGTTCTCAGTGAATGAAAACTGCCACCGCGAAAGGAATCAAATCACTCATTTATAGATGTATAAAGTCGCCACCATTGGGGAAACTGTGGTGGTGCAAAACTGATTTAATGTGGTTTGACTCTAATTCAATTTACTTTATTAGCATTGGAGTAACGAACTAAAAGTTGTATAAATGCGGTAAAGGTCTTTGGGAACACACGTGCTTGCCAATAAGAAATTTTGGCCATTAAACCTGGTACAATAATGAACTTGTTTTTAGCCACTCCTTTAAGTGTGGCTTTGGTAACAGCTCCAGGCTGTAAAGTCCCACCTAAATCTTTGATAAACCTTGTTTGTGGTAATATGTGTGCGGATTCTTTAGTCACCATAGGTGTATCAACTTCTGGTGGGCAAACCACACTAACACCGATGTTATACTCTGCTAATTCTTGGCGCATACAACCAGCCATACCGACAATTGCAAATTTTGAAGCGCTATAAGCGCTATATCCATATGTTGAAATGACGCCTCCTAATGAGCTAATAAAACAAATCTGACCAGACTTTCGTTCAATCATCTCAGGTAAAAAAGCTTTGGCTACTGCACGGCTTCCCATTACATTTGTTTGAACAATAGCGTCAAAATCATCATCATTTTGTTCGATAAAACGGACACTAGCAACAATGCCTGCGCTTAATACCAGTAAATCTGGATCTCCAACCTGTTGTTTAATTGCGGTAACTACAGTAGTCAATTGTACTTTGTTGGTCACATCAACAGAAAATGATAAAATCTGTTGAGTGTCAAATTTCACCAAGGCCTTGCATTCATTTACGGCCTTATTTAAACGCGCTTGGTTTCTGGCCAACAAAATAATGTTAGCGCCTTCTCTTGAATAGGCTTTGGCAATGTCCAAACCTATGCCACTCGACCCCCCTGTAACAACTACGATTTTCATATATTTAGTCCTGCTTCAAATTATTTTTGAGACACCATTATCATCAGTTCCAGCATTATTTCAACGCAAGCATAATCTCTAGCATATTGGAGAAAATCCAGGTTACTAGTTTATTCGCCAGAAAATTTATTGATAATAATATTTGGTTACGTGAGGCGAAATAAATACTGTGTAGTTTTGATTGAAGGCTGTGGTTATGAATCGAGCTCAATTTAAAACGTTTATCTTCTAACAAAGTAATAAAAAATCTGTATGACAGAAACAGAAAATTAAGGGTAAAATTATTTTACGTTACATAGCATAACGAATAAATATACCCAAAAAACTTTAAATTTACGCTGCTGCAATTTTATCTGAGCGTGCATTACACTTTATGGACTTATTTTCGTGGCTATATCAATTGTTATCAATTGGACTGGCCAGAGCTGTGTTCTTCATAAAAAGTAGAGCATATGTTAAGACGTCAATTTTTAAATGCGTTGGGACTGACTATAGGGACTAGCTAACTAACTCAACATTATTAGAGGCTGCATGAGAATTTGATATTGCCCATCAGCAGATTCGGTTATGCGACTGGAATGCTTTAGTGATATGTTTCCACTTACTCGTAAATACATTCAGTTATCGACGTTTCTGTAAGCATCAGATTTAGACTTATCTAAGACGTTACCAAAAACCCCCTCGTGTATTTGATGGAAATCGTTCCGATTATTGGCACTATCTCTTTCAAACCATTGACGCAGAAATTAGCCAGTCTGCTGCTAATTATGTGGGGTAAGGCTGAAAGCATAGTCCTGACACATAGCACAACTATAGTTCAGGATTAATTGTTAACGGACTAAAACTTCATTATGGAGATGAGGCGTTACAAACCGTGTGTAACTACTACACCACAGATATGTCTCTTGCTCATAGGTATAAGCGAACGGGTAAAAGTTAGGCGTAATGCGCTTTATGAAAATCTTGTGCAAGTCATTGCGGCAGACTTCAAAAATTGTTTACATGTTGATACTAACCTAGAAACCTGTGTGGTGGCGACCACGTGGGTTCAGACTTAACCAAAGTGCTTATATGGCAAAAATAGATCCCTTTAGACACGAAAAAATAGAGCATCTGCTGCATAATATTGAAACGGATATTTTGGTAACAATCAACCATGATGAGTTGAGTGAGGCCATCAAAAGTGACCGGTTTCAAATCATGACCAGCAATTTATCGTTAATGTTAAATATCTATATTTGTAACAAAATTACAAAAGCGTTATTATATAGGTTGAATTTAAATCAATGAAGCTGATGTCGATAGTTTTACTACTTTAAGCAACCCCATCATTAGATACGCGTTTTATCATTTTTAAATAAAAACATAACTCTTCCTCTGTCTTATACAGAATCTTTTATTATTAGGTTATTTACATGCTCGAACACATGAAAAGAGACTGGCTCTCTAATATTCGTGGTGATGTGCTTGCTGGTATTGTGGTGGCATTAGCCCTGATACCTGAAGCCATCGCTTTCTCAATTATTGCAGGTGTTGATCCTAAAGTGGGTCTGTACTCTTCATTTTGTATTGCGGTCATTATTGCATTTGTTGGTGGCAGACCAGGTATGATTTCTGCAGCAACGGGTGCAATGGCCCTATTAATGGTCACGCTGGTTAAAGATCACGGGCTTGAATACTTACTAGCTGCGACCTTATTAACTGGTGTGCTACAAATTTGCGCGGGATATCTCAAACTGGGTAGCCTGATGCGATTTGTTTCGCGTTCTGTTGTTACTGGGTTTGTTAATGCCCTAGCTATCCTGATTTTTATGGCACAGCTACCTGAACTGACCGATGTTACGTGGCATGTTTACGCAATGACGGCTGCAGGTTTAGGTATCATTTATCTTTTTCCTTATATTCCTACTATTGGAAAAATGATCCCTTCTCCACTTTTGTGCATTGTAGCGTTAACGGCTGTTGCGATGTCTCTGGACTTAAACATCAGAACAGTAGGTGATATGGGGGAACTACCCGATACACTTCCGATATTCTTGTGGCCAGATGTTCCACTTAATTTGGAAACTTTGCTTATTATTTTACCCTATTCCGCGGGTCTTGCAGTGGTTGGTTTACTTGAGTCTATGATGACAGCTACTATAGTTGATGAACTAACAGATACTACCAGTGATGGTAATAAAGAATGTAAAGGTCAAGGTATTGCTAATATTGGTGCAGGGTTATTTGGCGGTATGGCAGGTTGCGCGATGATAGGACAATCAATTATTAACGTAAAGTCGGGTGGCAGAGGAAGATTGTCTACCTTTGTTGCTGGTCTGGTGCTGATTATTATGGTGGTATTTCTTGATGATTGGGTTAGTCAAATACCAATGGCCGCATTGGTTGCTGTGATGATCATGGTATCAATCGGTACGTTTTCTTGGTCTTCCATCACCGACTTACGTACTCACCCCGTTTCATCAAGTATTGTCATGGTCAGCACTGTTGTGGTGGTCGTGGCTACACATAATCTTGCGTTTGGAGTATTAATTGGGGTGTTATTAGCCACCTTGTTCTTCTCTAATAAAATTGGCAGGCTTATGATGGTGAAACCTCACTTTAGTGAAGCTGATAATGTGCGAACGTATGAAGTCATAGGTCAGGTGTTTTTTGCTTCAGCGGAGCAATTTACCAAGGCATTTGATTTTAAAGAAGCAGTAGAAACGGTTATTATTGATCTAACTCATGCTCATTTTTGGGATATAACCGCAGTATCTTCACTCGACAAGGTTGTGATTAAATTCCGACGTGAAGGTGCAACTGTCACAATTGTTGGCATGAACGAGGCAACAGCAACAGTGGTAGATAAATTTGGGGTGCATAATGACCCTGAAGAAGTTGAAAAACTGCTCGGCGGACATTAAGGAGACAACGATGACAAAAATAATTACTTGTGTGGATGGTTCTGCAATAAGCTCATCCGTGACAGAAGCGGCAGTCTGGATATCAAAAAAACTTAGCATACCTGTTCTTTTTTTGCATACGTTAGAAAAAGAACAGCAGCATGGGGCAGATGATTACACTGGGGCTATTGGCCTAGGTGCGCGAACAGCTCTACTTGAAGAAATGACAAAACTAGATGAACAACGTAGCAAAGTGGCATTCCAGTTAGGTATAAAATTACTTGAGCATGTTGTAAATCAGGCAAAGACAGCAGGTGTCGTGGAGGTCGAATCATTACAGCGGCATGGTGATTTAGTCGATTCGATAGACGATATCGAAGGTCAAACCCGAATTATTGTTATCGGCCGAAGTGGCGAGGGACATGATGGTAACTTCAACGTATTGGGATCTCATATCGAGACCTTGTTACGAAAAGCCTCTCATCCAGTCATGGTCATTCCAGGTGTGTTCAAAACGCCCGTGTCGTTCATGATTGCCTATGACGGTAGAGAAACGGCAGACAAAGCATTGCAACGGGTTATCGATGGTGGGTTATTACATGGTCTTCACTGTCACCTTGTTTCTGTAAATAATAACGAGACATATCAAAAAGATAAATTTGCGTTAGCCCAGAAAAAACTTGAAGACAAAGGGTTTAATGTTACCGCATCATTTATTGAGGGCAACATTCATGAATCTCTAATAGAGTATAAAGAGACCCATGACATCGGAATCATTGTTATGGGTGCTTTTGGGCACTCAAAACTAAGACAATTCTTTTTAGGTAGTAACACCTTAAAAATGCTTGAGCGTAGTAAAGTACCTTTGGTTGTTTTGAAATAAGTATTTTTGAATGAACAACTAATTCTAATTCTAATTCCAAATCAATCAGAGTTTCATCATTGAGTCAGTTTTTATACAAGCAGTCATTATTAATGGTCGCTTGTATATGACTGCATAACTTAGCATCATGTGTATCTTCATGAAATCCTCTGGTATCGAGCCTTGCAGCTATATTGAATAACTATATAACTTAGGAAGACATGCTCTAAACAATTTCAATTTTCATCTGAACGTAAAGCACCGATTAATCTAGTAACCAACTCATCCAAAAGAATAAACGTTTTATGCACGTTTGTTTTTTGAATGAGACCATTGCCACTGTTAAAATATAAAATATAAAATATAAAATCTAAAGCCTAAAGCCTTAAGCAAAATTCGTGAGTGTATTGTCCTAAAAAACGGTGATGCCTATTATTGATGTAATTCACAATTACATAAGATTTTAGCTCGAAGCATACATACAAATATCTGCGCATAACAATTTCAGAAGAACGACTAATAATCGAGCCTCTGAAATTGAGTCATCGCTAAGATATTACGTTTTATTACCTGTGGATAATCTTGACATCCCTGTTTGGATATTTAATCAGTCAAAACTTTCTTCATATATATTTATTTCTTACTATTAAAATGTGCCATCAATTCAGGTAATGCGGCTTTAGCATCTGCATCAACTTTTTTTGATATTTCATCCTTTGCCATATTAGCTTCCCAGGCTTTTAACTTGGGATAATCTGCTAGTAATCTCCAAGCATAAACTTTGGATGCGTTCATCTTGGCAACAACCAAAACATAACGTAAAAGTATGTCTGCTGCTGTCATTTTGTCTCCCATAAGATAAGGGTCACAACTACACAGATTATCTAAAGCTTTTAGTCCTTTTTGCATCAGCGGGCGGGCTTCTTTAAATGCAGACTCACAGCGTGGTAATCCTAATAATACCTCACCACTTAGACGGCGAGCGGGTAGTTCTATATATATTTCTGCTATTTTCATGATTTCTTCACACCTAGCGCGCTTAAAATCGTCGCTTGGGAAAAAGCTTTCATCACCTTGCCGATCGATATAACGCATCAACACGTCAGTTTCTGTGATAATACCTTCTGAGGTCTCCAATGCGGGTACTTTTCCCATCGGATGTATTTTTAAATATTCTTCCGTTTGATTGGGGTAAACCTTAACCTCTTCAAAGTTAATGCCTTTGGCTAATAGTAAATGTTTGACTGCGTTATAATAATTGCTTGCGGAAAATCCGTATAATTTCATTGTATCAACCTCAATTGTTTTATTTTTATAAATAATAAATAATAAATAATAAATAATAAATAATAAATGCTACATGGCATCATTAGGACATGTCATACCTAATGAGTACGACTAGAGTGTGCTCAGCTAAGAGCCATCCTTAACTTTCTTCCTGATCAAACTCGCGTTCTAGCAGTTCTGCCTTTAGAGCTGCAGGACGCCTTAGTATTCGTTGTAAATAAGACACAATATTTGGAAACTTGCTTAGTCCACCTGCTTCGCTTATTTTTTCAAAGACGAACGAGTTTAATACGTCTGCTCCAGTAAATTGGCCTTCAATGAGATAGTCTTTATTAACTAACTCATTGTTTACAAACGTCAGTACTTCTTTCATTTGTTCGCGAGCAAACCCACCCAGAAAACAGCTTAGATTATCGTCAACACCCAGCAGATATCGAGTGATCAGCGGGTAAGCAGCAGTGCCTTCTGCAAAATGCAACCATTGTATATAGCGAGCGTGATCTGGTGTATGAATTGCTGGTGCCAAGCTTTTAGTGCCGTAACGGCTAACCAAGTAATCAACAATGGCTCCTGACTCTGATAATACAAGTTCGCCATCTTGGATAACGGGCGACTTACCAAGTGGATTAATAGCTTTAAGCGAATCTGGTGCTCGGCGAGTTTTGCTGTCGCGCTGATATGGAACCACTTGATACTCGACACTGAGTTCCTCAAGTAACCATATTATGCGCTTCGATCGGGATTTATTCAGGTGGTGTAACTTAATCATGTTTAACGTTTCCGTGGGATAGATAAAGGCAATTAGTCATGGACGGTATTTATCTCATGCCATATATACTTTTGAATACTAATTTTAAGTCTTATACATTATATTAACCCTTGCTAAATATGGGGTCTTATACTAACGACCAAAAGTTATGTACGATTGGGTATAAATATGTTGTGGAGTTTAAAAGCGAAAATAAGCGCTTCGGCGAGTGTTCATAGTCATGATATAGCTGAACTTATCTTATGTTACGGAGACGGTGGTTACCTAAGAGTTGATGATTACAATATTAATTTTAAGGCAGGAAGGACACTATTAATTCCACCCGGTGTTCAACATCAAGTGGTAGTGGCTGATAAAAGGCATGCTGAAATAAAGATATTTTGCATGTCCCGAACAGATATGCGGCATTTTTTATCTCCAGTACAAATGACTAGCGTGCAAGCGATATTTTTGATGGGCATAAGCATCGCAGACGCAGCCCCACCCAGTTCTAATTTACTCAATATTGGTGACCAAGTCAGTGAAGGTATTAACCAAACTGCATCAAATATCCAGCAACTTAACTGGAGCTTAACAGGTTTGATTTTAGCATTGCACTGCAGCAGATGCCGACTAGAAGCTAGTCAGTCGCATCTGAATAACCAGAAAAATAAATACCAACGTAAGATGCATCAAGTTACAATTTGGATAGAACAGCACCTGCAAGAGAACCTCGGGCTGGATCAAGCCGCCGCTGAGTTTGGTTTGTCTCGCAGTTTATTTTCTCGTGAATTTCATCGTCACACGGGCATGAGTTTTATCGAACATTGTAACACCCGTCGTGTTGAAAAAGCCGCACGTGTATTGTCATCTTCCGACGTAAATATTACTGAAGTGGCGTATGGCAGTGGATTTTCCAATCTAAGCCATTTTCATCGTCAGTTCAAAGCGAACTACGGCTTAACACCTGGAGCTTTTCGGCGCAAAATGATGGAGGAGGGCGGTCGTTCATAAGAGTTAATATCTTAATCTAGAAAACTTTATTAAATCGCTTATTCTTGTGAAAGCAGATAATGCTTTCACAATTGACGGGTATCCATTTAACTCACTAATAGTCATTGCTTAAGCCTAACAGGTTTAATTTTTATATAATTATTGATGCGTAAAACTTAAATAAAAACTTTACACACAAAAAAATTCACGTGGTTGTTCATAGTCTGCACAACAATGATGAAGGCTAAGCTCAAGTCTTATGTATGTATCAGTAATGCCAATGCTTTTAGGAAACATATATCACTTAGATAAAAAAGCTTAAAACCTCAATATCTATCAAACTTTAAGTACTTCTCTTACATATTCTGCTGTTATTTAGTGTAATGTTTTCATATAAGTATGGATCGTATAACAGAAAATAAATGCCTGAAAACTTGTGATTAACCGAGTTTGTAATTAATCGCACTCGATACTTAAAAATATATTTAGTTTTGTATGTCGGCATAAATATCACGTCTACCTGTCGATCCCCCTATGCAACTTATGATTAATTAAAGGGCCTAACTATTGCCGTATCCATCATCCAATTCGTATGAATATCACTACTCAATCAAGACGTTTCCCTTGTCCTATTAATTGTGGCTGTTATATTTAGTGTGAATCAAACAGCGAGTCATCTTTTGAAAAACATAACATTAGGCCCCATAAATATTGCCAGTTCATTGCTGGCCACACTCGTGCGAACTGGCTCGGGGATCAGTGTAAATTCGGCTGTGTTAAAGCCCGAAATTCCGTTCAAACTATTTGATATAGAAGGTTGTCCCTATTGTAGGTTGGTAAGAGAGGTTCTAACTGAACTCGATCTTGACACAGAAATTTATCCTTGCCCTAAACAGGGGGAACGTTATCGAATCTACGTCAAGAAGATAGGAGGTAAAGCTCAGTTTCCTTTTTTGATAGATCCCAACACTGATGTTCAGATGTATGAATCATTAAGCATCATAAAATACTTATTCGAAACTTATGGACAAAGATCGTTACCGCTGAAATGGCAATTGGGCTCATTACAAACGATTTCTTCAATGTTGGCGAGTACAGTACGGCCGGGTTTAGGAAACACTAAAAAAAAATCTTGTGCCCCAGAACAATTGCTTGAATTATATAGTTTTGAGTCTAGTCCTTATGCACGTCTGGTACGTGAGTGTTTGTGTGAGTTGGAGATCCCTTATATTTTGCACAGTTGTGGTAGAACTGATTTAGGTGAATGGTTACTGCCACCACTTAGAGACGCTTTAAATATAGTGCCCAATAGCATATTAGAGAATCGTAAAATATTACTTGAAAAAGTTGGAAGAATGGCTATTCCATACTTAATTGATCCTAATGAAAATATTGAGATGTTTGAGTCAGCTGAAATTGTGAAATACTTAGAAGCAACCTATGCTGTCAATGATTAAAATGATATTCCAAAACTCTAATTCTTGAGGCTAAGCGGTGTCTAAAAGAGTTATAGGGTGTCAATTATAATATTTATTCTGGCAACACGTTTTTAAACTATTTGATTTTTTAATAGAAACGTACTTTGGTCTCAATACCAATTATTCGCGTTTGATTAACAGTATCGGTTGAGTTGTTGAAATTAATTGCACCTTTCCAATTTTCTTTACAGGTTATATCGCATCCAAATAAGGCGATGTTGTAATCATCTTCAAATTTTTCATAGCCAATGCTTAAGGCGTTTTTAAAGTTATTATCTGTTTTAAACTCAATGGAGTCATATGAGAACAGCTTGATTTTATTTTTAGATGCCTAATTGGTGTAGATTAAAATCTCTCCACTCTGGCCCTCAGTGAACGAATAACGAGCTGTAAAGTTGAATACGCTTTCTGGTGCTTGAGGAAAAAGGTTTCTGTCAATTAATATCGCAAATCCATCTGTACAACAATCGAGTAGATTACAATTACCTGTGAAATTGAAATCTGGGTTTACACAACAAGGTAAAACAGTTCATGAATCATCCTGAATTTCGGTATGGTTAAAACTATATTCAGCGGTAACGGTTAAATTATCACTAACTAGGTACTGAGCATCAATTTTAAAACCAAAACCGTTACCTTTATCCGTATTGATCAGTGCTGCGTTATTTGATCACCGCCGATTGCTGAAATTTGGATGTCGTCAATTTGATAATAAAATGGCGGTAACATTAAGGCGTAAAATATCATTCAATCAGTCTGTTTTATTGCAGACTTCAAACGAATTGATGGCTTTGGGTTCAGCCATTGAGGGTGACCTTTTAAATACCACATCACGTTCAAGCATAGTTTGCGTACCGAAACCATTGACAACCCGCCCGAATACAGACGTAATTTGTCAATTTTATAGTTAGCACTCAACTCCCAACTGACTTGACTGTTATCGACATTAATATCTGCATATATTTGAATTGATGCGGGGCCTATGAATAAGGCAAAACCATCTACATTTTGTCTACCTGCAATAAATAATCATATATCAACAATAGATGTTTATTACAAAATGCGAGGTAGAGCTTTGTTATATGTTTAAAAACTGATTTTAGTCTATTGAAATACAGTTTTTATTGGAGCATGCGGCATTTAAAGTGCAGGGCTGTGCTCTGATATGTTTGAATGAGTTTCTCAAAAGTATGTTCAATATCACACACTGTAGAGTCAATCCCAGTGTCTTTGACTCGGTAATTCCAAACCGAAGTAAACATCGATTTTGCAGTGAACATTTTTACACATTAAAAAGTTAGGTCGGATGGTGAAGAGGTGTTACTGAGCGTATTCAATTTTTATTAGGCGCGATGGCGCATCGATACCCATTGCCACGTTAGACTTTTGGGTAACGTCTCTGAATACGTTGTTTCCATGCTTTAGCGACTGACAATCGCCACAAATAATTTAATCCAAAATATCCCGCTACACTGAAAAATATCGAGTAAATTAGACAACCTACCAAAAAAGCGGGGCCAATTGTTTCAATGCTTTGTAATACCCAATTCCAACTCAATTCAAAACTAAAATCTTTTCTTGGGGTGCCCATTATAGTTGTACCAACAATGTAAGCACTATAAAAAATGGGTGGCATAGTAAAAGGGTTACTTATCCATACTGTAGCCACTGATAATGGTAAGTTGACACGAAAAGGAATCGCTACAGCTGCTGCTAGCCACATTTGAAAAGGTACTGGCCAAAATGCGAAAAATAAACCCACAGCAAACGCACCTGATGCTGAGCGCCTGTTCAAATGCCAGAGGTTAGGATCGTGTAACAAAGTACCAAAAATCGATAGAATTTTCTGTTCTCTGATTTTATGAGGACTGGGTAGGAAGCGCTTAATAAACTTTTTCAGAATAGTTCTCTATACTTTAATTTCGTGCAGCAACGGACGGCTTATACCAGTTACTATGGACAGTAAACTTCTATGTTTTATTTCAGCATCTTTTACTAGTTTATTTTGGACTAGCCTGCCTTCTGTCTATATCGTTCTTTTACTACTAATTTTTGCTTGCCTAGTATTTAGAAAAAATCAACACCTTGGTTGTTTCTTGCTTGGCATTATCTGGATGGCGAGTGTAGGGCATTGGCAATACTCTTTGCAACTATCTTCAGAACAAACTAGTCAACCGGTACAAATAACAGGCGATGTCAGCAGTTTAGTGATTGCTGATAAAAATATACGCTTTAATCTTAACATCACACAAATTGATGACGTACTTCTTTTTTACCCTAAAACCTGCCGATTAAGTTGGCGCGACCCTACTTGGCAGCTACAGCAAGGCCAACAAGTTAAACTTTTGGTTAAAGTTAATCCTCCGCATGGGTTAGCTAACGAGTCAGCTTTTAACTACCAACAATGGTTGTTTAGTGAAGGCATAAACGCAACGGGTTACGTTAAATCTGATGTTGATAATAAGTTAATTGACAATAGGAAAACGATTCGGCAAAAGCTACTCAATAAGATGCTAGCCTTGAATTTGCCACATGACTCGTGGTTAGCAGCACTCACTTTTGGCTATCGAGGAATGCTGCAACCTGCAGACTGGCACCTTGTACAAAAAACGGGCGTGGCTCATCTTATCGCTATATCTGGCTTGCACTTGGCATTGGTAGCGAGCTTAAGTTATTTTTTTATAGCATGGATTGGTGGTGGATTAATCAGCCGATTTTATTTCTTACATCAGATTAACCTGCATAATATCGCTATGTTATTAACTGTTTTTAGCACCTTGGCTTATTCAGCTTTAGCTGGGTTTGGTTTGCCTACACTCAGAGCATGGTTGATGTTGCTTCTATTTACTGTTTCATTTCTATGTAATAAACATTTTGGGGCAAAAAGTTTAATCTTATTGGGGCTCAGTTGTTTTGTACTATTTTTTCCATTGAGCATATTTGGATTAAGTTTTTGGTTAAGCTTTTCTGCTGTAATTATTATTTGTTTTGTATTTTGGCGCTGGCCAGTTAAACAAGGCAATTTTTCTTTGGTAGCAATATTATCCGGTATGGTCAAAGTTCAGTTATGTTTGACCGTATTAATGTTGCCGCTAGTAGCTTGGCAGTTTTCTTATGTTTCAATTGTGTCACCATTCGTTAACTTAATAGCAGTTCCAATAGTTACAATGGCCTTGGTACCAGTTTGTTTATTAGGTGTGATTTTTTTAGCGGTTAAACCTAACTGGGCGTTAGAGTTTTTTTCTGTAGCTGATCTAATGGTAGGTTATGGGCTAACGTTCCTTGAATTCGCGTTAAAGCTTAACGGTGCTTATTTCAACTTACCTTCATTCCCGGCTGCTGTGTGGCTTTTTATTTTCCTATTTGTATTTTGCTGTTGTTTGCCTTCTCTTTGGTTTAATAAAAAATTACTGTGTCTATTATTACTGCCATTGGCTAGCTATTTTTTTACCCAAAAAAACAATACTTGGCAGATAAGTGTATTAGATGTGGGGCAGGGCTTAGCAGTTTTGATCAATAAAAATAACCGAGTTATTATCTATGACGTAGGAGCCAGTTACCCTTCTGGCTTTAATATGGCTGACAGTGTCTTATTACCTATTTTACAGGCTAGGGGTTTGTTGAAAGTCGACTTAGTATTTATAAGCCATGGGGATAACGATCATGCTGGTAGCTTGCCTCAATTACTTAAGGGCGTACAGGTAGCTGAGGTGTTGACTAATCAAGACCATTGTCAGCAAAACTTAGATATAAGTTGGCAGGGCTTGAGGATCAAAGCCTTATGGCCAGATGATGCACTGAAATATAACGATAACAACGCTTCATGTGTTATCAAGATATCAGATCAGTATCACAGTATTTTATTACCCGGTGATATTGATAAAACTATTGAAAAGCGGTTGCTCGAATTATACCCAAAACAATTACAATCTGATATTTTAGTAGCAGCGCATCATGGCAGCAATACCTCTTCTTCTCGTGAGTTTATCCAAACAGTCAGTGCTGATTATGTCATATTTAGTCAGGGGTTTATGAATCGTTGGCGTTTTCCTAGGCAAAAAGTATTAGACAGATTTCTGCAGATAAATAATAAACAGGGGACACAACCTCAATTATTTACAACGTCTGACTCAGGCCAAGTGACATTTATTATGCAATATGATTCGCCTGTACCGATCATTGTTAAAACGTTTAGACAGGATACTTATCCTTATTGGTATGCAAACTCGATTCATCGCCAATAAAATAATTATTGATAGTTGGGGAATTTCCACCTAACAGTTACACTACCCCTGTCTTTACTACTTATTCAGATACCCGTTATTTAATGCACAAACACAGCGATTTGCACAGCAAAGTGCCAGATAAAATTTTTAAACGTTTTCGCGTTTACCTAAAAGATTACAAACTAGCATTTGCTGTCGCTATTATTGGAATGATTGGCTACTCGGTTATCGATGTATTAGTTTTAGCTCAGCTTGAAACGCTAGTCGATGACAGCCTAGGCCAAGGTGATTATGAGTATTTGCGTTTAGCTGCTTATTTTATAGTTCCCATCTTTATTTTCAGAGGTATTTTGAATTTTCTTGGTACTTATTCGGTTTCCTGGATTGGTAATCATGTGGTGATGCGAATGCGTCAGCAACTATTTAGCCGCTATATTCACTTTCCTGTTGAATTTCATGACAACAACAGTACTGGTCAACTAATTTCTAAAGTTATCTATGACACAGAGCAGGTTGCTAATGCGTCAAGTAAGGCATTAATAACATTGGTTCGTGAAGGTGCATTGGTAATCGGTTTGTTAATTGCGATGTTCTATAAATCTTGGCAATTGTCACTAATATTCATTTTAATTGGACCCTTAGTTGCGATTATTGTTTCTGTTGTAAGTAAGCGTTTTAGATTAGTCAGCCGCCGCATTCAAGATGCTATGGGTGGATTAACGTCCACGGTTGAACAAGTTTTGAAAGGTCATAAAGTGGTATTAATGTTTGGTGGACAGGACAAAGAAGACAAGTCCTTTGCGGACAAAAATAACCACAACCGTCAACAAAATATGAAATTGATAGTCGCTAGAATTCTCAGTGTTTCTTCCATTCAGGTTATTGCTTCCATCGCTCTAGCTGTGGTGCTTTATGTCGCCAGCACTCCAGGCTTAGTGGTAACGTTAACTCCAGGTGTATTTGTGAGTGTGGTGGTATTTATGACCATGCTTTTAAAACCCCTTAAACAACTTACCACCGTGAACAGTGAATTCCAAAAGGGTATGGCGGCGTGTGTAAGTATTTTCAAAGTGTTAGATCAACAGGTAGAAGTGGACAAAGGCACGCAAAGTATTGAAAGAGCAAAAGGTAAAATAGACTTTAAAGATGTAACGTTTAGCTACCCAAGTAAAGAAGCTCCAGCATTAAAAAATATTTCGTTTTCAGTCAAACCCGGACAAACGTTTGCCTTAGTTGGACGCTCAGGAAGCGGCAAATCGACCATTTCAAGTTTGTTAACACGTTTTTACGACAATCAAATCGGCGAAATACTCTTAGACGACATGTTATTAAGTGATATGCAGCTAAAAGATTTACGCCGACAATTCGCTTTGGTTTCACAGCATGTGGTGTTATTTAATGACACCATTGCCAACAACATCGCCTATGGCTCAGAGAGTAAAGTGAGTCGTGAACAAATACTTGCAGTGGCCAAAACTGCTCATGTGCTGGAGTTTTTAGAACAGTTGCCGGAGGGATTGGATACCATGGTAGGTGAAAACGGTTTTATGTTATCTGGTGGTCAACGTCAACGCTTAGCTATTGCACGCGCTTTGTTATTGGATGCGCCAATACTTATATTGGATGAAGCCACATCAGCACTTGATACAGAATCAGAACGATTGATTCAAGATGCACTAGACAGACTGCAGCAAAATCGCACCAGCATAGTCGTCGCTCACAGGTTATCGACTATCGAAAACGCAGATACTATTTTAGTGATTGAAGCAGGTGAAATTATCGAGCAAGGAACTCATCAAAGTTTGCTGTCACAAAATGGCGCATATTCACAATTGTATAATATGCAGTTTAGTGAGGAGTTAGTCTCCAAGTGAGGTGGGTAGACAACATGTGGTATTCACCGAGTTGGTACCACTGGCCATTTATCATAATCTTACTTCCGTTAGCTGTGCTATTTGGATTATTGTCTGCGTTTCGAAGAGCGTTATTTCGGTTCCAGCTTAAGCCTTCATCTAATGTTCCTGTAGCAATCATCGTGGTAGGTAACATAAGTGTTGGTGGTAATGGAAAGACGCCATTAGTTGTGTATTTAGCACAATATTTAAGGCAAAAAGGTTATCATCCTGGTGTGTTAAGTCGAGGATATGGTGGTAAAAATGCCAGCTACCCTATGACGGTTGAGGCAAGCAGCAAAGTGGATGTAGTGGGCGATGAAGCTATATTAATGCGTCAACATATTAACTGCCCCTTGGTAGTTGACCCTGTTCGCCCAAGAGGAGCGATAGAGTTGGTTGAAAAACATCAATGTGATGTGATTATTTGTGATGATGGTTTGCAGCATTATGCTTTGAATAGAGATATTGAGATTGTCGTGATAGACGGGCAACGACGCTGTGGTAGTAAACTTTTATTACCATCAGGACCCTTGCGCGAAGGTTTATGGCGTTTAGATACGGTTGACTTTTTAGTGTTAAATGGTGGTTCAGTCAACAAAAGAGAATATTTAATGTCACTGCAGGCTGGGAAACTGATCAACGTCAAACACCCTAATAAAAGTCTATCATTAAGCGAGCTTACTTCACCTGTCACCGCTCTGGCAGGAATAGGCAACCCGCAACGCTTTTTTTCTTTATTAGAAAAAAAGCAAGTTAGGCTTAAAGATAAAATAAGCTTTGTCGATCACCATGTTTTTAGTAAAGCAGATATTCCTAGTAGTATTGTGATTATGACAGAAAAAGATGCAGTGAAATGTACTCAAATAGCACATGATGACTGTTGGTATCTGCCTGTCAGTGCTAGTTTAAGCAGCCAGTTTGAATCGCAACTTATACAAAAATTGGAGCAAGTGGCTACCGATAAAAAACAATTAAGAGAAAATAATGTCCTTTGATAAAAAATTACTAGATATTTTAGCCTGCCCAGTTTGCAAGGGTAAATTATTATACCAAAGAGAGCAGGCGCAGCTTATTTGTAAGTTTGACCGCATGGTTTATCCTATAAGAGAAAATATACCGGTGTTATTGGAATCAGAAGCTAAACATGTATCTAGCGAAGAAATGGAACGACTATTAACAAACGACTAGTGTTGATTACTGACGATTTTTATTGTCTAACTAAAGTCATTAAAAAGATTAAAGAGATAGAAGAGATTAGAGTATGCAATTTAGTGTCATAATTCCTGCACGTTACGCGTCCAGCCGGTTTCCCGGTAAACCTTTGGTTGAAATACAAGGTAAACCTATGGTGCAACATGTTTATGAGCGCGCTCAAGAATCAGGGGCAAGCAATATTTTAGTGGCAACAGACGATGTTAGGATCGCTAAAGCGGTAGATGACTTTGGTGGTCAATATTGTATGACGGGCTCGCACCACGAATCAGGTACAGAACGTCTGGCTGAAGTAGTTGATTTAAAAAACATGTTATCTCATGAATTGGTAGTCAATGTGCAGGGTGATGAACCTTTTATACCTGCTGAGAATATCCTTCAAGTAGCTGAAAATTTACATAATCACCAACAAGCTGAAATGGCGACTTTAGCTGTAAGAATTACTAATATTGAAGATGCTTTCAACCCTAATACTGTAAAGGTAGTGATGGATAAGCAAGGATATGCATTATATTTTTCACGTTCTACCATACCTTACGACAGAGCGCGTTTTCTTGATTCGGATAGCATTGACGAAATTGGTGAATTTTATTTTAGGCATATTGGAATTTATGCTTACCGTGCAGGTTTTATTAAACAATATGTGAATATGTCACCATCAGGCATAGAGCAAATTGAATCGTTAGAGCAACTTCGTGTCTTGTGGCATGGCGAAAAAATCCATGTTGAGCAAGCCAGGATTACACCACCTATTGGTATCGATACACCAGAAGACTTAGCTAGATTATTAGCAAGTCAAACTTGAGGGAATTTTATGGCAACTGTCGTTATTACTGGAGCCAATCGCGGCATTGGTTTGGAGTTTGTAAAACAGTACTTAGCTAAAGGTAATAAAGTTATTGCCTTGTGCCGCAATAATAGCGACGAGCTTAGTCAGTCTGGCGCCAAAGTGATCGATAATGTTGATGTGAGTAACCCAGAATGTCTAGAAAAAACTTTACCTATATTGAGCGATTTAAAAATTGATTTACTGATCAATAACGCTGGTGTGTTAGCTAACGAAAGCTTAGAAGACATGTCAGTCTCGACTCTAGAGTACCAATTCAGAGTCAATGCAATGGGGCCTTTGATGGTGACTCATCTGTTGAAGAAACAATTGCTCAAAGGTGCAAAAGTTGCGTTGATTACCAGCCGTATGGGTTCGGTAAAAGATAACACCTCTGGTGGTTATTATGGCTATCGTATGTCTAAGTCAGCGTTAAATATTGCTGGGGTGTCTTTAGCTCATGATCTTAGAGAACAAGGAGTTGCTGTTGCTTTATTACACCCAGGTTATGTACAAACTGAGATGGTTAATTATGGCGGTGATATTTCTGCTGCGGTTGCGGTTGAACGCTTAATGCAGCGTATTGTAGAATTGAACCTGAACAATACTGGCACTTTCTGGCATTCAAATGGTGAAGTTCTACCTTGGTAATGTAAAATTAATAAAATGCTAGAGGTGATTACAGTATTTTTATGATGAATAAATTTTACCTAATAATCTTCATTATCAACAGCATCACTAGGTGGCAGCTTGCCGCCTCTTTCAGACGGTGACGATTTAACTAAGCGTGTTTTAACCGCAGGCACACTTATTACTTTACCGCCAATAAATCCAAACGACATTTAATTATGTGCCATCAAATGTAATTGGTTTGCTCAAACAAGCAGTCAATCGCAACTGTCGTTCTATGATTCTTGGTTTTAATTACGTAATAAAAAATTATGTAGTATGCGTAAAAAGAAACATCAGCATTTAAATCTGTAGGAGTTATGGGGAACTCTATATCTGTAGCCTATATATACTCAGATAGGCCAGTAATATAAAGGAATACCATATCCAGCATTACATTTTGAAATCAATACGATGGACTAGATCATTAAATCACTACATTAAAACCTGCAATAAAAATTATAAAATCTATTACAGGTAAGCAAAACGAATAGATGAAGTGATATGCAATCAGTAATAGGAGACTAACATACAAGCTGGCATCAAAAAGTGCCTAGAAACTTGATAAATTTAAGTGTTTAAACAAAACGCTTTTCAAGATAACTGATGATTGCAGAAGATTCATACAACCATTCTACACCACTGTCACTCTCGACACGTAAACAGGGAGTCTGAACTTTCCCGCCACCTTGCAATAACTCTTCCCTAAAAGGCGAGCCTTGTGAGGCGTTACGTTTAACGACAGGCAAATTCATTTTATACATTGCACGACGAGTTTTAATGCAAAATGGGCAAGCAAAAAATTGAAACAAAGATATTTTTTTTAGCTCTGCTTCGACCTGTTTTTGTGCCTCTACCGTGCGTTTTAGTTTTGAACCTCGGGTAATAAAATCGATGGCTGCGATGATGCCGCCTAATAAGTTACGAATAAGGTTAATCAATAATTTCATCTATACCGCTCATTTTGTGAATTAGTGAAGCATAAGGCTGTATCATTATAAGCATTATACACATACAAATAGAGGTACTTGCATTGCTGTTATAAGGATCAGAACTAAAGTGAATAATAAAAGTGCATAATAAAAAGTGCTTGAATTAGAAGTGTTCAGATAGAAAAAGTCTTCTGCAATTAAGTGTTTTAAACCGGCACCAGATTTATTGTTCTTGCAAGCTAAATTATATACGTTTTGAGGTTTTAAAGGCGTGGGACTTATAGATTCAAGTGGTAGATTCAAAGATGTGCTGTTTGAATTAATTGCAGACAAAGTTAAACAATTAAGTGGAAATTTTACACATGAAAAATATTGAAATTAATGCAGAGCCAATTGCTTTATACCAGTTATTAAAACTTGAAGCATTAGTGTCAAGTGGTGGTGAGGCTAAAGTAGCTATCGACAATGGTCGAGTATTGGTTAATGGTGAGGTTGAAACCAGACGCCGTAAAAAAATAATGTTCGATGATACGATAGAATTTGAGAGTGAATGTTTTAAGGTTGTGTTGAAGTCGTAGTCAGTAGTCATCTGAATTTTTTTGCTATCAACACATTTGTCATCAATAGCTATGCTGATGTGTAACGATACAATATTAAAACAAGCTGTAGTGATGTTTGATAAATAAGACATACATCTCCAAGCTAAATTCTCCGCACTGATGGGTGGAAATAGTTAACGTTGTATCATTTATATGTGGTTTTCTAATGCTGTCGCTATTGTCAATGTTGACTTGTTTGATGTTTTTAAGATGGTAGGTTTTAGCGTTATAAATTTTTATTAACCAAAAGAAAGG
>NZ_CAJXPA010000065.1 GCF_913058035.1 uncultured Paraglaciecola sp. | reverse complement strand
TGTCTGCTTACTTCAGCCACCACCTCTTGAAGTGATTCACCAGCAAACACCAATCGACCATCTAACCAAGATAACTTACGAACTAAGTCACCTTGCGCATATTCAACGACCGGCGTATCCAAACTATCAGAACTAATGGGAATAGAAACACTTTGACCCGCCTTCAATGATGCAATAACCGTTACTGTATTTTCTATCGAATCAGGTGATAACTTTTGATTAAAATCTACCTTATTTTTATAGAATGTTTTGGGTTTAACCAATAAGGTCGACTGAACAATCGCAAGGTCAACATTCCCCTCAGTCACTAACACCTCAATATTATTTTCTAGACGATACACAGAAAAAGCAGTACCAACAGCCTTGATCATTCGATTCCCAGCATACACCTCAAATGGCCTGTTAGGATCGGATACAACATCAAAATGCGCTTCTCCCGTTAATAAATTTATCACACGTTTACTCAGGGTATAATAAACTTCAACTTGAGAGTTGCTGTTAAGTGTCAGTACTGAGCCGTCTTCAAGAGTATGAGTAGAGTGTTCGCCAATAGAGGTGATATACATATTATTGGGTAGTTCTGGTATTAAGTTTGGCCAAAAAAATGTCAAATTGAGCATCATAATAACTATTAATGCGGGTAAAATAAGGGGACGAAACAACATCATGGTTTCTTTATTGAACACACGAATAATACCTGTAATAAAAGGTAATCGTTTCAAAGCGTAGGATTTTAGCTTACTTCGCTTAGGTTTTAACGAATACCCCAATGGCACCATTAATCCTGACATAATATCCATGTTGCACCATGTCTTAGACAGTCGCAACAATGTCTCCTTATGCACGGGACTTTTCGACAGCCAAACATTCAATTGCTCAATATCTTGAGTTGAGGGTTCATTATCACTTTCGAATTTTACAATCCACTGGCAAGCCTCTTCTTCAAGCACTGTTGAACTAGGGAATGACGTAATATTATCCATTATATTGTCCCCTTTTGATTTGACCCTAGTGATGACAATTGAGTATCTTGCTCATCATAGCGACTAGTTATGGTTGAATTTAAGCGTCTGATGCCTTTGGTGAGATGTTTTTCTACAGTACTAACCGATAATTCCAATCGTCTTGATATTTCTTTATTTTGCATTCCATACACTTTTTTCATAATAACGACTTTTCTACACTGTGAAGGTAAAGAGGCAACTGCCTCACAATAAACCCCAAGTTTTTGTTGAGCCATAACATTTGATTCTAGATTGTCAGTATTGAGTAGCTCATCTGAGGCATCGTAGTCTTCAATATAATCAGTGATTTTTCGGGCTTTGCTGGAAAACTCAGACAACATTAAATTTTTAGCAATTCGAAATAAGAATGCTTTAGGGTACTCTATTTCTTTTTCTTTAACTTTTTCAGCTTTGTATGCACGTAAAAATGTTTCCTGCGTAACATCATCAATATCTTGAGGTGAAATGACATAACGAGAAATAAAGCTACGCAATGACAACTGACTTTTCTTGAACTCAGTCAAAATAACGAACCGGGATTTTGAATCTTTATTATCGGTCATTTTAATAGAAACCTTTGCTGTCAAGTTTTAAACTTTCAATCGACTTTCAATCGGACTTTCAAAAGAGATAAAGAATGTAGCTCAATCATCATTGCTGAATGACTCAACTATTGTATAACGGCTGAACACAAAAAACCCGCTACTCTATTAAAATTAAGAATTATGTACGGATAAAATGTAGAGGACAATAAATGGGCTGAAAAAATAACATTTAATTAAACAGAGTTTGGGTGGTGAGGAAGTAATGTGTTGGTTAATTGTATACCTGAAATGAACAAATATAAAATGCTAAAATTTAAATGTAAGCTGGTATTTAACAGGTGCTTTAGATAATTAAAAAGCCTCTGGACGTTAACCCACAAAGAATATAACAGCATAAGATTGTCAGATTAAAGTTGTTAATATTGTAAGGTAATACTGATTGTTTAACACATTATAATGCTTGAAAATATAATTGATTTTTCAAGCTAAATATAAAAGAGGAACTTTGTCTTAGGTTACCTTGTACTGACTGAGTATCAGAGTGACTTGACGGGATACACTTGCATCGCCTTTGACGATGCTTTATGGCTAGGGTTGGCTTTTGCAAAAACTTTATTGGAGTTTTACATAAACGTATAAAAAAACGCATAAATAGACGATAATTATAATGCCTCAGACGCAAAAAACCCGCAATTAAGCGGGCTTTAAAAATGTGGCGGATAGCGAGGGATTCGAACCCCCGGTAGGTTTGACCCTACGTCTGATTTCAAGTCAGGTGCATTAAACCGAGCTCTGCCAGCTATCCGTATTTTCTACAATCTCGTGTGGTTAAATATATTATTTCGCCTCACCGAATTGAGGGTGCGAATAATAGTGACGTTTCTAGGGCTTGTAAAGCCTTAATTGAACAAAATGCGCTGATTGATTATTGTTTGAACGGATTGGGCGCATTTACATCAAGTTACGTTTATAGATAACAATTAAATACAATATTACTTGAAAAAGTGAACCAAACCCCATACAAGTACACTATTAATATACAATGAATTTCAACTTACGTTTTGGAGAATAAAATGGAACAAAGGTCTTCCTACAGTAGCTCAGGTGAAGCTTCTGCCTTGCAAACTAATAAGGTACTTCGTAACACTTATATGTTGCTTGCCATGACACTAACTTTTAGTGCAGTGTGCGCTGGTATTGCAATGTCTATGGGTTTAGGACGAGGTACAGCTATGATGATGAGTCTAGGTGCACTTGTTATGATTTTCTTTTTAAATAAAGCAGCGCAAAGCTCGATGGGTATTTTGTTTGTATTCGTCTTTACCGGCTTACTTGGCGCATCTTTAGGTCCGATGTTGAACCACTATGCAGGCTTTCCAGGTGGCTCAGGATTAATTCTCCAAGCTTTTGGTACAACTGCATTGGTGTTTTTCGGATTATCTGGTTATGTATTAACAACCAAAAAAGATTTTTCTTTTATGGGTGGTTTTTTACTTGTAGGATTGATTGTTGCTGTTGTAGCTTCAGTTGCAAACATTTTCCTAGGTATACCGGCACTCAGCCTAGCTGTAAGTGCAGCGATAGTGTTTATTATGTCTGGCTTCATTTTGTATGATACCAGTCGCATCATTAATGGTGGTGAAACAAATTATATCCGCGCAACTGTATCTATGTATTTAAATATTTATAACTTATTTACGTCCATTCTTCACCTTCTAGGTGTTTTTGGTAGCGACGACTAGTTTTTAAATACTTTACTTTAAAAATGCCTCAGCTTGCTGGGGCATTTTTTATGGTACATTGACCACTTATGTCATTTTTTACATGAAAATTATGTCTTCTTTTGCGTTAGTCATTACTTCTGCTCCTTTTTCGCAACAAAATGCTTACAGTGCGTATCGTTTTGCCCTTGCGGCTGCACAATCAAAACACAGCATCAACGGGATTTTTTTTTATCAAAGCGGGGCACTTAATGGGTCTAGTTTACAAATCACACCATCTGATGAATTTGACTTGTATGCAGCGTGGTTGAAACTCTCACAACAATATCGGGTGCCCCTGATGGTGTGTGTCAGCGCCGCAATTAAGAGAGGCATCACAACCGCTGAAGATGCACAAGAAACAGACAACCCACATTTTAGTTTGGCAGCGCCTTTCGAATCAGTCGGTTTAGGTGAGTTAGCAATATTGATTAGCTGTAGTGATAGGTTGATACAGTTTTGAGCCCAACAGCAGCAATAACAAGCGTTGCCATTATTAATAAATCTGCACCCTACGGTTCTTCTAACGGCCAAGAAAGCTTAGACATGGCTCTTGCTATGAGTAATTTTGCTCAAGTCGTGAGTATGTTTTTTATTGAGGATGGTGTGTTGCAGCTATTAATTTCCCAACATGCAGCATCAATTGATAACAAGGCTTATCACAAGACCTTCCCTGCTCTCGAATTTTATGACATAGAAAGCATATATGTGTGCAAACAAAGCCTAGCGCAAAGAGGAATAAAAGTGTCTCAGCTGTGTATCCCTGTGACACTCATTGAACTAGAAGACTTATCCAGCATTTTAGCTAACCAGCGATACGTAATGAGCTTTTAATGATTTTACACAAAATATCTTCAAGCCCATTCAGCCATCTGGCTCTGCAACATTGTTTACAACGTATCCATAACACTGATGGATTGCTACTAACCCAAGATGCAGTTTATGCATTAATGCATCAGACAATATACGCAAAGCTCACAGAATTACATGCAGTGTATGTGCTTAAAGATGATATTGAGGCGCGTGGGCTGAAGCTAGAAAATAACAATATTCAGATTATCACTTATGCCGAGTTCGTCGAACTCAGCTTAATATATGACAATGTAATCAGCTGGTAAGGGCAAATGGAATATCATTTTGAAGTTGCAGGTAAAAAGTTTGCTACAGATAAAGCAGGTTATTTACTGAAGGTTGAAGATTGGCAAGCAGACATTGCTGCCACTTTAGCCAAAACAGAAAACATCGAGTTAACTGATAATCACTGGGAAGTGGTTAAGTTCGTACGCCAATTTTATCTTGAATTTAACACTAGCCCAGCAATGCGAGTTCTTGTTAAAGCGATGGCCAATGAGTTTGGTCCAGAAAAAGGTAATAGCCGGTATTTATTTAAATTATTTCCAAAAGGTCCAGCCAAACAAGCGACAAAAGTTGCAGGTTTACCTAAACCTGCAAAGTGTTTGTAGCGCTTATAAAGTCTAATTCATCAAACTAAAATACGTCAAAATCAGCTATTGTTCGAAGCGTCCTTTAATTTTAAGTCGGTATTCGTGCACTTGGAAAGCCAACTCATTCTGAAACAACAACTGATTTCATAAAGTGATTTCATAAAGATTTCACAAAATGATTTCGCATAAGTTACTTGGAAGTATAAAAGCCAAGCCCCAAAAATTTTCTTACCCAATCTTCTGTAATCCACCCATATAAGATTGTAATACTGTTGGTATTGTTATGGATCCATCTGCTTGCTGGTTATTCTCCAAAATAGCCACCAGTGTTCGCCCGACGGCTAAACCCGAACCATTAAGGGTGTGCAATAGTTCAGGTTTACTCCCCTGCTCTGCACGAAAGCGGGCTTGCATTCTGCGAGCTTGGAAGTCCAGCATATTTGAGCATGATGAAATTTCACGATAAGTATCTTGAGCGGGTAACCACACTTCAAGGTCATAAGTTTTACAAGCCCCAAAGCCCATATCACCTGTACAGAGAAGCATTTTACGATATGGCAATTCAAGTAGCTGCAGCACTTTTTCAGCATGTTGCGTTAACTCTTCCAATGCATCAAAAGAAGTGTCAGGTGTAACAAGTTGCACTAGCTCTACTTTTTCAAACTGATGCAGGCGAATAAGTCCACGGGTATCACGTCCGTGCGAACCAGCTTCACTGCGAAAACAGGGGCTGAATGCTGTCATTTTCAAGGGCAAATCTTTGATCCCATAAATTTCGTCGCGAGCAATATTCGCTAATGGCACTTCTGATGTGGGGATAAGTGATAAACCCTGCCCTTCTTCTGTGGCAGGTTTAGTATGGAAAGAATCACCTTCAAATTTAGGGAATTGGCCTGTACCCACCATGCTTTCATGATTAACTAATAAAGGCACATTGGTTTCTTCATAACCATGTTCTTGTGTATGTAAATCCAGCATAAACTGAGCAATGGAACGATTCAGACGAGCAACCTGTCCACGCATCACTACGAAACGAGCACCTGCTAGTTTTGAACCCGCATCAAAATCCACACCTTTGCTTAAGTTTGCACCTAGGTCTACATGGTCTTTGATATCAAAATCAAATTCACGTGGTGTACCCCAGCGACTGATTTCAAGGTTGCCATCTTCATTTTCACCTTGAGGTACTGAGTCGTCAGGTAAATTTGGAATAGTGTGTGATTGCGCCGCTATTTCTTCTAACAAAACCGACAATTCGGCTTTTGCTGAATCTAATTCTTCACCTAGCTTACCCACTTCGGCTAAAAGAGGCTGAATATCTTCACCCGACGCTTTAGCTTTACCAATCGATTTAGATCGCACGTTGCGATCATTTTGTAACTCTTGGGTTTTGATTTGTAGAGATTTACGCTTTTCTTCTAATTCAATAAATGAACTTACGTCTAATTCAAACCCTCTTCTTTTTAGTTTTTCTGCAGTGTGTTGAATATCGCCACGTAAATATTTTGGATCTAACATTTTGTTTTATTTAACCTTTCACTAATTGAGTGCCTAACCATGCTGCAAATAAGCAACACATTATATTTAAAGTTACGTTAAGTGCAGCTTTAAACCACAAGCCCTGTTGAAAGAGCATTAACGTGTCTACTGAGAATGTGGAAAATGTGGTGAGTGCACCAAGAAAACCAATTCCAACTGTTGTACGCCATAAGGCCGCTTCTAATTGACCATGTTCCAATAATGAATACAAAAACCCTAGGAAAAATGAACCAACAATATTGACCAGAAGTGTACCAAAAGGAAAGCCTTTGCCAAACCATTGAAGCATCAGTTGTGAAAGAAAATAGCGCAAACAAGCTCCAGTTGCACCTCCAAGAGCGATAAAAATATACATCGTTGCTGTTGTATGCATACTATTTATACCTCTGCTGTGTGCTATGCAAATCAAGCTCCTTTAAAAATTTTAATTTTTCTTGTAGCTTTTTTTCTAAGCCGCGAGCACTAGGCTGATAATATAGAGTATCTCGTAAAGCTTCAGGAAAATAATTTTCTCCTGCTGCATAGGCATGACTTTCATTATGGGCGTAGCGATATTCTTTTCCATAGCCCAAATCTTTCATCAGACTAGTGGGTGCATTTCTTAAGTGTTCTGGCACCGCTGAATCAGGTGTGTCTTTTGCATGTTGAACAGCTGCATTAAACGCCAAATAGACAGCATTACTTTTTGCTGCACTGGCACAATACAGAATAGCTTGTGCAATTGCTCTTTCACCTTCTGCAGGCCCAACTCGTTGAAATATATCCCATGCGTTCAAACATATCTGCATCGCTCTAGGATCAGCATTGCCGATATCTTCTGAGGCAATAGCTAACAACCTTCTGGCAATATATAAAGGGTCACATCCAGCCACTAGCATACGTGCGAACCAATACAGTGCTGCATCAGGCGCAGAGCCGCGTATCGACTTATGAAAAGCTGAAATCAAATCGTAAAACTGATCACCGTTTTTATCATACTGTGCAACTTTTTCGCCTACGGCTAGTTTTACCATATCGACAGTGAGGGTCTTGTCTACTGAATCGGTTGGTAAAAAATCAGCACTAAGTTCTAAATGATTTAATAGACGCCTCGCGTCACCTGATGCCATATCAATCAACATTGATTTGGCTTGATGATCTAAAGTGATATCAACAAGGCCTAGACCACGTTCATTGTCGGTTAACGCTTGTGTAATAACTTCACTGAGCTCATCTGCGCTTAAGCTTTTAAGTAAATATACTCTAGCTCTTGATAACAAAGCATTGTTGAGTTCAAAAGAAGGATTTTCAGTAGTCGCTCCGATAAACGTTACGGTTCCGTCTTCTATAAAAGGTAAAAATGCATCTTGTTGACTTTTATTGAAGCGATGTACTTCGTCTACAAACAATATGGTGCGCTGATGATGTTGACTCGTATAATATTTAGCGTTGTCTATGGCCTGACGAATATCTTTAACACCACTACTGACGGCAGACAAACGCTCGATATGAGCTTCACAATGTGTAGCCACTAATTCTGCTAGCGTTGTTTTACCTGTTCCTGGTGGTCCCCACAGGATCATTGAATGACATTGACCGCGCAATAATGCCGCTCTTAATGGTTTACCTGGACCAACGATATGCTGTTGACCAAAGTACTGTTCAATCACTTTTGGCCGCATACGAGCGGCTAAAGGTGTAAACGGTGCAAACGATACTAACGGTGCAACAATTTTGTTTTTCAAGCCGTCATTGGAATCATTATTCAAACTGTTGTTGTTACCAGCAAAGTCAAATTCTGTTGTCATAGTTATCGCTGGTCGTCCAACTCATAACCTTCAGGCATAACAAACCTAAAGGTATCAGCGGGTAACGAATGGTTTTGTTCTATTTCAGAGAACAACAGTAAACTCTTTTGTTGTTGCCCATCTTGGCTTTCAATCTCAATTAAGGTGTCACCGTTAAATACTAAACGTAACGATTCGATACCCCCATTTAACTCTCGTGGCTTAATGATAAATTGACTATCTAAGCGACTCACATCAAATTTTTGCCATTGAGTACTATCGGGATTGGTTAACAAAATTAAAGGATTGTTTTCAAGGGCCGCGTTTGCTCCATAAACCACAACTTGCTCTAAGAAGGGGTCGATGTTCCAGATATTTGTACCATCAGCTAACAATACACTTTCGTTTGGTTCAAACAGCTCCCAATATAAATTGTTGGGTTGTCGTAATATTATCCGGCCCTCGGCCTCTTGCAATAATGTATTCTCAATATCGACGACTGTTTGCGTAAAATTAGCTTGATAAGTTGCAAGTAAAGCCAATTTCACTTTTAGCTGTTGTTTGGCGTCAGTTTCTGCACACAGGACAAATGTGCTATTAAGTAACACCGCGATGAATAAAAGTAGTGGTTTTAATTGTGGTAGCTTGTTCATTTATGATGACTTCTTTTAGGGTTAATCTTTAGGAGCTGCAGCGGCTAACACTTCACGGTTGCCATTATGCCCGGGAGAGGTTACGACGCCACTTTGTTCCATTTGTTCCACTAATCTGGCTGCGCGGTTGTAACCAATTCTGAATTTTCGCTGCACACCTGATACCGACGCTCGTCTGGTTTCTGTTACAAAAGAGACGGCTTCGTCGTAAAACACATCATATTCTTGATCAGCATCTTCAGACTTTTCGCCAGGTAATAGGATGTCTGTACTAGCATCACCATTTAAAATCTCATCAATATATTGTGGCGCACCACGTTTTTTCCAATCCGCAACCACGGCGTGTACCTCGTGATCATCCACAAATGCACCATGAATACGTGTTGGCACACCGGTTCCCGGTGGTAAATATAACATATCCCCTGCCCCTAAAAGAGCTTCTGCCCCTCCTTGGTCAAGAATAGTCCGGGAGTCAATTTTAGAAGATACTTGAAAAGCGATACGAGTGGGAATATTGGCTTTAATAAGACCAGTAATAACATCAACAGATGGTCTTTGGGTAGCCAATACTAAGTGAATCCCTGCGGCTCGGGCTTTTTGTGCAATACGCGCTATTAACTCTTCTACTTTTTTACCAACAATCATCATCATGTCGGCGAATTCATCCACCACTACCACAATGGCGGGTAATTTTCCTAAGATAGGTGCTTGCGTTTCCATGCTTTCTTCAGACTTCCACAATGGGTCGCGAATAGGCTCACCCACTTCAATAGCATTCAGTACTTTACTGTTATAACCTTTTAGATTCCTAACCCCAAGGGCGGACATCAATTTGTAGCGGCGTTCCATTTCTCCCACACACCAACGTAGTGCGTTAGCGGCTTCTTTCATATCGGTAACCACTTCGGATAATAAATGTGGAATACCTTCATAGACAGATAATTCCAACATTTTTGGATCAATCATAATCATACGCACATCTTCAGGCGTAGATTTATATAACAGGCTCAGGATCATCACGTTCACACCTACAGACTTTCCAGAGCCTGTGGTACCCGCGACCAAAAGATGAGGCATTTTTGCTAAATCTACCACAACAGGTTTACCGGAAATATCTGCGCCCAGAACCATGGTTAATGGTGACTCGGAAGATTGAAACACATCGGCACTGATCACTTCACTTAAACGTACCATGTCGCGTTTTTTATTGGGTAATTCTAAACCAATAACAGACTTACCTGGGATAACTTCTACCACACGCACCGAGAGGGCTGACATAGAGCGCGCCAAGTCTTTTGATAAGGTGGTGATTTTACTGACTTTAACACCCGGTGCTAAATCCATTTCAAAACGTGTAATAACAGGACCTGGATACACACCGACCACACTTGCTTCAATATTGAAATCAGCAAGTTTGGCTTCAAGTAAACGAGAGACAATTTCTAACTCTTCAGGGGTGATAGGATTTTTAACTTTATCTGCACGTTCCAGCAAAGCAAAAGATGGCATAGGTCCCTGTTTTTGGTTAACACTCACATCCGGTAAAAGTTCTTTATCTATTTCGATTTTTAGTTCGGTTTCTGGTTCGGATCCCAGCTCAGCTTCTGTCATAACAGGTTCTACTTTCGGTGATTTACCCAAAGAAGTGATTTTATTTTTTAACTCGCGAATAGAAACAGGATTTGACTTTACAGGCTCTGGTTCATCAAGAATATTTTGAGGTAAAACAGGCTCAGCTGAATATGGCGCATCATGATGATGTTCAAAATTACTATTTTCAGACTCGCTGCCCCAGAAGTCATCATCAGCGGGTACTAAATTTGTATGTTCTGGTGTTGCCTTTTTAAAAGGTAGAAGCAGATTAGACGACCCTTTAAGTTTTGCCGGTGTGCGGTAGATAAAATAACTAACACTTATCGCTAATTCGCCAATTTTATCAACAATGATAACCCACGATATACCGCTTAACAGCGTGAAGCCTGTGCAGAAGAAGCAAAGTAGCAATAGAGTTGTACCTACCAGACTAAAATAGGGGATTAGCGACGAACTTAAAATATCTCCAATGATACCACCAGAAGTGTAGTTATGAATGTCTTCTACATTGAGGCTTAGCAAACCTGTTGAACCTAAAACAAATAAAATGACACCGATCAATCTGAGTCCAATCGTAAGGTAATCTATCTCAAATAAAGTTTTAGTTTGTTGAAATAAAAACCAGCCTAAAAATGCACAACAAAATGGTAAACTGTAAGCAAACGAGCCCAAAATAAAGAATAATATATCAGCAAACCAAGCACCAATTGGTCCTACCCAATTGTTTACATCGCTTTGCAAACCAGCTTGACTCCAGCCAGGGTCGGCAGGATGAAAAGAAGTCATAGCTAGTAATAGAAAAAATGCAAAGACACAACTGATAATCATGCCTACTTCCATAATTCTTTGAATGCCCGTGAGTCGCGCCATATAAATAGTTTTCTTTTATCAATTGTTGTTAGCACATTTACACAAGATACCAGTGCAGTACTGAAAATCCTAGTTCACTGACACCTTCCGCTCGCAAATTAAGCAATACTGGGCAACGAATGTTATCTCAAGCTTATTTTAACTTGAGTTGACTCTTTTATCTCCTCCATAACCACATATGTGCGTGACTCGCTGACCCCAGGCAAACGTAATAATGTATCGCCAAGCAACTTTCGATAGCTAGACATGTCTGCAACACGTGCTTTAAGCAAATAGTCAAAATTACCTGAAACAAGATGACACTCCTGAATATCTTCATGCTTACGTACTGCGGTAGAAAATTCTTCAAATATATCAACTGATGTTTTTGTCAATGTGATCTCTACAAAAACTAACATAGACGCCCCTAATAACGAGGGGTCAACACGAGCGTGATAACCAGTAATGTAACCTTGTACCTCTAACCTTTTTACCCTTTCTAAACATGGACTTGCACTCAGTCCAATTTTACTCGCAAGATCGGCATTAGTGATTTTTCCATTTTTCTGTAATTCAATAAGAATGTTTCTATCTATCCTGTCAAGATGTTTGGGTGTTTTTATCAACATACAATATACCGCAAAGTGACTGTCATACAAAATATTATACTTTTGTATGCCTGAATACAAAACAACTTACTTTAAATATTCGATTATACTTTTCTTCTTAAATATCCTTATAAATGGAGTGTAGTTATGTTGATCGGTGTACCAAAAGAAATTAAGAACCATGAATATAGAGTGGGTTTGACCCCAGCTGCTGTAAAAGAGTTCATACAACATTCACACCAGGTATGGGTAGAAACACAAGCAGGACATTCTATTGGCTTCACAGACGAGCAATATATTGCGGCTGGAGCTGAAATAATTGAGAAAGCAGAAGCCATTTTTGCTAAAGCCGATATGATAGTTAAGGTAAAAGAACCACAACCAAATGAATGTAAAATGTTACGTCCAGGTCAGACTTTATATACCTACCTTCATTTGGCTCCAGATCCGCTTCAAACTCAGTTATTAGTTGAATCTGGCGCAACTTGCATTGCTTATGAAACGGTCACCGATAATAGAAATACATTACCGCTATTAGCACCCATGAGTGAAGTAGCTGGAAGAATGTCAGTACAAGCCGGTGCACATTATTTAGAAAAAGCGCAAGGCGGTAGCGGTACTTTATTAGGCGGCGTACCAGGTGTTGCTCCAGGAAAGGTAGTAGTAATAGGTGGTGGAGTTGTAGGATTAAATGCAGCTAAAATGGCAATGGGTATTGGTGCTGACGTGACCATATTAGACCGGTCATTAAATCGTTTACGTGAACTGGATGATATTTTTGAAGGTAGGCTAGCAACTGTTTTTTCAACTGCAGAAGCCATTGAATATTACTCTTCCAGAGCAGACCTAGTAATTGGCGCCGTATTAGTTCCGGGCGCTGCGGCACCTAAACTGTTGAATCGTGGACATATTAAAAACATGAAACCTGGTTCAGTTGTAGTAGATGTGGCAATCGATCAGGGTGGATGCTTTGAAACATCAAAAGCCACCACGCATCAGGATCCAGTTTATATTATAGATGAAGTGGTACATTATTGTGTTGCCAACATGCCTGGCGGTGTTGCACGTACATCAACCATTGCTCTCAACAATGCAACATTACCTTTTGGACTAGCTCTAGCCAATAAGGGCCCTAAACAAGCTATGTTGGATGATCCCCACTTGTTGAACGGACTTAACGTGCATCAAGGTAAGATAACCTACAAGGCTGTTGCAGATGCGTTGGGCCAAGAACTTAGTCTTGAGTATATGGATGCAAAGACAGCTTTAGAAACTCTTTAAACGTTAAAGGGTTTCTAAACGTTGAAGACTCTTTATACGTTGAAGACTCTTTATACGTTGAAGACTCTTTAAACGTTGAAGACTCTTTAAACGTTGAAGACTCTTTACATAATAGAGTCATTGATTTCTATTAATGTGTTAAGTGGGTCGGCTGATTGGGTAATCGGTCGACCTATTACTAAATAATCAGATCCAGCCTGAATAGCTTGTTTAGGTGTCATCACTCGTATTTGGTCGCCTTTATTTGAACCTTCGGGACGGATCCCAGGTGTGATTAATTTAAAATCATTTGGGGTGGCAGCGCTGTAAGACTTCGATTTAGGAAAATTAAATTTGAGTAACTTTGACTCTTGTGCAGAACACACCACACCGTCTAAACCACACTCATGAGTCAATTTAGCGAGATTAAGCACTTGTTGCTCTGGTGAAGAGTTAATACCAATTGCATTTAATTGTTTTTGATCCATGCTAGTTAGCACTGTAACCGCAATCAAAAATGGCTGATTCTCCGCATACTGAACTAAGCTCTCTCTTGCATACTCCATCATTTTAGGTCCACCTGAAGCATGCACATTGACCATCCACACCCCTAAGTCTGCAGCAGCTTGGCAAGCTCTTGCAACAGTATTAGGAATATCATGAAACTTTAAATCTAAAAAAACATCGTAGTTTTTATTAACAAGATTTGTTACGAAGCTTGGGCCAAAGTGAGTAAACATTTCTTTACCCACTTTAAGCCGGCACAACTCTGGGTCAAGTTGCTCAACAAAGGCATCAGCTTTATATACTTGGTCAAAATCAAGTGCCACCACAATTTTTGGGTCTTTTTTAATCATTGTCATACTATTCGCCATCTAAGCCTTTAATTGGTTTAACCACACCCCATTTTTTACATGAAGGGCATAACCAATGAATTTTGCTCCCAGCAAATCCACAACTATGACATTTATATTTGGGTCGTTGCTTTATTTGTTCTTCTAGTAACTCTTTCAATAGTATTAAACTAATAGTCGATTGCTCATGGTCTTGTAAATCAATATACAAACCCATAAGGGTTTTGAAACCTTTCATGGTGGGATGTTTTTTTAATTGATCTAACAACACTCCTGCTGCACTTTCTACTTTACCAGCTTTTGCCATCAATTTGACTTTAGCCAAATAAGCGGTGGCGCATTGCTGCCAATATTCATCTAATACTTTATTAAATTTCACATGGTCGTTCAAATTTTCGGCACATTCCTCGATTAGAGGCACCGCTTCACTTAACCAACTTAAATCACGACTAGGGATTTGGCTTAAACAATCAATAGCATTATCAAAGTCATGTTGTTGCATAGCGATTTTACCTAACAACAACCATGGACGAACTGCCTTCTCATCAACATCTATAGCTTTCTTAAGATGAATTTCAGCTTCTGTTAGATTATTATTTTTAATTTCAATGTTTGCTTGTTCACAATAAAAGTGGGCAACACGTGTATATAACTCATCGCTGTCACCGCCTGCACCAATCATTTGTTCTGCTAACTCGATAGCTCTTGGCCATTCTTTGGTAGTTTGATAAATATTAAATAACTGGACTTGCGCATTTAAGAAATGTTTTTGACTATTCAATAGCTGTAAAAAAGCGTTCTCTGCGCGTTCTAAAAAACCGGCCAGAATATAGTCTCTTCCAAGTTCATATAAAGCGGATTCTCGTTGTAAAGCTGAAATTTGTTCTTTGCTGACCAAGTTTTGATGCACTCGAATTGCTCGATCAAGTTCACCTCGATGTCTGAAAAATTTTCCCATTGCAATATGAGTTTCAACCGTGTCACTGTCCAGATCGATCATTTTGATGAGTGTATCAACAGCTTTATCTGGCTCATCAGAAAGCAAGAAGTTCAATCCTTTATAATAATGTTTGGCTAATATACTTGAATGTTTTTGTTGCGCTTGACGGGCGCTGTTTCGGCCCATCACCCAGCCATATCCGGCAGCAACTGGTAATAATAAAAAAAGAAGTTCTAACATTATGAAACGTTAATAGGCAGTGAGAGTTTTTTATTTTTTCGTTCTAATTTACGAATACGCCACTTTAATCTTAATAGTGTGCCAACAATCAATAAGACTGAGAATATGACGCCTAAAGAAAATGTCACAGCCAATAACACTGACAATCGTATTTCTGTCTCAGCTAAGATATAGTTAATAGATACGGTATGACTATTCTGCGAACCAATAAACCCTGCAATAACAAGTATTAATAATACAAACAGTAGCAACAATAATCCTTTGATTCTCATTTAGTCCCCTCTGGGTCGTCCAATCCAAAATATTGTTGATTACTAGCATGTAGTCTATTACATCTTTGATTGCTCAATATAATCTACAAAATAAGTTAATTTTACATTAAGCTAACTCTAACAAAAACGGCACCCTAATTGGAGTGCCGTTTTAAAAAAGTTTTTCAAAAGCTTAACTAACTAAACTTTCATTGACCCTTTCTCGTAATTCTTTACCGGGTTTGAAATGTGGGACATACTTGCCTTCTAATTTCACAGTTTCACCCGACTTAGGGTTACGACCAACTCGTGGTGCGCGATAGTGCAAAGAAAAACTACCAAAACCTCTTATCTCGATACGCTCACCTTTTTGTAAGGTTTGAGCCATCTGTTCCAGCATCTCTTTTATCGATAACTCCACGTCCTTGGCAGGGACTTGACGCATTTTATCGGCCAGTCTTTCTATAAGTTCAGACTTAGTCATTGAGTAAACACTCCCTTAATCAAAAAAACCATTAGTACCGATAGTAAGCGCGTTAAATTATTTGTCAAAATATTATCATTCAAAATAATTAATACGCTTGTAAATGTCGTCAATTAGTCGCTTTTAGCAGCTTTAAATGCATCAGCAAAAGCGTTAGTGAAACCAACATCTTCTTGTTGATTCACTTTATCTAGCGCGTCTTTCTCATCTGCGTGGTCTTTCGCCTTAACAGATAAGTTAACGATGCGATTCTTACGATCAACACCCATAAATTTGGCTTCGATCTCAGTATCAACACTAACTATTGTCGTGGCGTCTTCAACGCGGTCACGTGCTAAATCAGCTACACGGATATAACCTTCGACTTCATCACCAAGCTTAACAGTTACGCCTTTAGCATCTACTGCAGTAACCATACCATTTACAATAGTGCCTTTCTTAGTATCTGTAATGTACTGATTGAATGGGTCTTCTTCAATCTGCTTAACACCTAGAGAAATACGCTCGCGCTCAGGGTCAACTTGAAGTACAACAGCTGATATTTCGTCACCTTTCTTGTATTCACGAACGGCTTCTTCGCCAGTCTTATTCCAAGAAATGTCAGATAAGTGAACTAAACCGTCTATGCCGCCATCAAGACCGATGAAGATACCAAAGTCTGTAATAGATTTAATCTTACCACTGACTTTATCGCCTTTACTTTGTGCTTTTGCAAACTCTTCCCAAGGGTTAGGAATACATTGCTTAAGACCAAGAGATATTCGACGACGTTCTTCGTCAATTTCAAGCACCATAACTTCACATACATCGCCAAGGTTGACTACCTTAGATGGATGAATGTTTTTGTTGGTCCAATCCATTTCTGAAACGTGAACTAAACCTTCAACACCGTCCTCGATCTCTACGAAACAACCGTAGTCAGTTAGGTTAGTCACTGCACCACTTAATTTAGCGCCTTCAGGATAACGGTTAGCAATTTCTTGCCAAGGATCGTTGCCCATCTGCTTCATACCAAGAGAAACACGAGATTTTTCTTTATCGAATTTCAATACCTTAACGTTGATTTCATCACCAACATTAACAATCTCACTTGGGTGCTTAACACGTTTCCATGCCATATCTGTGATGTGTAGAAGACCATCTACACCACCTAAGTCAACAAACGCGCCGTAGTCAGTAAGGTTCTTAACGATACCTTTAACTTCATGACCTTCTTCAAGGTTAGCAAGAAGCGTATCACGCTCTGCACTGCTTTCTGCTTCGATAACAGCACGACGAGAAACAACAACGTTATTACGTTTTGCATCTAGTTTGATAACTTTAAATTCTAATTCTTTGCCTTCAAGATGCGTTGTATCACGAACTGGACGTACATCAACCAATGAACCTGGTAAGAATGCACGAACGGTGTTCACTTCAACCGTAAAGCCACCTTTAACTTTACCGTTAATAACACCTATGATGGTTTCTTTTTCAGTGTAAGCTTTTTCTAATTCTACCCAAGCTTCGTGGCGTTTCGCTTTTTCGCGAGATAAAATTGTTTCACCGAACCCATCTTCTATGGCATCCAAAGCAACATCGATTACATCACCTACAACAACATCAAGCTCGCCTTCGGCGTTTCTGAATTGTTCTACAGGGATGGCGCTTTCAGATTTTAGGCCAGCATCAACGAGTACTATATCTTTATCAATTGATACAATTGTACCTTTGACGATAGAGCCAGGACGGGTTTCAATTACTTTTAAACTTTCTTCAAATAGATCAGCAAAATTTTCAATCATAGTGTTTTAATATATTTCTTTTTTGACATCCACGTTACAATCCAGTGAGCGCGGGGTTGTTATTCATAACCAAATCATCCTAACTTGGCAGGCTTTTTCTACTTAACTGTTTACTGAAGTAGACTTTTTAGTTAATTTCTCTTCAATAAACATTTCAATCTTTTCAAGCACTTGTTCTATATTCAACTCAGTGGAATCTAGAACCAATGCATCCCTTGCAGGTACTAAAGGGGCAATAGCTCGATTTGCATCTCGCTCGTCGCGTTCTTTTATGTCTTGCAAAAGGCGCAGCATATTAACATCATGCCCCTTGTCTTTCAACTGCTTAAAACGCCTACCAGCTCGCTCTTCTGCGCTCGCAGTCAAAAATATCTTAACTTGAGCTTCTGGGAAGACTACCGTTCCCATGTCTCGACCGTCAGCCACAAGACCAGGTGCTTGTTTAAAACCTCTTTGACGTCTTAATAAAGCTTCACGAATTGATGGTAATGAGGCTATTTTTGACGCGGTTGCTCCTACTTCTTCAGTGCGAATGGTATCGCTAACATCTTCACCCTCTAGGATAACTCTTACCCCATTTTCTGTAGTCTCAAAATTTACATCTAAGCCTGACGCTAATGGAAGCAAGCCTATTTCGTCATCGGCTGGAATTTGATGGTGCAGTGAGGCAACAGCTAAAACTCGATATATGGCGCCGCTGTCTAAAAAGTGCCAGCCCAGTTTTTTAGCTAACAAATTACTGGCCGTTCCTTTACCTGCGCCGCTTGGACCGTCGATGGTAATGACAGGTTCTGTGTACATGCGCCCTCCTGAGCTTAACAAATCGGGCGCAATTATACGGATAGATGTAACATTAGCAATGATGCTAATGTTACAATTTCCTAACCTCAATAATCATTGCTTTAAAAACGTACTGTTTAAGCGTTTTTATTCACACATGTCGAGGGTAAATCCATTTGAGTATATTTTATTTACAGATAGTCGCAAACCTCTGAAAATAATCAGGAAATGTTTTAGCAGTGCAACCAGGGTCGTTGATAACAACAGCGGTGTCACTTAAGGCCACCAATGAGAAACACATAGCAACACGGTGATCATTATAAGTATCGATTTCGGCATGTAACAACTGCTTTGGAGGCGTGATAGTTATATAGTCATCTCCCTCTTCTACTGTTGCACCAACCTTACGAAGCTCACAACTCATTGCAGCTAGACGATCTGTTTCCTTTACCCGCCAATTATATATATTTCTGATTGATGTGATACCTGTAGCAAAAAGCGCCGTGGTCGCGATAGTCATAGCAGCATCAGGGATATGATTCATGTCTAAGTCGATAGCTTTTAATGGTGCGCTGGTGACTTCAATAAAGTCATCTTGCCAGTTAACTTTTGCACCCATTTGTTGCAACACTTCCGCAAAGCGAATATCACCTTGAATGCTATTTTTACCAATACCGGTGACTTTGACAGTACCACCTCTAATCGCTCCAGCGGCGAGGAAATAAGAGGCCGATGAGGCATCACCTTCCACCATAAAATGTCCTGGTGACCTGTATTGCTGCTGACCTTTGATGACAAACTGCTGATAGTTTTTATTGACTACATGAATACCAAACTGCGACATTGTATGAAGCGTTATATCTATGTAAGGTTTAGATACTAGTTCACCGATTATGACAATACTGGTATCAAGTTCAAATAAAGGCGCACTCATCAGTAATGCCGTAAGAAATTGGCTAGATACACTCCCATCTACCGTAATGTTACCACCTTGAATAACATGACCTTTAATCGATAAAGGAGGGTAACCATCACCTTTCAAATAATCGATACTGGCCCCTGCCTGGCTCAAAGAATCAACTAAGGCACCAATTGGGCGTTCCTCCATTCGGGGCTCACCTGTCAGCTCAAATTCCCCATGACTGCATGCTAATGCTGCACAAAGTGGCCGCATAGCTGTACCTGCATTACCTAGAAATAAAGTGACGGGTTGTGAGACATTAAACACACCAGCATTACCTGTTACCCAACACTGTGTTTTACATTCAGATAAACGATAACCGATATTTAACTTAGTGAGGGCATTAAGCATATGATGAATGTCTTCGCTGTCTAACAAGTTAGTTAGGTGAGTTTCACCACTAGCTAAGGCAGCGAGCAACAACGCTCGATTAGACAAACTTTTAGATCCAGGTACATTGACCGTTCCGTCCACTTTATTAATTGGCGAAAGATACAACTGTTCCATTATTTGTATTTCCTAGCGAAATTTTGCATGAACTCAGTTAACGCATTCACCCCTTCGATTGGCATAGCGTTATAAATACTGGCGCGCATCCCACCTATACTTCGATGACCTTTTAGAGCGGTTAATCCTGCTTTTTCTGATTCTTTTACAAAAACAGCGTCTAAATCTGTATTAGGAAGATGAAACGTTGGATTCATTTTCGAACGAAAGTCAGGGTGAACTTTATTTAAATAAAAGTCGCTTTCATCAATACATTTGTATAAAAGTGCTGCTTTCTCAGCATTTTTTTCGGCGATACCCTCAACTCCACCTTGCTCTTTAAGCCATTTAAATACCAAACCAGCTAAGTACCACGAATAAGTAGGCGGCGTGTTGTACATAGAGTTGTAGTTAGCCATAGTTTGATAATGCAAAAAAGTGGGTGTTTCAGGCATTGCAAAATCTAATAAATCATCCCTAACAATCACTACAGATAACCCCGAAGGTCCAATGTTTTTCTGTGCTCCAGCGTATATGACCCCAAATTTAGAGACATCGATTGGTTTCGACAAAATATTGGATGACATATCAACTACCAATGGCACATCACCACAATCTGGAATGTCATTGATCTCTATCCCTTCTATTGTTTCATTTGAACAATAATGGAAATAGGCACTTTTTTGATCAATTTGCGCAGCGGTGATGCTCGAGACGGTGCTTAAACCGTCTTGCATAACTATATCGCCCACTACATTTGTTTTCAAAAATTTGCTGGCTTCTTTTAATGCGCCTTCCGACCAGGAGCCACTCATCAAAAAATCAACTGTATCGCCATTTCCATGTAAATTCATCGGCACTGCTGAAAACTGACCTCGCCCACCGCCTTGAGCAAAAAGTATCTTGTAATTGTCAGGTACACAAAGTAAATCTTTTAGATCTTGTTCTGCCGTTTCAGCCAGCGCAATATACTCTTTGCTACGATGACTAATTTCCATCACAGATCTGCCCATGGATTGCCAATCCAAAAACTCTGCTTGTGCTTTTTGCATGACGGCTACTGGTAACATGGCGGGACCAGCACAGAAATTATAAATTTTTGTCATTTTTCTACCAAAAAAAACGAGCGGCATTAGCCACTCGTTGTTGTTTCTAATTTATCAATATTAATACCTATAAATCAGTTAGTTTCCATATCTTTCAATATAAAGATTAGGACTCTCTTATATGTCTTCGTTATCTAGAGCATTATCGTCAGTGTCATTATCAGTGCCTTCATCAACATTTTCATCGGTAACGGCTTCAATCACTTCAGATTCTTCACCTTCGATTAACTCAATTTCAAGCTCTTCAATTTCGTCAATACGTTGCAAGCCGACAACATGCTCACCTTCAATGGTTCGAATTAAGCGGACACCTTGGGTATTACGACCAACAGTAGAGACTTCTTCGACACGAGTCCGAACAAGTGTACCTTTGTCACTGATTAGCATGATTTCATCACTATCATTAACCTGGACAGCACCAACAACTTTTCCGTTGCGTTCAGATACTTTGATAGATACCACACCCTGCGTCGCTCGACTCTTTGCAGGGTAATCTGCGACGGGTGTGCGTTTACCGAAACCATTTTCAGTGGCGGTTAAAATAGCACCATCACCTTTAGGTACAATCAATGAAATTACTTTTTGACCGTCTTTTAAGCGAATACCACGAACACCTGTAGCGGTTCTGCCCATGGGACGTAAAGCAAGCAATTCTTCGCCCGTTTCAGGGTCAAGCTTGATGTTCCCAGTTTCAGCTTCACGTTGTTTTTCATTAAAACGTACCACTTTTCCAGCGTCTGAGAACAACATAATGTCGTCATCCCCATTAGTGATATCGACACCAATTAACTCATCCCCCTCATTTAAGTTAACAGCAATAATACCGTTAGCTCTAGGACGAGAATAAGAAGTTAAAGCAGTTTTCTTGACTGTACCATTAGCTGTTGCCATCAATACATATTTACCTTCTTCGAACTCTTGGATAGGTAAAATAGCGGTAATACGTTCGTTTTCTTCAAGAGGAAGAATGTTAACGATTGGACGACCACGAGCATTTCTGCTGGCAAGGGGTAATTGATACACTTTCAACCAATATAGACGTCCTCGAGTCGAGAAACATAAAATATGATCATGCGTATTTGCTACTAGCAACTTTTCGATGAAATCTTCATTTTTCATTTTTGTTGCTGACTTACCACGGCCACCACGTCGCTGCGATTCATAATCATTCAGTTTTTGATATTTGACATATCCCTCACGAGATAAGGTAACAACGACTTCTTCTCGCTCAATCAAATCTTCAATATCAATGTCATGTGATGCAGCAGTAATAACAGTTCGGCGAGCATCACCATACTCATCACGGATAGCTTCAAGCTCTTCACGAATAATTTCCATCAAACGTTCAGGACTATTTAATATGTGTAATAATTCAGCAATAAAATCAAGCAACTCTTTGTATTCAGACAATATTTTGTCGTGTTCCAAACCTGTTAGCTTGTTCAAGCGCAAGTCTAGTATAGCTTGTGCTTGTTGCTCAGTTAAGTAATAAAGTCCATCGCGAATTCCATATTCCGGCTCTAACCAATCAGGTCGTGCGGCATCATTGCCTGAACGTTCAAGCATTTCGGCAACATCACCCAAAGACCAGCCCTGAGCAGTTAAAGAAACTTTAGCCTCAGCTGGACTTTTAGACGCTTTTATCATTGCAATGATAGGGTCAATGTTAACCAGTGCTATTGCCAAACCTTCTAGGATATGAGCCCGTTCACGTGCCTTTTTCAGTTCGAATACAGTCCGTCTAGTGACCACTTCGCGACGATGCAACACGAACGCTTTCAAGATATCAATCAGGTTAAATATCTTCGGCTGAGTTTTATCTAGCGCCACCATATTGATACCAAATACAGTTTGCATTTGGGTTTGAGAATACAGATGGTTTAACAGAACCTCTGCAGATTCATTGCGTTTTACTTCGACAACAATACGCATTCCGTCTTTATCAGACTCATCACGCAAAGCAGAAATGCCTTCAATTTTTTTCTCTTTAACTAAGTCTGCGATCTTTTCAATCAATCGCGCTTTATTCACTTGATAAGGTATTTCGTGAACAATAATGGTTTCTTTACCGTTATCTTCAGTTTCAATTTCAGCACGGGCGCGCATGTAAATTTTACCACGACCAGTGCGGTAAGCTTCTTCTATACCTTTTCTGCCGCTTATGAATGCAGCAGTGGGAAAATCAGGCCCTGGAATATGTTCAATCAATTCTTCAATAGTGATGTCAGGATTATTAACCATGGCTATACAGCCATTCACCACTTCAGTCAGATTGTGGGGCGGTATATTAGTTGCCATACCTACTGCAATGCCTGAAGAACCGTTGATCAACAGATTAGGAACTCTTGTTGGTAAAACGTTAGGAATAAATTCCGATTCATCGTAATTGGGTACAAAGTCAACAGTTTCTTTTTCTAAATCAGCCAATAACTCGTGAGCTATTTTTGACATGCGAATTTCGGTATAACGCATGGCCGCAGCTGAATCACCATCAACCGAACCGAAGTTACCTTGGCCATCTACCAACATATACCTGAGCGAGAAAGGCTGAGCCATACGAACAATAGCTTCGTAAACAGCTGAATCTCCATGAGGGTGATATTTACCTATTACGTCTCCTACCACACGGGCAGACTTCTTGTAAGGTTTGTTAAAATCGTTTTTCAGTTCGTTCATGGCGAATAAAATCCGGCGGTGAACCGGCTTCAAACCATCTCGAACATCAGGCAGCGCCCTGCCAACAATAACGCTCATCGCATAGTCGAGATAAGAGTTTTTAAGTTCTTCTTCTATATTAATTGGAAGAATTTCATGGGCGTGTTCAGTCATATACAGCCTTGTCCCTAGTCGTTATTATTAGAATATTAGTTAAGTAAAATTCGTTTGGTCAATTTTAAGCTAGGACTTAAAATTAGGTTTAC